>NZ_CP047030.1:1683750-2041875 GCF_009796825.1 Algibacter sp. L3A6
CAGCTACAAGCACAAAAGAAGTATTAAAAGGCATGCTTGAGGAAGGTGTTAATGTATTTAGAATTAACTTTTCTCATGCCGATTACAAAGATGTGGCCGAGCGTATCACCATGATTCGTGAGTTAAACGAAGAGTTTGGTTTTACTGCTGCTATTTTAGCAGATTTACAAGGTCCAAAACTTCGTGTAGGAGTTATGGAAGAAGATGTTGTTGTAAATCCGGGTGATGAAATTATTTTTGCTACAGGCGAACGTTTTGTTGGAAATAAGGAACGTGTTTACATGACTTATGATAGATTTCCACAAGATGCAAAACCAGGAGAACGTATTCTTTTAGATGATGGAAAATTACTTTTCACAGTAGTTTCTACAAATGGAAAAAACGAGGTTTTAGCCAAAGTTGTTCAAGGTGGACCATTAAAATCTAAAAAAGGTGTAAACCTTCCTAATACAAATATATCTCAGCCTGCACTTACAGAAAAAGATATCGAAGATGCAATTTTTGCTATTGGGCAAGATGTAGATTGGATGGCATTATCTTTTGTGCGTCATGCTGAAGATTTAATGCAGTTACGTGATTTAATTGCTAAACACGGAACGCATAAAATTCCAATTATTGCTAAAATAGAAAAGCCAGAGGCTGTAGAGAATATCGATAAAATTGTTACACATTGTGATGGTATTATGGTAGCTCGTGGTGATCTAGGTGTTGAAGTTCCTGCTGAAGAAGTTCCGTTAATCCAAAAACAATTGGTTTTACGTGCTAAAAAAGCTAGAATTCCAGTAATTATTGCGACGCAAATGATGGAAACTATGATTGATAGTTTAACACCAACAAGAGCTGAAGTAAATGATGTTGCCAATTCTGTTATGGATGGTGCTGATGCTGTAATGCTTTCTGGTGAAACTTCAGTTGGTAAATATCCTGTAGAAGTAATTAGACAGATGAGTAACATTTTAAAGAATGTTGAAGATTCTGATTTAATTCAAGTACCGCAATTACCTCCACATATTAGAACGAACAGATATATTACTAAGTCAATTTGTTATCATGCTGCACTTATGGCAAACGAAATTGATGCAAGTGCTATTTCTACGTTAACAAATAGTGGATATACAGCGTTTCAAATTTCGGCTTGGAGACCATCATGTCATATTTTAGTATTTACATCAAATAAGCGGATATTAACGCGTTTAAGTTTACTTTGGGGTGTTCGTGCTTTTTATTACGATAAGTTTGTTAGCACTGATGAAACTATCGAAGATGTTAATGCTATAGCTTGTAAACAAGGTTACTTAGAAGTTGGAGATATGTTAGTGAGTTTAGCTGCTATGCCAATTCAAGATAAAGGAATGGTTAATACGTTAAGAGTTTCAGAAATTACAACTTGTAGTCTTTAAAAACTTAAGTTTTATATATTAAAAACGGCCAATAGATTTAAATCTATTGGCCGTTTTTGCTTGTAAATATGTGGTTTGTTTATTAGAACGTTCCAATAAAGTGGCTTCCTTCTACATTAACTAATTCAGCACCTTTTGTTACAACACCAGTTTCGGTATCTACAACATATATGTTTCCATTTTGTCCAACAGGAGCTTGAGTTAAGTATATTTCTGTTCCATCCACTACAAAACCTTGGTATTGGAATAAGTAGAAATCTTCGTGATATGGAATGTCTTCAATTTTTTGAGCTGTTTTAGCATTTAAATCAACAAGAGCAAAAAAACCTTGGGCTCCAGCAACACCTTCGGCAGAACCATCATGATGATAAGCTACCACTGCTTTTCCGTTAGAGGCCGGTCTCCATGCTAGAATATAAGCACCTTCAACACCTAAAGCTTCATCTAAATTAAAATCATAAGAATCGTCATAAGTATTATCTGCATTAATTTTTAAAATATGAGAACCTTCTGGGTCACTTTGGTTAGCTTGATAAACACTTCCGTCATAAAGAAAAGCATTAATACTACGGTATCCGTTAGTATTTCCGTGTCCTACAGTTGATGTAATTACAGTTGGATTTAAAAGTGATGGATAATCTAATACAATCGTTTTAGATCCTAAAATTTCATAATCACTATCGCCTTCAGTAGTGGCAGGGTCAACTTTACTTAAACGTGCACCAATATATAATTTATCGCCAGCAGCATTTAAAGTTGGCATATCAATTCTAGAAATATAGTAACCTAGAGCTTCTTCTTCAGCTGTTAAAGGCACATCGTGCTCTTGGAAGTTGTTTATTAGCGAGTTTTCTAAATCTAAAGTTACTACACCAATAGTAGCATTAGTTCTTGTGTAATTTCCATCAGCATCAGCTTCATGTTCCGTAGAAACATAAACAGCAGAACCTGTTTGGTCTCCATCGAATAATTTAATCCACCTTGGAGCTGTTCCTACGTAAGGTGCAATACTGATTTCTGTTCCTGTTTGTGTAAAGGTTTGTCCGCCTTCTACAAGATATTTGGTATAGTTACCACCAGTATCACCAGCGTAGCTAATATTGAAAATAGTACTACCATCTTCAGATGATTGTAAACGAGCCGTTCTGTTTGATGGTGCAATAAATCCGTTTTCAAAAGCTTCAATAGATACTGTTGGGTCTTTAGCATCTTCACTACTAACAGAGTAAATTAGAGTACCGCCATTACCATCGCCAGGTTCTTCACCCATTCTAGCGGCTGCGACGGTTATCCATCTACTTCCTTCTTCAATTTCTTCATCTATAACTTCTTTTGGAGAATCGTCATCACTACAGCTAAAGGCTAGTAATAAAACACTAAATAGCAAGGCTAAGGTTTTAAGGTTTAAAATTTGTTTTTTCATGTTTTTAGAGTTAATTAAAATTTATTGATTGTATAATTCAGTTTAAGATAAAAAGCACGTCCTGGTTTTTGTACCGAAAGGTTGTCGTAAACGGGTTCGTCGAAAATGTTTTTAATATCGAAGCTCATCGCTAATCTTCTATTAGGAAATGAGTAGGTAAGGCCTAAATCATGAACTAATTGTTCGGGTACTTTAAAGAAATCGTCACCAACGGTATTAGAACCTTGAGACACTAAGTATGAAAACTCGTCTGTGAAATACACGGAGTAGAAAAGGTTTAATAAAGATTTTTTCTGAATAAGTTCTTTGAATGAATATCTTAAACTACCATTCATTGTGAAAAATGGCGTGTTCGGAATGTCGAATTCTGTTCCGTTGGTAGTTTCGCTTGTTAAATCGAAACGAGATACATTAAAATTAAAACCTAAGTTTTTATTGTACGTGTAGTTAAGCTGTGCATCTATACCTTTAGATTTTGCATTACCCTGATTAACATATAGAATTAATTCATCATCTACGTTTAAAGATGTTTCTATAGGTAATCCAATTCTATCTTTTATATCTCTTATAAAAGCATTGGTCGAAATGGTAAAAGCATGTTTTTTTATTTTGAATCTACCAAATCTAAAACCCAAGTTGAAATTGTTGCTAACCTCTGGGTTTAAGCTTGGGTTTGCAATAACATTATCTCCATCATTACCAAAAACTTCGGTTTCGTTAGGTAATCTTATCGCTTTTTCTGCCGATGTTAATAAGCTAACTGTAGGTGTAATGGCATAAGAGGCGGCAAAACCAAAACCTTCGTATTTGTTGTTGGCTTTTACCGTTTCATCAACTACGGTATCATTTCCTTCACTATCTGTTGCAATGGCAGGATCGATACTCAAAGTTTTTTGGCTATAGTGTTTACCAAATATGCTCGTTTTTAATTGGTTGTTAATAGCAGATAACTCGTAGGTTAAAGCAAAAATATTTTTATATAAATCTCTAGTACCCATGAAGGTGTTTTCTAAAACCGTCCTTAAGGCATCGCTATCTTCTCTTTCAATACCGGAGTATGCATGGTTGAATAGTACTTTATGATGCTCGTTTATGGTATAAGATAAACCGGTTCTCACAGCAGCGACGTTTCTTTCTATTTTAGCAAGAGTTGGTCCGCCTTCTTGTTGAGAGCCCCAAGTATATTCGTATTCGTCTCCTCTAAAATCTACGGCTCTTTCGCCATTCCAACTGTATGCAGCAGCGACGGTATCATTTACAGTTCGGTTTCGTTTACCGTACAAAGCATTTATATTGACATCAAAACCTTCTGTAAAAAGGTCTCCCTTTTTGTAAATTAAATTACCTAGCAAAGCATTGGACTCTAAAAAACGATCTTTGTATGGTGTAATAGTCATAAAAGCGCCGTGTTGAACTTCTTTATAGTCATCTGAACTTGTAACTCCAACAAAAAATTGATCGGCCCATTTTACGTTTGTAAAACCAATTTGTGCCATGCCACCTGTAGACCTGTAGGCATCATTAAATCGTCTTGCAGTAATTGGGGTTTGTGCACCACCTAAACCAGTAACAACCACGCTTCGCCCTGAAACTTTATAATCATTATCAGAATAATTATGAAACACCGACGCCTTAACCGTAAAACCAGATTTTTCGAATCTATATAAGCCGTTTACGTTGGTTTGAAATGTATTAAACGATCCGTAAGAAGCTGAAGCATTTAAGTAATTTTTAGTTGAATTATGAAGTACTATATTAATGGCACCACCCAAAGCATCGTCTGCTAAATGCCCAGGGACAACACCTTTGTAAACCTCTATGTTTTTTATCATTGAGGCCGGAATACTGTTTAAACTATAAGAAGAACCATACATAGTGATTGGAACACCATCAATAAAAATTCTAACAGAACTACCCGATAAGCCGTTTAAACTATATTCTACATTGGAACCTAAACCACCATTCTGACGAATTTTTACACCAGCAGTAGTGTTTAGTAAATCGTTTGTTTGAATATTTCTAATACTAGCTTCCTTTGTTTTAATAACATTTACAGCAAAGCCTTTATCTTCAATCTGTCTTTTAAGGGTTTTACCTGCAATTTGTATTTCTTTTAAATCTTGATGTGAGGCAAAAGTTAATGTAACATCAACGTTTTTTTCTGGAGTATTTATGGTAATATCAATAGTTTTAACTTTAGCATCTAATGAATGAAACTGAAGTGTATAATTTCCGTAAGGAATATTTTCAAAGTAAAAATCACCATTAATATCAGAGTTTGCTTCCTTTTGAAAACTAGAACCCTTTAAAATAATATAGGCTCCTGAAACAGGTTCGTTGCTGTCAAATTTAACTGTACCATATAGATCTCCCTCTTGACTGAAAGCAAAAAGGCTAAAGAAAAACAATAAGAAAGTTGAAAATGTTTTTACTGATGGCATGAGTAATTTTTTTACAAAATTACTCTTATTTGTATTCAGTCCAAATAAACATAGTGGATTTGATGATAATTTAATGCAAAGGTGGATTTACTTTTTATTTGCAAGAAATTTTAAACTCTCATTAAGAATATTCAAATTTTTTATGTCTATTTTTAATTATTCTAAATAGTGATATGTCCTAGATTTATACAATTAGATGAGTAAATAAGCAAAAAAATGGTTAGAAGTTGTTAAATAAAGTTAAGTTTTGGTGATTTTTAATAAATATCTTAAACTTTTAAAATCCAAATTTTAGCTGTGCGCTAACACTTTTTGGTTCTGGTGCTTTTTTAGTATCTGTATTTAAATTGGAAAGAGAAATGCCTAGTAATCTCACCGAATTACTCATTTTTTCTTGATAAAGTAAATCTTTTGCCGTTTCTAGAATAATGTTTTTATCACTTATAAAATAGGGAAGTGTTTTGCTTCGTGTTTGTAAACTAAAATCGCTGTACTTTATTTTTAAAGTTACTGTTTTGCCTGCAACTTTACTTTTCAATAAGCGTTTGGTAACTTCTTCAGAAATCTGTTCTAATTTCTCCATCATAAAAACTTCCGAAGATAAATTTTCACTAAAAGTACGTTCGGCGGCTAAGCTTTTCCTAATCCTGTTTGGCTTCACTTCACTAGTATGTATACCGCGAACCACGTTGTAATAATAGCTACCCGATTTTCCAAAGTGCTCCTCTAGAAATTCTATAGATTTCTGTTTTAAATCCATGCCTGTAAAAATGCCTTTTTGATACATTTTTTCGGCAGTAACCTTACCAACACCATAAAATTTTCTAATATCTAGCGTTTCTAAAAACGGAATAACCTCTTCTGGATTTACTGTTTTTTGTCCGTTAGGTTTATTGTAATCGCTGGCAATTTTGGCGATAAATTTATTAATGGAAATTCCTGCGGAAGCTGTTAAACCTACTTCATTAAAAATACGTGTTCTAATTTCTTCGGCAATCATGGAGGCGCTCGGGTTACCTTTTTTATTTTGGGTAACATCAAGGTAAGCTTCATCTAAAGAAAGCGGTTCTACCAAATCTGTATAGTCTAGAAATATTTTTCTAATCTTTTTAGATATAGAGATATAGCGTTCAAAATCGGTTTTTACAAAAATTAATTCCGGACAAAGCTTAATCGCTAAGTTTCCAGACATGGCACTTTTTACACCAAATTTTCTGGCTTCGTAACTGGCAGCACTAATTACGCCACGCCTGCCGCTTCCGCCAACAGCAATGGCTTTACCAATTAATTCAGGATTATCCAATTGCGCAACAGACGCATAAAAGGCGTCCATATCCACATGAATAATTTTTCTTATTGGTAAATCGGTTAACATAGCGTAAATTTATCAATTCATATTTAAGGGCAATTCCTAAACTCAATATTTTTAAAATATTTTCGCTTTCGCGGAATTTTCTATGATAGAAATAGAACGTAAATTTTTAGTAAAATCTGAAGCTTTTAAAGATGAAGCTTTTAAGCAAACCCGAATTAGTCAAGGGTTTTTAAATACCGATAAAGCACGTACGGTTAGAGTTAGGCTAAAAGGGGAGCAAGGCTTTATTACTATTAAAGGCGCAAGTTCTGAGAGTGGGTTATCTCGTTTTGAATGGGAAAAAGAAATCCCTAAGCAAGAAGCCGAAGCTTTATTAGAATTATGTGAGCCTTCTATTATTGATAAAACTCGTTATGAAATAAAATTAGGACAGCATATTTATGAAGTCGATGAGTTTTATGGCGATAATTTTGGGTTAATTGTTGCCGAAATCGAACTAAATACCGAAACTGAAACGTATATAAAACCCGATTGGTTGGGTAATGAAGTTACAGGAGATGTGAAATATTACAATTCGCAGTTAAGTAAAAAACCTTTTAAATCTTGGATTAAATAACTAAATATTTATTTGTTATGAAAAAATTAATACTACCATTTTTATGCATTTTATTGTTAGTATCGTGTAAAAATGAGACAAAGCAAGGAGCTTCTAACAATGAGGAATCAGGAAAAACTACAGATACTATTATAGTTGAAGTGCCAGTAGAGCCTGTTAAAAAAACATTGAAAGAAATAAAAGACGAGTTAACCGCTAAGGGTTTTAAAACTTATGTGCATGTTAATGAAGCAACAAAAGACACTGTGTTAATGCAGCAATATTTTATGGCCTTTTTAAAAAAGAGCGCTATTAAAATGCAAAACGAAGAAGAGAGTGAGCGTTTACAAAAATTACATCTAGAGCATTTATCAAAAATGTACGAGTTAGGTTATGCAGATATTTCGGGACCTTTTGGTGACGATGGAGATATTAGTGGTATAACCATATATAATGTGCCAACTTTAAAAATGGCCGATAGTTTAGCTAAAGCCGACCCAATGGTTGAGGCCGAACGTTTAGAAATAGAAATACATCCATGGTGGGTAGCAAAAGGCGTTGGTTTAAGATAATACTTAAGGTTTTAAGTACGGGCATATTTATAGTAAACCTAATATGTGTTCTTGCTTTATTAGTACTTCATTTTTTGGTAAAAGATGCATCGTTTAAATTTGCCTATTGGTTTTATCTATTCCCTTTACCCATTATAATTACTATCGTTTTAGTGTTTTCTGTTTTCCTTGGAAAGCGTAGAAAATACAATCTTATTCTTGCTGGTGTTTTATTATTGGTATGGTTTTTTAGAAGTTTTAGCATAAGTTTTACAGAAGAAGTAAAAGATACCGATGTTGAAGTTGTATTTTGGAATGCCTCTAGAGACGATGGGTTTGAATCCGCTTTTAAAGAGAACGAATCCATCCCGGATATAATGGTTTTAAGTGAGCCGAAAAAACGTAGTTTCGATAAAATTAAAGCAAAATATCCTCAATATTATTTCTATAAATCGAACGGCGAAATTGAGATTTTTTCAAAAACACCGCTTCATATCGAAGAGGAGCAACGTTCTAAATATAGCTCTACAATAGTGAAGTTTAATTCTGCTGGTATTCAGTTTTATGCTGTAGATATGCAAGGTAGTTTTGATGTACCTAAAGCTTGGGAGTTTAAATTTGCGAACAATATTATTCAAAATACAAGTAACACCATTGTATTAGGGGATTTTAATGCGCCTTACGAGTCTGTGTTTTTAGATCGTTTAGAGCAAAATTATAATCACTTCTTTTCAAAAAAAGGTAATGGTTTTAGAGAAACTTGGCCTTGGAATTTCCCGTTGTTGTCTATAGATCATATTTGGGTGTCTAAAGATTTAACTATGGTAAATTCGGAAAAAATAGCCACAAGAGATTCCGATCATAGTATGATTAAAACTGTGATTAGAAAATAAGTTGTTTAAAATTAAAACTCAAAGATTTCCTTTAGCAGATTCTACTGTTTTCTTAGAGTTTCCAATAAAAATAGCATCACCATTTATTATTACAGGTCTACTTAAAAACGTATAATGCTCTAAAATGTACTGCTTGTAATCGCGCTCTGTTAAGTCTTGGTTTTTTAAATCCATTTCTTTGTAAAGTTTAGCGCGTTTGCTAAAAAGGGCTTCGTAACTACCCGAAAGAGCTTGCATTTCTTCTATTTGAGCTACAGTTATAGGTTCTGTTTTAATATCTTGAAGTATATAATCGGCAGGAATATTAAGCTCTTTTAAAATTCTAATACAAGTGCTACACGTTTTTAAATAATATACTTTTTTCATGACTTTTTGTTTGAAGCAAAATAACGTTAATTTTCAGTTTTAAACCAATTCATTTTAGAATTTATTAGAGAATATGCTTTAATTGTTTAGACTGTTTTTGGTTTTAGAAGTATATTTATGCAAAAATTAAAAACATGCAATTTACATTCGACGTTTTAGCTAATATTCGTGCCATGGCACAAAAACATATTGAAAATAATACTTTAGAGGATTTAAATAAAATTCCAGAAGGATTCAATAATAATATTATTTGGAATATAGCTCATATGGTGGTTACTTCACAAGTTTTGGCTTATAAGCTTTCTGGCTTACCAATGGTTGTTAGTGACGAGATGATTGGTAAATACAAAAAAGATAGTAAACCAGAAGGTGATGTTACTCAAACTGAAGTTGATGAAATTAATGATTTATTAATTTCTACTATGAAGCAATTAGAAGCAGATTATAAAGCAGGTGTTTTTAAAAATTATACTGAATATACTGTGTCTACCACAGGAAATACACTAAGAAGTATTGATGATGTATTACCGTTCGATTTAGTTCACGAAGGGATGCATTATGGTTATATTCTTGCCTTATCGCGCGCTGTTAAAGGCTAAGTAACTCTCAATTTCATTAAAAGGAATTTCGAATTCTATAATACCCGTTGAATATGGGGCAATTTCGTATGCGTTATAAAGTAGAACAATGCCTTCTTCGTTATAACCTATATTTTCGGGTAATTTAAAAGTATTTAATTCTGGTTCAAAAATGTCTTTGTCTTTTGTAGCTTCTTTAAAATAGGGTAACGCGATTTCTTTAAAAGCTTCAGTATCGTTTATTAGGTTTTTATTCGGAATTGTTTTTCCGGTAGTTGCATTAAAGTTTAAGAAAGAAACTTTAAGCATGCCATGTGCACCACCTGTATTCATATACGATGTTAGTGCTAAGCTGATGATTTCTGGAGAAGTAAACATAATTTCGCCATCAATTTGAGCTTCCCAAGGTTGAGAGATTTCAGGGAAATCGGTTTGGAAGGTTTCAAACTCCTTGTTAAAGTTATTAATACCTTCTTCTATAGATTTAGCATTAATAGCATTGGGTTCTCCAAGGTGTAAATTAGTTATCACTTCTTTTTCTATTTCAGAATTAATAACGTTAGAAACTGTTTTGTTACCAACGGCTTTAGGTATGTTAACTTCAACAACATTATTGTTTTCTGTAGTGATATTTATATCTTCAAAAGTGGTGTTTACATCATCTTTACAACTGAAAAATAGAGTGAAACAACAAATTGTAAGTAGCGTGTTTATTTTAAGCATGGATTGTATTATTTAGCAACATTAAAGATAATTATTGCATTTGAATAGACCATATTAAAAGCTATTAATATTTAGAAAATCATAATAGAAAATGTTTTGTAATATGAGTGAAAGTTTGAAATGAAAAAAGCCTATATTTTTCGAAATATAGGCCTTTTTAATATTTTATAAAATTGAGTTTTATTAATCTAAGTAATAAATATAACCAACGTTAAACCACATAAGCCAATCGTTGTTTTTATTATAATCTAATTGGTGATTAAGTCCATCAACCCAATCACTAAAGTAAAATTGGCCTCTAAAATCGATCATTAAATCCGAAACGCGATCTAATTTGTAACGCATACCAACACTCATTACAGTAGAAAAAGTACTGCCTGGTGTTGCATCTACAGATCCGGGATCCCAAAGTGAGTAAAAATTACTGGCATCGGTTACGTCTCCAATTGCTGTTGGATCTGGATTAGCATAAGTTGTGGTTACGCTAGGAGTAAAGGCTGTATAATGAATTCCTAAACTAACAAACGGCGCTACTCTTGGGCTAAAAGATTGAAAATCGCGAATACTTAGTGGGTAAAATTCAATTTGCGTACCAATATCAAAATTTTCAGCAACACCTTCGTGGCCTCTAAGTCTGTTTGCATCGTCTGAGTTTTTGTTAGCATCAACCCATCTGCCAACATGTTCTAGATTACTTTTGTTGTATGATATTTCGTTTCGTAATTTAAAATGATCATTAAAATAAGACTCTGTAGTGTAGCAATTACAGTCGGCGCGGTATGCAAAATTTAAATAGTGCACAATACCGATTCCAAAACCTGAATTTTCAAAATTTGTACTAGAGTTATCTCTTTGGCCGTAATCTGCTCTAAATTGAACAGGACCCGCTATAACGCCGATTTCATGTGAAAATCCCAATTGGGAAAATGCTGTTTGATAGGTGGCAAACAAGCAAATAAAACAAGCTAAACGCTTTAAGTTAAGCATAATTAAGATACTGTTTTTGAGGCATTAATAAAAGCAAATATAGAAAATCTGATGGAACTAGCAAATGTTTGTAGCATGTGGACTCGTGTTATTGAATATTCTATTGCGAATTTTTAAAAAATTAAGCTATATTTTTAAAGATAACGTATATTTGCACTCTATAATTGTATATTATATAATTTTTAATACATTTTATAATAAATGAAAAATAACATTAAAGCGTTTTTAGACCTGGTAAAAGAACGAAATGGTGATGAGCCTGAGTTTTTACAAGCAGTAGAAGAAGTTGCGGAAACTGTAATTCCGTACATTGTTAAACACGATATATACTACGGTAAGAATATTTTATTAAGGATGGTTGAGCCTGAGCGTGTTATCACGTTTAGAGTGTGCTGGGTAGATGATGATGGTGAGATTCAAGTAAACCGAGGATATAGAATTCAGATGAATTCTGCTATCGGACCTTATAAAGGCGGATTGCGTTTTCATCCAACGGTAAATATGAGTATTTTAAAGTTTTTAGCTTTCGAGCAAGTCTTTAAAAATAGTTTAACCACATTACCAATGGGTGGTGGAAAAGGTGGAAGTGATTTTGATCCAAAAGGAAAAAGTGATAATGAAATTATGCGTTTCTGTCATGCTTTTATGGGTGAATTGTTTAGACATATTGGCCCAAATACCGATGTTCCTGCAGGAGATATTGGTGTTGGATCAAGAGAAATTGGCTTTTTATTCGGGATGTACAAAAAACTTAGAAATGAGTTTACTGGTGTATTAACTGGAAAAGGAATGTCTTGGGGTGGATCTTTAATTAGACCGGAGGCAACAGGATATGGCAATGTATATTTTGCACAAAAAATGCTTGAAACTAAAAATGATAGTTTTGATGGTAAAGCCGTTGTAATATCAGGTTCTGGTAATGTAGCACAATATGCAGCAGAAAAAGTTTTACAATTAGGTGGAAAAGTACTTACGCTTTCTGATTCTTCTGGATATATTTATGATGAAGAAGGTATCGATGAAGATAAGTTAGCCTTCGTTATGGATTTGAAAAACATTAAACGTGGTAGAATTAGTGAATATTTAGAAAGCTACCCGAATGCAACTTTTGTAAAAGGAAGAACACCTTGGGATGTTAAATGTGATATAGCATTACCATGTGCAACACAGAATGAATTAAATGAAGATGACGCAAAAGCTCTAGTTAAAAATGGTTGTATTTGTGTTAGTGAAGGTGCTAATATGCCATCGACTAAAGAAGCTATAACTGTATTTCATGAAGCAAAAATATTATTTGCACCAGGGAAAGCATCTAATGCTGGAGGTGTAGCAACTTCAGGTTTAGAGATGACGCAAAACTCATTGCGTTTTAAATGGACCAGAGAAGAAGTGGATACTAAACTAAAGGATATTATGTCTGATATTCATAAATCTTGTTTAGAGTTTGGCGAAGATGAAGATGGCTATGTAGATTACGTTCGTGGCGCAAACATTGCTGGCTTTGTAAAAGTGGCTGATGCTATGTTGGCACAAGGTGTAGTTTAAAATATAAAAGCATAATTTTTAATATATAGCCTTCTGTTTTGCAGAAGGCTTTTTTATTTATTAATATGAAAGAATCATGGCTATAATATATTTTTTTGAAGCTTAATTCGTTAGTTATAAATATATTTGAATCGAAATGAGTTCTAAATTGTTTTTTACAGATCAATTTTAAAGTAAATATGGGTTTTAAGTAAGTTGCTTAGCCCTTTATGATACAGGTTAATGATGTTTAAGAAAGTTATAGTTTTTTTAATTTATATGTTGCCTCTTGTGCAGTTTGCACAAGATTTCTCCAATCTCTGGGAGGGTTACTTTTCATACAATCAGGTAAACGAGGTTGTCACCGGAAGAAACAAAATCTATGCAGCTTCAGAAAATGCTATCTTTAGTTTTGACAGTCAAACCAAAACTTTAGAAGAAATTACCACAATACAAGGTTTGTCTGGTGAAACCATTTCAACTATATACTATAGTGAAGCTTACGAGCTATTGGTTGTTGGTTATGAAAATGGATTAATTGAAATTGTTTTCGACGAAGACGATGATATTTTAACAGTGGTAGATATTGTGAATAAATCTACAATTCTAGATGGTGATAAAAAAATTAATCATATTAACGCTAATGAAAATAATGTATATCTATCTACGGGTTATGGTATATCTGTATTCGATTTAGAGCGATTGGAGTTTGGTGATACTTATTTTATTGGTGATGGAGGGATTCAAATAGAAGTAAGTCAAACAACTATTTTTGGCGATTATATTTATGCGGCATGTCTTGATGGTGGCGGATTAAAAAAAGCACCTATTACAAGTCCTAATTTAATCGATTATAAAAACTGGGAGCAAGTAAGTAATGAAGATTTTTTGTCTGTGCAAACAAACGAAAATAAATTATATGCTATAAATACAGGTAAAAGATTATACGAGATTAATAACGATGTATTAACCAGTTTATTGGTGTTTGCTGATACACCGCTTAAAACAACTAGTTTAAATGAGAAGCTAATAATAACCACAAACAATAATGTTTTTGTTTACGATATAGATTTTAATTTATTAGCACAAGCTGCAGATAACGCAGATTTTAATACAAACTTTAACTCAGCAACTATAGATGCTGATAATATCTATATTGGTACAGATAACTTTGGTGTGTTATCGACTTCAATTTTAAATCCTTTAAATTATGAAGAAATTCACCCAGACGGACCTTTATTGAATACCCCATTTTCAATTCAAGCTGATGTAAATGGTGTTTGGGTTACGTATGGTGGGTATTCTTTGGCTTACGTTCCGCGTTCAGCTAGTAATGCGGGAGTTAGTCGTTTAAGTAATGATACTTGGTTTAATGTTAAAACTAGCGATGCTTTTGGAGCCAATTATTTAAATGTTATTTCTGTAAATCCATTAAATAATAAACAAGCTTTCGTTAGTTCTTTTTTTCAAGGTTTGTTAGAGTTTGATGATAATGTCCCTGCTGTTTTATATAATCAAACCAATAGTGGGCTAGAATCGCTTAAGTTAGCATCTAGCCCAAATTATACTAGTATTAGGGTTAGTGGCTCTCAATTTGATAATAGTGGATTGTTGTGGACTATTACTAGTTTGGTAGAGCGACCTTTAAAGTCGTTTAATCCATCAAGTAATCAATGGACTTCTTATAGTTTTGAGTCTTTAATTGATGATGTAATTAATGATAATTTAGGTTTTGGTGATGTTGTTATAGGTAATGATAACACAAAATGGATCGCGAGCTATTCTAAAGGTCTAATTGGTTTTAATGAGAATAATGGAAGTCCATTATTAAAGAATATAGATGAAGTCGATGGTAACTTACCTATTAATTCGGTAAGAGCTTTGGCGGCAGATGATAGAAATCAATTATGGATTGGTACAGATAAAGGTTTAAGAGTTTTGTACAACACATCTAGCTTTTTTACAGATGAAAGCGCTACTACAGAAGAGGTTATAATTCTTGAAGATGGTATAGCTCGAGAACTTCTCTCGGAACAATACATTACAGACATAAAGGTAGATGGTGCAAATAATAAATGGATTGGCACCGTTGATGCTGGTGTGTTTTATCTGTCATCCGATGGTCAAGAAACTATTTATCACTTTACAACAGATAATTCGCCATTACCTTCAAATGCTATAAATGAAATATCTATAGAAGAAACAAATAGTATTATTTATTTAGCAACAGATAGAGGTTTAGTATCTTTTAAATCTGGAGGTTCGGGCTCGTCAGAAGATTTAGAAACTGTTTATGCTTATCCAAATCCGGTACGTCCAAATTTTGATATCGTCGAAAAAAAGGTGAAAATTAAAAATATTTCCGATAACGTAAATATTAAAATCACCGATATTGAAGGAAACTTGGTAGCCGAGGCACAATCGAGAATTAACCTAAGATATAATAATTACAACCTTGAAATAGATGGAGGAACTGTGTTTTGGAATGGAAAAAACATGGCGAATAATATTGTGTCCTCCGGAGTGTATTTAATTATGATTTCCGATTTAGATACCTTCGAAACTAAGGTTGTAAAATTAATGGTGGTTAGGTAATGTTAGTTAAAACCAATGCCATTGTGCTCTCTAAACTAAAATATAGAGACAACGATTTAATAGTTAAATGCTACACGGAAGAGTTGGGTGTAGTTAGTTTTTTACTTCGCGGTGTTTTAAAAAGCAAAAAAGGAGGTGCTAAAATTGCATATTTTCAATTATTATCTCAGTTACATATTACAGTAAATTATAAAGATAGTCGTTCGTTACAAAGCTTAAGTGAGGTGCGATTAAATCATTTGTATAGTAGTTTGCATACCAATGTTTTAAAAAGTGCTATCGTTATGTTTTTATCCGAGGTTTTAAGCAGTGCTTTGCGCGAAGAGGAGCAAAACGAAACGCTTTTTAGATATTTAGAAACAACACTGTTATGGTTAGATGAGCAAAGTGACTATGCTAATTTTCATTTATTGTTTCTACTCAATCTCACAAAGTATCTCGGTTTTTATCCTGATAGTTTGGATAGAGAATTAGATCATTTTAATTTAATTGAAGGTAAATTTCAAGTAAGACAAGATATTCGAAATACCATTGCAGGTGAAGATTTAAATCTCCTTAAAAAACTATTAGAAACAACCTTTAACGACTTGCAAAATGTGAAAATTAACGGAAGGCAAAGGCAATCGTTTTTAAATATGATTTTGCTATATTTTGAACTACATTTGGGAAGTTTTAAAACACCAAAATCCTTAAAAATTTTTAATCAAGTTTTTAGTTAAGCATGAAGTCTTTTTACATCATATTTTTCATTCTATTTACCTGTGTAAGCTTTGCTCAAAACGTAAAAGTGCTCAACAAAACTACGCAAGAACCTATTTTTGGTGTCGCTATATATAATGTTGATAAATCTAAATCTGAGATTACAAATTTTAGAGGCGAAGCTTCTTTAAGTGAGTTCGATGAAGGTGAAGTTATTTATTTTAAACACTTATCACATGTTTTAAAACAAACTACTAAGCTTATCATGGGTTCTAGAAACAAAATATATCTAGAATCTAACACCGAAGGCCTTCAGGAAATTGTAATATCAGCTTCAAAATTTCAGCAAAACAAAAGAGATATTCCTCAAAAAATAGTAAGTCTAAACAGTAAAAATATACAGTTTACTAATCCGCAAACAAGTGCCGATTTATTAGAAACTACAGGCCAAGTTTACGTACAAAAAAGTCAAATGGGAGGTGGTAGTCCAATGATACGTGGGTTTTCAACCAATAGATTACTTATCACGGTAGATGGCGTGCGCATGAATAATGCCATTTTTAGAGGAGGAAACCTTCAAAATGTAATAGCTATCGACCCATTTTCAATTCAAAATACCGAGGTAACACTTGGTGCAGGTTCGGTAATTTATGGTAGTGATGCCGTTGGTGGTGTTATGAGTTTCTATACGCAAAAACCGCAATTGTCTTATACAGATTCGCTTTTAGTAAAATCGAATGTTGTAGCGAGATATGCCTCTGCAAGTAACGAAAAAACAGGGCATTTCGATTTGAATTTAGGTTACAAAAATTGGGGTTTTGTTACTAGTGCGAGTTTTACCGATTTTGGAGATTTAAAAATGGGAAAAAATGGACCTGATGATTATTTAAGACCCGAATATGTTGTAGTCACTGCAGAAGGAGATATTGTTCAAGAAAACAACGATCCTTTGGTTCAAAAATATTCTGGTTACAATCAGCTTAATTTAATGCAAAAAGTGAGGTATGAGCCTTTAGAAAATTTAAGTTTCGATTTAGGTTTGTTTTACACCACATCATCCAATATTCCAAGATACGATCGTTTAATCAGGTATCGTAGTGGTACGCTGCGTTCTGCAGAATGGAATTATGGTCCACAAAACTGGTTTATGTCTAATTTACAGGTTACTAAATTAAGCAGTAATTCGAATTTGTATGATAAAATTAAAGCAACCGTAGCTTATCAGAATTTTGAAGAAAGCAGAATGGATCGTGATTTTCAATCGTCTATCAGGAGTATTCGAGAAGAGGCTGTAGATGCTTACTCCTTTAATTTAGATTTAGAAAAAACTTTAGATTCCAAAACACAATTTTTTTATGGTTTTGAGTACGTTTATAATAAAGTAACTTCTGATGGAGAGGATGAGAATCTCGAGACTAATACATTAGAACCAACTGTTTCGCGTTACCCAAATGGTGCTACTTGGCAATCTGCTGCTGTGTATTCAAGTATAAAATATAAGCCGAATACTAAATTTGTATTTCAGTCAGGTTTACGTTTTAACCATGTGGTTTCTGAGGCCGATTTTACCGAGAATAATGTCTATTTAAATTTACCTTTTACGGCTTCTAATAACGAAGCAGGTGCACTTACCGGAACGGCTGGAGTGAGTTGGACTCCAAACAAGATCATGCAATGGAAATTAAATGCATCGTCTGCTTTTAGAGCTCCAAATATTGATGATATTGGTAAGGTTTTCGATTCTGAACCAGGATCTGTTGTAGTGCCTAATGATAATTTAAAGCCTGAATATGCTTATGGTGGTGAAGTGGGACTGAAGTTGAATTTTAACGAAAGCCTTATTTTAGATTTAAACACGTATTACACGTATCTGGATAACGCATTAGTGCGTCGCGATTATAGTTTAAATGGTGAAACTGAAATTATGTACGATGGTGAGTTAAGTAACGTACAAGCTATTCAAAATGCATCTAAAGCTTGGATTTACGGGTTTGAAGTTGGGTTGAAGTATAAACTATCTAAACAACTTGAGCTTACCTCGCAATACAACATTATAGGTGGTACAGAAGAAGATGAAGGCATTGAAGTTCCAATTAGGCATGTTGCACCATATTTTGGAAACACACACATTACATGGACTAAAAACAAGTTGAAAGTTGATGCTTTTGCAAATTATAATAACGAATTATCTTTTAATCAATTAGCGCCTTCGGAAATTGAAAAAGATTATATCTATGCTTTAGATGCTGATGGCAATCCGTATTCGCCAGCGTGGTATACGCTTAATTTAAGAACGCAATACCAATGGCGCAAATCAACATCAATTTCCGCAAGTGTAGAAAACATAACCAACCGGCGTTACAAAACCTATTCATCTGGAATTGCAGCCGCTGGAATAAATGTTATTTTGGCGTTAAAGTATAGCTTGTAATTTCGGTGTAAGCCTAATTATCTTTTTATCGCTTTTTTTGTGATTATTACTCCTGTAGATAATTCCGCTTTAGCGAGATAAATACCTGTTTTTATATTTGGAAAATTAAATGTTTCCGAACTATTTTCACCTTTAAATTGATATACTTTTCTGCCAAACAAGTCGTAAATAGCAATCGATTTTAAAGTAGCACTCGTTCCTGTTTTAAAGGTAACACGGTCGCTATCACGTTGAATAATTTGAAAAGCACTTTCGTTATTAATAATATCATCAACTGTTAGTGTGTTTTCTTCTTTGAACACTACTTCAAAACGATCTGTAAATGCTCCTGTTTCCGAAGTAAAGTTGTAATCGCCATCTGATAGGTTATGGGTAATGTTTAGTAAATTATCTTTTAAATAAACCGTGTTATTGTTTAGAAAATCACCTTGTAGTTGGGCTACGGATAAATTAAAGATTGTTGGAACTTCTACGTTTGTATTAAATCCAAGATTAATTATTTCATTTTGGTTAATACTAGTGTTGCTCTTACCTTGTATAGCATACATGGCTTCATCATTATTTATTAGCGTATAGAGTGCCGCTGCAAAATTGCCAGACACAATTTTTGGGGCATCATAATACATCCCATCGTTACCGTCTGTTGCTCCGTCAACATAACTTATAAGTACTTGGTTGAAGATTCCGTTACCAGAAGTTAAATTAATCCACAATTTATTATCTTGAGTATTATTTAAATTTTTAGAAGCGGAGCCTTTAAAAAATTGATTATTACTTGTAATATCTGCCATTCGCATGGAGTTAGTAAAGGTTGCTGTACCAGTAGTTAAGGCAGGCGTAAAGAATCCTTGTGCAGAAGCAACATAACCAGTAGGTATTTCTGTCGATACACCACCAGCCGTTCCACCACTTCCTATGGTGAAAACAGCATAATCATTTAAATCAAAATTAAGAACTTCGTTCCCTGGGTTTGTTGCACTTGGAGGTGTTGCTTGAGACCAGAAATAAGCAGCTCCACTTATTAGGCTAGAATTAGCTGCCTGAAATGCGGTGAAATCTATAGAAGAAGGATATGGGTTTCCGATAAAATTCCAGTTTACACCAGTGTTGGCTGGGTTTACGGCTATCCCAACAGTAATGTCTCCAGTGTTAAAATGACCTTCAAAAGTTGCGCTATCGGTAGCGCCTGAAGGGTGTAGTCTTGCCGCCGTAATAGCATAGCCAACTCCAGGAACCATGGTGTCACTTGAAAGGGCAGGTTGCCAATCGTTGGCATTGTCATCTACATCATCACCATTTGTATCTACAAATTCAGATGCATCAAAATAGAAACGGCGGTCTCCATCAACATCAGGAAATACATTACCTATGGTTTCGTTAACTACGGGAGAGCTCCAATATGTATAGAAATACCATGCGTTTTTTACAGGTGTAACTTTATTAAGTACGGCTGTTGCTGGAGGGTTTAGAGTAAAAGTTCCGGCATCATCATTTTGAACAAAATTCCCTCCGGTTTCAACTCTAATTTCACCGTCGTTAACGAGTACGTCATTTTCTACTTCAATATAAGTACCGTTGTCTATTGTTAGGATAGCGCCAGCATTTACTGTTAAGCTACAAGCGCTAAAGCTACCTGCTGAGGTATTGTAGTTAGATGTAATTATAACTTCAGTGGTTAGGTCTGGTGCGGAACTCCAGCTACTTCCATTCCATGTTGCAGTTGTGGGACATGGTGAAAAAACACCCCAAATTTCAATATTATCAATTGCTAAGTCTTCATCACCTGAGTCAAGATTAAAAATAATTTCAAGATCTAGGAGGTCTCCGGTTCCTAAAATGTTTTGTGTAAATTGAGTAAAGGTATTTGTGATTTCTGTTCCATCCCCAGTTCCGTCAAAGTTAGTGTCTATAAAGGCTGGTGTGTTAAATGTACTTCCATCATTTTCTAGCCATAATAAATTAGAAAAAGTTCCTGTGTTATTTATGTCATAATTAAAATGGACATAATCAGGCCGATCCCAATCTTCGTTAGAATCAGAAGAATCATTTTCAGCCAAGTGAACTCTAAATTCTAAACTAGAATAATTGGTAATGTTGATGTCATTGATGAATAAACGAACGGGAAGGGAGGCTCCTTCACCATCAAGATCTTCCGCGCCAAAATAATAACTTCCTTGGGCATTTAAGAGATTGAAAGAAGTGGAAATATTTGTTCCATCCGTCCTGATGAAATAATCGGCCGAAAAATCAGTGAATTCTGGAATATTTGTAATGTAACCGCCAGGAGATTCGAATGTAACTTCTGCAATTTTACTTTGCCCAAACCCAAAATCAAAGGCTAAAAGCATTAATATTAAAAGGAATAATTTTTTCAAAATTCTTAGGGATTAAAAAGTTCTCTACATTACGTTTCAGGTAATTAGATCGAACTAAAATAAAGAATTATTAGTTAATAAGGTTTTTTATCTAGATGTAATAACTGTTTTTCAGGTTGATTTGCAAATAGCTATCACTGAGTGATTTGTTGTTTTTGATAAAAATCAAGTTTAGTTGCTTGTTTTCCTTAAGGCTGAAAAGTTTAAAGCTAGGTGGCGCGATTATTAAAACTGTTCTAAAAAGCACGTTTATTTAATCTAATTGTTATTTTTGTTACCTATGCAACGTTCCACAAAATCTTATACTTTAGAAGAAGCCACCAGAAAAATGGAGCATTATTGCGCATACCAAGAGCGTAGTCATTATGAGGTTAGGCAAAAGCTAATTAGTATGAATATGATTCCTGAAGTTATCGATGTGGTTGCCGTACACCTTATAGAACATAACTTCCTTAACGAAGAACGATTTGCAATGGCTTTTGCACGCGGAAAGTTCCGTATTAAGCGTTGGGGTAGAGTGCGCATATCCATGGAACTCAAGAAAAAGCAGATTAGTAAAGTAAATATAAATAGAGCACTTTTAGAAATTGAAAATGAGGATTATATCGAGACCTTCAATGAGTTAGCTGAAAAAAAAGTAGAAACTTTAAAAGAGAGCGACGTTTACAAAAAGCGTAAAAAGTTTGTAGATTATTTTCTATATCGTGGTTGGGAGTCTCATTTGGTTTACGAGAAAGCACACGAAATCATTAAATAAAAACATAAAAAAAAGCTGATAGAAAATTATTTCTATCAGCTTTTTTTATAAAAGTGATCCTCAAAAAAGTAAGGAAAACTAAATATTATAAGTTAAATACCATACCTAAATTAACCGTAAATTGGTTGTGTAAAGTTTCTGCAGCTGTTAAAGTTCCAGATTTATATTTAGCGAAAGGCGCGTTAAATTCTGTGTAAACACCAAAGCCATCAGAGAAAAAATAACGAGCACCTAAGTGACCACCAAAGTTTTTAAGTCCAAGACTTAAACCAGGATAAACATCAAAGTTTTCATCAACATTAATAACATTACCAAGGTTAGCATTAAAACGAGCTCTTAAGTCAAAACGTGTATCAAAAGCATCATCCAAAATAACATCGTCAACGCTTAAAAGGTATGAAGTAGAAAAACCAATAGAAATGTTTTCCCCCACACCAAAATCGTAACTTAAATTAAGTCCAGTTCCGTTATCTTGTAAGTTAGCACCAACTTGGAATTTATTATCACCTTTACCTTCAAATGCTTGCGAATGTGCAAACGATACGCTAAGTACAACTAATACTAATAAAATTAAATTTTTATTCATGATTTGAGTTTTATTTAAGTCGGCAAAGATATTACAACTTTTTTAAAATCAAAGGTTTAATTTATAAATGCTTGTTTGTACGTAGTATGGCCTGTTCGTTTTTCCAGTCAATCCATTTTTGCCCTTTAATTCTACGCATTAAATTATCGTAATTACGCATAATAAATACATTGTAAATCGCTTTGCCAAAGTGTTTTGGGGTTCTGGCAATAGCACGCAAACTCATAGAAAAACCAGGAGTTATGTAGCGCATATAGTGCCAATAACCTTCGGGCATATAGAGTACTTCGCCATGGTTAAGTTCCGTTTTGTAACCATTTGCTTTTTTTAACGCAGGCCATTTTTCAAAATCCGGACTATTAAAGTCAATATCCTCGCGAGTAATTAAAGCATGCGGCACTTTGTATAAAAACTTATTCTGCTTTTGGTCAAACAAAATACACTGCTTTTTGCCCTCAAAATGAAAGTGAAAGATGTTGGCCAAATCAATATCATAATGCATAAACGTATGCGAGTTCTCACCGCCAAAAAACAACATCGGTATACCTTTCATTAAACGTAAACCAAAATCAGGAAACGTAAAGTCTTTTTGTAGTACAGGAATCTCCTTTAAGGCATTCCACAAGAAAATCCTGAATTTAGTGGGCTCGCGCTTCAATAAATCAATATAATCGGCAAGTTTCATTTTGGCATGTGGCTCGTTAAAACCATCCTTAAAATCCACAGGTCTATCATCGTAAAGTGGCACGGTAATATCACCACCCACTTGCTTCATGTACTCCAAACTCCATTTAGAATACGCAGGCCAGTCATCGATAAAATGCTCGATAACCACAGGCTTTTGCGGTGTAAAATAGTGTTTTATAAAATCCGATTTCGTAATATGTTTTACGCGCGGAATATCCTGTAAGTTCAACGTCAAAGCTTGTTTGTATTCGGGGTCAAAGTTAACAAAACGTTACCGATTTAAAAATACTAATTTGGGCGTTACCTAAAAAGGGTCGCGCTTTCACTACTCGCTCCTCCTAAGGTCGGGAGCTTAAACAGGCCGTTCAATCGCTAACGCAAAAGAAAACCCGTCTCGTTTTTCTAGAACGAGACGGGTTTTAAAAATATTAAATAGCAACAAACGTTGCGTGGTTGAGGTTAAAATTAAAGTGTGCCCCTTTTAGCTTGTTCACGCTCAATAGATTCAAAAAGCGCTTTAAAATTACCAGCACCAAAGCCTTTAGCGCCCATACGCTGTATGATTTCAAAAAATAAGGTCGGTCTATCTTCCACGGGTTTTGTAAAAATTTGAAGCAAATACCCTTCTTCGTCAGCATCAATCATGATACCAAGTTTTTTTAGGCCTTCAATATCTTCACGAAGTTCATGGCTGTAAGCTTCTAGCCTTCCTGGTACGGCTCTATAATATTCCTCTGGCGGAATCGATAAAAATTCCACACCATTAGCTTTTAGTTGGCTTACTGTTTTTATAATATCATCTGTGGCAACGGCAATGTGTTGCACGCCTGCGCCTTCATAAAAATCTAGATATTCTTCAATTTGCGAGCGTTTTTTACCTTCCGCAGGTTCGTTTATCGGGAATTTTATACGGCCATTACCGTTACTCATTACCTTACTCATTAAGGCCGAATATTCGGTATGGATTTGCTTGTCATCAAACGATAAAAAGTTTACAAAGCCCATAACATCTTCGTAGAATTTAACCCAAGTATCCATTTGGTTCCAGCCTACATTGCCCACCATGTGGTCTATGTATTTAAGACCGGCAGGTTTTGGGTTGTAGTCAGAATTCCATGCCTTAAACCCTGGTAAAAAAGTACCGTTATAATTTTTGCGTTCTACAAACATGTGCACCGTTTCACCGTAAGTATAAATACCGGCTCTAACAACTTCGCCATGTTCGTCGGTTTCAACGGTTGGCTCCATATACGATTTTGCTCCTCGACTGGTAGTTTCTTGGTAAGCTTTTCGAGCATCTTCTACCCAAAGAGCAACTACTTTAACGCCATCGCCATGTTTAACAATGTGTTCGTTTATTAGCGATTTACTGTTTAAAGGTGTGGTTAGAACCAGTTTGATTTTATCTTGGGTAAGCACGTAGCTTACGGAATCTGTAGATCCGGTTTCTAAACCTTTATAAGCATGCGATTGAAAACCGAATGCTGTTTTATAAAAATGAGCTGATTGTTTCGCGTTACCAACGTAGAATTCTACATAATCGGTACCAAGAAGTGGTAAAAAATCTTGTGCGCCTTCAAATATTTTTTCTAATCCGTAGTTTACTGATTCTATATCTTTACTCATGATATCTTATTTATTAGTTGTGGATTTGTGTTTTATTCACCGCTATCGGTGGGTTCTATGAGCTCTTCAACCTCTATGCTGTCTATAGTAGTTTCAGATTCGTAGTATTCGGTATCACTAAAAATAGTATCCGATTCATATTCGTAAATTTCCTCTGTCTCGAAGTTGTCAAAGTTTTTAAATTCATCAAAAACACCTGTAGACCACATGGTGCCGTAGAATATAAGTGCACCTATAAACATAAGCACTATAATACCGTTAAAAACAATGGCAATTATGTTTAGCACGCGTGCCGTTGAGACGTTACTTCTAGTTTGTGGTGTATAGACATCTGGATTGTTGCCAAATTCTTTTAAACTTCTATTGGCGCTCATTAAACCAATAATGGCTATTATTAATGGGATAATGGCAAAAATGCCATAACAACAACAGCCTGCAAAACCTAATACTAAGGCTACAATGCCCAATACTAGGGAACTTGGATCGGCTGGTAATTTACTGTAATTCATAGTAGTGTATCCATGATAAAACTTCTGGTTTAGAAGGTGCTCAAACTGGAGATTTGAGTGTTTTTGGGTTAAGCCTTTTGTTGGCGGTTTGGTTAGCCCTGATTGCAGCGGCATCCTTTTTACAAATCTTGAAATTTACTATACTTTGCGTTTGCTAAATTTTAATGACAGTAACATCACTTAAATATTTTCAAAATAGCTTTGTAAAAAGATATAGCGGAAAGCAGGATTAGCTTCTTATTATTTTATTCTAACCAGGATTTATAATAGTTTTCGTCGGCAATTTTCATGGCTTCTTCGGTTAGCATCAGCGGTTTAAAAGTATCTACCATTACGGCGAGTTCGTTGGTTTTAGTTTTACCTATGCTGCGTTCCGTGGCTCCTGGGTGCGGACCGTGTGGAATACCTGCAGGGTGCAGAGAAATATGACCTTGATCGATATCGTTACGACTCATAAAATCGCCGTCTACGTAATACAAAACTTCATCGGAATCGATGTTGCTATGGTTGTATGGCGCCGGAATAGATTGCGGATGGTAGTCGTAAAGTCGCGGCACAAAACTGCATATTACAAAGGCATCGGTTTCAAAAGTTTGGTGCACCGGTGGCGGTTGATGTATGCGACCTGTTATGGGTTCGAAATCGTGAATGGAAAAGGCGTACGGATAGTTGTAACCGTCGTAACCCACAACATCAAAAGGATGAGAGGTGTAGACCATTTCTATAATATCGTCTTGTTTTTTTACTTTTATTAAAAAGTCTCCATTTTCGTTATGGGTTTCTAATTCTGCCGGACGGCGAATATCACGTTCGCAAAATGGAGCGTGTTCTAAAAGTTGCCCAAACCAATTGCGGTAACGTTTTGGTGTGTAAATTGGACGGCGCGATTCTACTATAAAAAGCCTATTGTCTTCGGTGTCGAAATCTATTTTATAAATAATGCCACGCGGAATTAAAAGGTAATCACCGTATTTAAAATCGAGATTTCCTAGGAGTGTGCGTAGTTTTCCAGTGCCTTTATGCACAAAAATAAGCTCGTCGGCATCGGTGTTTTTATAAAAATAGTTTTCTGTAGATTGTTTTGGTGCTGCTAGAATAATGGCGCAATCGCTATTTATTAAAACGGTTTTACGGCTTTCTAAATAATCGTTCTCTGGTTTTACTTGAAAGCCTTTTAATCTATAAGATTTTATATTGTTTTTTAATGCAATTTTTGGAGCAACACTGTATTGGTTTTTTATGGCTTTTACTTGTGTTGGTCGTTGTTCGTGGTAACTATTGGTTGCCATACCATCGAAACCAATAGTGCCAAAAAGTTGTTCGGCGTACAAACTGCCGTCCGGTTTTCTAAATTGTGTGTGTCGTTTAGGAGGAATGTTTCCTAGTTTATGATAAATAGGCATACTTTTTAGAATTATAAATTAATAATTAAATGTTTTAAAGCGTGTGGCTTTAAACTTTAAAAAAGTGATTTAAATATACAATAATGCCTGCTTATTCAGGATTTCTCTTGATAAGAAAATTAAGGTGCTGAAGTAAATTTACCCAAAACAGTGTCATATTACTACAAATATCGTAAAATTTTAAATTATAATTCGATAAATAGAATTTATTTTGAATAAATCGTAATCGTTGATTTAGAACCAAAAACCTAAATTAAAGAACCAGATGCTTTGGCCTAACTCGGGGGCATAGCTGTATTTTACTTGTAGAGGGCCTATTAGGGTTTCCATGGCGTAACCTAAGCCGTAACCGCGATTGTCTGGAAGTGAGAACCATTCGCCGGAGTCGAAAATATCGTCGTCTATGTTGGCCCAGTTGCCTTCTAGCGTAATGTGATGTTTTTTGAAAATTTCGTAATCGGCAATAAAAGATGCTTTTACATAACTATTCCCCGTAAGGGAAATAAAATCGTGACCAATAAATGGTATAAAGTTGTTTATTAGGTTGTTACCGTATCCTCCAAGGGCAAAATCTAAGGTTTTAGTCGATTTGTTACCGGTTTTAAAACCACCACTTGTTTTTATATTGAATGCTAAATTGTGTGATGCGCTAAAGGCATAGCCTATATCTGCTTTGGCAATCGAAAAGTTTTCGAAATCCTTATTGAAGTTGGAAGCAAATAAGTAAGTGTGTAAATCGCCATTAAAATACACGCCTTTTTTAGGGAAATATTTATTATCGTAGGTGTCTAGTTTTAAGTTTCCAAAAACACTTAGATAATCCGTTTTTTCGAATACATATTCCTCATCTGGACTATCTGTTAAAAAAGTTTCTGAGCTTAACTCTAAACGCTTGTGTTCTGCTCCTATACTGAATGCAAAATCTTTTCTAAACAGTGTTTGTAGATAAAATTGATTGGTTTGATCGTCTAGTTCTGTACCTATTTTATTTAATCCGGTGGCATCTATTTCGCTATCTTCTAGCAGTAGACTAGCACTTACGTTTTTATTAAACGTATTGAAACTAGAGCGGAAACCAACACTCCAATAAAAACCTTTGTCTATTAAGTAATCGAAATTGTAACGCACATTATCGCCTAATATAAAATCGAAAGAAGCGATATCATTTTTAAATAATAATCGTTTTTTAGTGATGTTTACTAGAATGGCACTTTTGTATAAATCATCAAAATGGATTCCTAGTTTTAAAAATGTGGTGTTTTGGGTTTCGGTTAAATGCGTCTCTAAATCGTAAGTTTCAGAAGCTCCTGTACGTTTTAATTTATATTGAAAAGAGTCGAAGTTATTGGTAGCTACTAAGTTGTTGACGCCTTTAATGAAATCTGTATAGCTTATTTTTTCGCTCTGTTTTAATTTCAGTTTACCTAAAACATAGGCGCGCGTGTAGTTGTTATTGCCTTTTACCGATAAGTTGTTTATGGTAATACTATCTGGCACTCTTTCTTTAAGTTTTTGTTCTTTTTCTCTAAGAGGTAGATTTTTAAAATCTTCTAGGTTTGCTAATGTGGCTATTTTTCCACTTTCAATAATTTCTCGACCTTCATTAAAAGATACCACGTTGTATTCTTTAATATTTGGTTTTATGTAAATATCGGTAAGCTTGGCTTTTAATTTCATGTCGCTTACCGTTCTGAAATTATTTATTTGAAGCAAAACATCGGGAGCCGAGGTGAGTTCTTTACGATTTAAAAGATCGTCTTGTACATCTACACCAATAATTTTATCCATGCCTTTAGCACGTAATTCTCCAATAGGGTAGTTGTTAATTACACCACCATCTACAAGTACATCGCCATTAATTATAACTGGCTGGTAAAGTGATGGAAGCGCGCTACTCGCCATAATAGATTGTGTTAAATCGCCCGATTCTAAAACCACCTGGTTACCCGTTTCTACGTTTGTGCCAATACAAAAAAACGGAATAGGTAATTTGCTAAAATCGCTAGTTTCGTTTATAGATAGCGTTAAGGTTGAAAATAAATTATAAGTGTTTTGACCACGAGAAAGTGCTGATGGTAATTTAATTTTAAAATCGTCGAAGGGTAATTTTACCGCATATCTTTCGGCGTTATCACGTTCGTAAAAGGCTTTAGAAGCTCTTGGTAAATCGTCGTTTATAAGTTTATCAAAATCTACTTGATGAAAAATGGAGTCTAACTGTTTGCCCGAATATCCCGATGCGTAAAGCCCGCCAATTACAGCACCCATGCTTGTGCCTGCAATATAATCTATCTTAATGCCTAAGCTGTCTATAACTTTTAAAACACCAATGTGTGCAAGTCCTTTTGCGCCACCACCACTTAATACCAAGCCTACTTTTGGAGTCTTTTTTTCTGTTTTGTTTTGCGCTTTCGCGGAAAAGCCAACGAACAGAATTAGGAGTAATATGGCGGTTTTTTTTATCAATGTTTTTATTTTAACGAGTCTATGTTTGGTAATAATATTTTACTGATAACTGGTTTGTGGTTTAAGTCTCCTTTTCGTGATAAAAGGTGTAAATTTTTGAGGCTCGAGATACGCCAACAACATCTTCTAACTCATCTAGTTTAGCATTTGCTACACGTTTTGCCGATTTAAAATGTTTTAATAATTCTACAATAGTTTTATCGCCAATACCCGGAATGGTTTCAAGCTCGGTATTTAAAGCCGATTTACTACGTTTATTACGGTGATGCTCAATACCAAAACGGTGGGCTTCATTTCGTAATTGCTGAATTATCTTTAGAGTTTCACTTTTTTTATCTAAATATAAGGGAATTGGATCGTCTGGATAGAATAATTCTTCTAAACGTTTTGCAATTCCTATAATAGCAATAGTATTTCGTAAGCCTAATGCGTCTAAACTTTTTAATGCTGAAGATAGTTGTCCTTTTCCACCATCTATTATTATTAGTTGTGGTAAAGGTTGTTCTTCTTCAACTAAACGTTTGTAACGACGGTATACAACCTCTTCCATAGAAGCAAAATCGTCTGGGCCAACTACGGTTTTTATATTAAAATTTCGATAATCCTTTTTGCTAGGCTTACCATTTTTAAATACAACGCAAGCGGCTACAGGGTTTGTTCCTTGTATGTTCGAGTTATCGAAACATTCAATGTGGCGAGGTTCTTCAGAAAGACGTAAGTCGGCTTTCATTTGTGCCATAACTCTGTTGGCATGCCTGTCTGGATCTACTATTTTTATTTGTTTAAAACGCTCCATTCGGAAATACTTAGCATTCCGAAGTGATAGATCTAAAATGTGTTTTTTATCGCCTAATTGGGGTACTGTAACTTTTAAGTTTTCGCCTATATTAACTTTAAAGGGCACGTAAATTTCTTTAGAATTAAAATCGAAACGTTGTCTAATTTCGGTAATTGCGAGTTCTAGTAATTCTTGGTCGGTTTCGTCTAGCTTCTTTTTAATTTCTAAAGTATGCGAGCGAATTATAGAACCGTAGGATAGCTGTAAAAAATTGATATAACCATAGCCTTCGTCACTCATTATAGAGAACACATCTACATTACTAATTTTTGGATTTACAATGGTAGATTTAGCTTGATAGTTTTCTAAAACCTGAATTTTCTCCTTCATTTTATGTGCTTCTTCAAACTGCATGTTATCGGCTAGATCACGCATTTGCTGTTTAAACTGCTGTAAGGAGTCTTTGAAGTTTCCTTTTAAAATTTCTTTTATCGCTACTATGTTTTTGTTGTATTGCGCTTCGGTTTCGCGGTTTTCACAAGGGCCTTTGCAGTTGCCTAAATGATATTCTAAACAGACTTTATACTTGCCAGAATTTACTTTTTCTTGAGATAGGTTAAAGTTACAGGTGCGTAAACTGTAAAGACCTTTTATTAAATCTAAAAGTGTGTAAACGGTTTTGCCGCTGGTGTATGGTCCAAAATAATCGCTGCCGTCTTTAAAAACACGTCGTGTGGAAAACACTCGTGGGAAACGTTCGTTTTTTATGCAAATCCATGGGTACGATTTATCATCTTTTAATAAAACATTGTATCGTGGTTTATACTTTTTTATCAGGTTGTTCTCCAGTAAAAGCGCATCGGTTTCGGTATCGACCACAATGTGCTTTATGTTGGCTATTTTTTTGACCAACACGCGGGTTTTACCGTTATCGTGGGTTTTAGTGAAATAGGAGGTAACCCTTTTTTTAAGGTTTTTGGCTTTGCCAACGTAAATTATGGTATCATCTTTATCAAAATATTGATAAACACCAGGTTGATTTGGTAGGGTCTTTAATTGTATGTCTAAATCAGGGGTATCCATTGTTTCAAAGGTAATTATTTTATTGATGTTTTTTAGATAGTAATCTCACGAATTTATACGAATAGATGTTATAACTTATGCCTGTTAATTTATAGGTAGAAATTATTTTTTAAAAATGTTTTTTGAATTAACTAATTGTATACTTTCGCCACTTTTAAAAATGCTTCTAGTTTGCTAGGATGTGTTTTTTTTATTGACGAAAATTGATGTTTGCAGATGAGCTTGCGTTAGGGATTGTAGCATTGTTGGAGCTCTTTTTGTGTGGTTGCACATATGCAACACAAAAAAGCGACTGCGGAAAGCCCGACCCTTGTGGTAACGCCCAAAGAAATAATTAAAAAATGAGTAAAAAGATTTTAGGTAGAACCGATGTTTTAAATTTTCCGGCATTAGGTTTGTTTAATATTGATGTGAAAATGGATACCGGTGCTTATACGTCGGCAATACATTGTACGGAAATAATTGAAGAAAATAATGTGCTAAAATGTGGTTTTAGTAGTGATGTACATCAAAATTTTGGTGATACGGAAATTGTGTTCACTGAATTTTCACGAACTAATGTGAAAAGTAGTAACGGTTTTAAGGAAAATAGATATAAAGTAAAATCTGATGTGGTAATCTTTGGTAAAACATACAAGATTAACTTAACTTTAAGCACGAGAAGCGATATGAAATATCCGGTGTTGATTGGAAGACAATTTTTAAAACAAAAATTTTTGATCGATGTGGATTTGGAACAAGTTTCTTTTAAAATGAAAAAACAATAACAATGAACATAGTAATTTTATCGCGTAATGCGGAACTGTATTCGACTGATCGCTTGGTGGAAGAAGGAAAAAAAAGAGGTCATAAAATCGAGGTTATAGACCCGTTGAAGTGTGACCTTATTATTGAAAAGGAAAATCCAACGATTTTTTATAAAGATCGATATTTAGACTATGTTGATGCTATTATACCTAGAATTGGAACTTCGGTTACCTTTTTTGGTTGTGCTGTAGTGCGTCAGTTTGAAATGATGGGCGTTTTTACTACCGTAACATCGGATGCGATTATTCGTTCTCGTGATAAATTGCGTAGTTTCCAGCGTTTATCTAAAGCAGGAATTGGTATGCCTAAAACGGTATTTACTAATTATTCTCGTGATGTAGAGCGTGTTATTAAACATGTTGGAGGAACACCGGTTATTATTAAGCTTTTGGAAGGTACTCAAGGTTTAGGCGTGGTTTTAGCTGAAACTAAAAATGCTGCAGAATCTGTTTTAGAGGCTTTTAATGGTTTACAGGCTCGTGCGTTGGTACAAGAATATATATCGGAAGCTAAAGGTGCAGATTTACGTGCTTTAGTTGTAGATGGCCAAGTGGTTGGTGCTATGAAACGCCAAGGTAAAGAGGGAGAGTTTAGATCTAATTTACACCGTGGCGGATCGGCTGAAATTGTAAAGCTTAATCACGATGAGTTAAAGGTGGCTATGAATGCAGCTACGGCCTTAAAACTGCCTGTTTGTGGAGTAGATATGTTACAATCGGAACGTGGTCCATTACTGTTAGAGGTGAATTCTACGCCTGGTTTAGAGGGTATTGAAGCTGCTACTGGACGAAATATTGCAAAAAATATTATTGTTTATATTGAAAAAAACACGAAATAAATGCCAGAATTACGCAACAACATTTTAACTATTTTAGGTGAAGATATAGGTCCGGGAGAGAGTAGAGAGGTTAATTTTGATGTAGCTAATTTACATACCTCAACACCTGTAAATGTACCGGTTATAATTTCGCGTGCTAAAAAACCTGGTCCAATTGTGCTTTTTACGGCTGGAATTCATGGTGACGAAGTAAATGGTGTTGAAATTGTTAGACAACTTATTGCTAAAGGGATCAATAAACCGAAAATAGGAACCATAATTTGTATTCCGGTTATTAATGTTTTTGGGTTTATAAACTTAAAACGAGAATTTCCTGATGGTCGCGATTTAAACCGTGTATTCCCTGGAAGTCCAACGGGATCGTTAGCGGGGCGTGTAGCCTTTAAATTGGTGAATGAAATTTTGCCACACGTCGATATTATTTTGGATTTTCATACGGGTGGTTCTGGTCGATTTAACGCACCGCAACTGCGTTACACAAAGGAAGATGTTGAGCTTAATAACTTAGCGAAGGCCTTTGGGGCTCCTTTTGTTTTGTATTCTAAAAATTTATCGAAATCTTTTAGAACGACTTGTTATAAATTAGGGAAGCCTTTGTTGCTTTTTGAAGGTGGAAAATCTAACCATATCGATGATGCCGTAACAAGTTCTGGAGTAAATGGATCTAAACGTGTATTGAAATATTTAGGGATGCTTGGTGTTAATTTTAAAAGTGCAGCGCCTAGAAAAAGCACCATTTTTATAGATGATAGTAAATGGCAAAGGGCTAAGTTTTCAGGGATGTTTAAAGCTTCTGTAGCTATTGGGTCTTATGTGGACAAGCGTGATGTATTGGGTAATATTATGGATCCTTACGGGAAGTTTGACTATGTTGTGAAAGCGCCAAACTCTGGATATATTATTAATGTAAATGAATCTCCTATTGTATATCAGGGTGATGCTTTGTTTCACATCTCTACAACCTTGAAACATTAAGTTTTGATAATATGATTTTAGTATGACTAAAAATGAATTACGAAAAACATATAAAAATCTTAGAAACGATCTATCTGTAAATCAAATAGACGATTTTAGTTTAGCTATTGCTAATCAGCTTTTAAAATTGCCTGTTTGGAATGCTTCTTTCTATCATGTTTTTCTAGCTATCGAAGAACATAAGGAAGTAAACACCGATTATATTCTGAATATTTTATCGGGAAAGGATAAAAACATTTTAATTTCTAAAAGCGATTTTAAAACTGGTGGTATGCAGCATTTTTTGTTAACCGATAACACGGTTATTAAAAAAAACAACTACAATATTCCTGAACCTGTTGATGGTATCGAGATTTTAGATGACAAGGTTGAAGTAGTGTTTATTCCGCTTTTAGCTTTTGATACACTTGGTAATCGTGTTGGTTATGGTAAAGGTTTTTACGATCGGTTTTTAACCAAATGTAAACCTGAAACTATTAAAATAGGCTTGTCTTTTTTTGAAGCTTCCGCCGAAATTACCGATGTTTATGAAAGTGATGTGCGCCTAGATTATTGCGTAACACCAGAGCGTGTTTATGAGTTTTAGTAAAAAATAAACTTAATCTTTGCTGAACGCTTTTTTATTGAATACAATAAGCATTAGAAAACCTGTACTTATAGCCATATCGGCTACGTTAAAAACAGGTTCAAAGAAATTAAAGCGTTGTCCGCCATATAAAGGCAGCCATTCTGGTAAATTTACTTGAAATAAGGGGAAATAAAGCATGTCTACCACCTTGCCATGTAATAAGCTGTCATATCCACCTGTTTCTGGTAAAAACGTCGCTACTTGGTTCATGCTGTCTTCAAATAAAACACCATAAAATACTGAATCTATAATATTACCTAAAGCACCAGCAAAAATTAAAGCAATAGCTGTAATTAATATTTTAGAACTTTGCTTTTTAGTAGCATCTACAAGCCAATAACCAATACCGAAAATAGCAAAAACTCTAAATAAGGTTAAAGCGATTTTTGCAGACCTATCGTCTATAAAAGAAGCGAAATCACTAATTTTTGTGCCCCAAGCCATTCCATCGTTTTCTATAAAATATATTTTGAACCAACTAAAGACCTCAACATTATCGTGAAGTGCGAAATTGGTTTTGATGTATATTTTACTAATCTGATCGATTAATAATAGGATAACGATAAGTAGGATAGATTTTTTTAAAGACATATTTAAAACTAAAAAACGCCTCATAAAAGCATGAGACGTTTCAAATATAAAATTTTAATTACTATTGTTGCATGTTTTTAGCCTCGATACTTAATGTAGCATGTGGCACAAGCTCTAAACGTTTTTTGTTTATCAGTTTCCCTGTAACTCTACAGATACCGTAAGTTTTATTTTCAATACGGATTAAAGCATTTTTTAAATCGCGTATAAATTTTTCTTGACGGATAGCCAATTGTGAGTTAGATTCCTTACTCATTACAGCACTACCTTCATCGAAGGCTTTAAATTGTGGCGATGTATCTTCAGTTCCATTGCTATGGTCGTTCATATACGCACTTTGTATAAGTGCTAAATCGTGTTGTGCTTTTTTTATTTTTTCGGCTATTAGCACTTTAAACTCTGCTAAATCAGCATCCGAATATCTTACAGTATTTTCTGCCATAGTTTTAGTTTTTTTGGATAGACAATCTGGTATTTACTTCATCAAAAGCAATTTCTATACCATCTTCTAATTTATCAATAATTTTTAATTCGTTAGTTAGTGTTTCAGACTTAATATACGCAAGGTTTGCTTCTACAGCCTTTACAATATTTTCGTCTTTTTGAAAAGTAACATCTATACGATCGGTTACTTCAAAACCTGAATCTTTTCGTAAATTTTGTATACGATTGATTAACTCTCTCGCAATACCTTCTTTACGTAATTCTTCAGAAATGGTTACATCTAAAGCTACCGTTAAAGCACCGTCGTTTGCAACTAGCCACCCTTCGATATCTTGAGATGTTATTTCGACATCTGTACGTTCTAAGGTAATATTTTTTCCATTCACTTCGACTTCCAAAATACCATTTTGCTCAATGTTTTTTATATCACTAGCAGTGAAGTTATTAACTAATTGCGCAACAGCCTTCATGTCTTTTCCAAAACGAGGGCCAAGAACTTTAAAGTTTGGTTTTATTTGTTTTACTAAAATATCCGAAGCGTCCTCTAAAACTTCAATTTCTTTTACATTAACCTCAGATTTTATAAGGTCTGCAACTGCTAATATTTCATTCTTTTGAGATTCACTATTAATAGGAATCATTATTTTTTGTAGCGGTTGTCTTACTTTTATTTTTTCTTTTGCACGTAATGAAAGCACTAATGATGAAATAATTTGAGCGCTTTCCATCTTGTTCTCTAAAGACTTATCAACAAAATTCTCGTCGAATACTGGGAAGTTTGATAGGTGTACACTCTCAAAAGATTCTTTTTTGGTTACTGAATTTAAATCTAAGTATAATTTATCCATAAAGAACGGTGCAATTGGTGCGCCTAATTTCGCAATAGTTTCCATACAGGTGTAAAGTGTTTGGTATGCCGAAATTTTATCTTGTTGGTAATCTCCTTTCCAGTAACGTCTTCTACTTAAGCGCACAAACCAGTTACTTACGTAATCTTGTGTGAAATCGGAAATAGCTCTGGCTGCTTTTGTAGGCTCGTAATCTGCATAAAAAGCATCTACTTTCTGAATTAAAGTGTGTAATTCTGAAAGAATCCATCTGTCAATTTCTGGACGTTCGTTTAAAGGAATATCGGCTTCGCTATAGTTGAAATTATCAAGATTAGCATAAAGCTGAAAGAAAGAGTAGGTGTTGTAAAGTGTTCCGAAGAATTTACGTTTTACTTCTTCTATACCTTCTAAATCGAATTTTAAATTGTCCCATGGATTTGCATTAGCAATCATGTACCAACGCGTAGCATCGGCACCATATTTTCCTAAAGTTTCAAATGGATCTACGGCGTTACCTAAACGTTTAGACATTTTTTGACCGTTTTTGTCTAATACCAATCCGTTAGAGACTACATTTTTATAGGCTACAGAATCGAAAACCATAGTAGCTATAGCGTGAAGCGTATAAAACCATCCACGAGTTTGATCGACACCTTCTGCTATAAAATCTGCTGGGAACGATTTATTTTCGTCAATTTTTTCTTTATTTTCAAAAGGGTAGTGCCATTGTGCATATGGCATAGAGCCAGAATCGAACCAAACATCAATTAAATCGCTTTCACGTTTCATTGGTTGTCCGTTTGCTGAAACTAAAGTAATTTCATCAACTATATTTTTATGTAAATCTATTTTCGCGTAGTTTTCTTCGGAATTGTTTCCAACTTCAAACTCTTCAAAAATATCTTTAGCTAGCACACCTGCTGTAACTGCTTTTTGCATTTCTGCTTTTAGTTCTCCAACAGAACCTATGCAGATTTCCTCTTTACCATCTTCAGTTCTCCAAATTGGTAACGGAATTCCCCAGTAACGTGAGCGAGATAAATTCCAGTCGTTTGCATTTGCTAACCAGTTTCCAAAACGGCCTGTTCCGGTTGCTTTTGGTTTCCAGTTAATACCTGTGTTTAACTCGTGCATGCGGCCTTTAATATCGGTTACCTTAATAAACCAAGAATCTAATGGGTAATATAGAATTGGTTTATCGGTACGCCAGCAATGTGGGTAACTGTGCTTATATTTTTCAACCTTAAAGGCTTTGTTTTCTTCTTTTAATTTAATCGCTAATTCAACGTCTATAGAGCGTTCTGGAGCTTCACCATCGTTATAGTATTCGTTTTTAACATATTTACCACCAAACTCTTGCATCTCTGGTCTAAAACGACCTTGCAAATCTACTAGTGGTACTAAGTTGTCGTTTTCATCTTTCACCAACATTGGAGGAATTTCTGGTACGGCTTGCTTTGCAACCAAGGCATCGTCTGCACCAAAGGTTGGAGCTGTATGTACAATCCCGGTTCCGTCTTCTGTGGTTACAAAATCTCCAGCAATAACTCTAAAAGCATTTTCTGGATTATCGTTCGGTAAGGCGTATGGTAATAATTGTTCGTATTTAATACCAACAAGGTCTTTACCTATAAATTCTTTTACAACGAAATATGGTATTTTTTTATCACCATCTTTATATTCTAAAAGTGCTGATTTTTCTTCAACGCGTTTAAATTTTCCATCAAATTGTTTGTTAACTAAAGCTTTTGCCAAAATAACATTCATAGGTTTGAATGTGTATTGGTTATAAGTTTCAACTAAAACGTAATCTATTTTTGGACCAACTGTTAACGCTGTATTAGACGGTAAAGTCCAAGGTGTTGTAGTCCATGCTGTAAAATGTATATCGCCTTCGTTTTGTAAAAAATCTGGCAAGGTGCTTTCTACTGCTTTAAACTGAGCAACAATGGTTGTATCTGTTACATCTTGGTAAGCTCCAGGTTGGTTAACTTCGTGCGAACTTAAACCTGTACCTGCTTTTGGCGAGTAAGGCTGAATGGTATAGCCTTTATACATTAAGTTTTTAGTGTATATTTCTTTTAATAGCCACCAAACTGTTTCCATGTATTTAGGTTCATAAGTAACGTATGGATCGTCCATATCTACCCAATAACCCATTTTTTGAGTGAGGTCGTTCCAAACATCTGTATAGCGCATTACTGCTTTTCTACAGGCTGCATTATAATCTTCTACAGAAATAGTTTTACCAATATCTTCTTTGGTAATTCCTAATTCTTTTTCTACACCTAATTCAATAGGTAAACCGTGTGTGTCCCAACCAGCTTTACGCTTAACTTGGTAGCCTTTCATGGTTTTATATCGTGGAAAAATATCTTTAATAGCACGTGCTAAAACATGGTGTACACCAGGTAATCCGTTTGCTGAAGGTGGCCCTTCAAAAAACACGAAAGGTTTTTTGCCTTCTCTTGTGGTTACACTTTTTTCAAATATGTTATTTTCTTGCCAATAGTTTAAGATCTGGTCTGCAACATTTGGTAAGTCAAGTCCTTTGTATTCAGGAAATTTAGCGCTCATGTATCATCAATTCTAGTAAGGTTGCGAATTTAAGGAATAATACTTAAAACATTAATTTTTTGAAATAAAAAAAGACCACTAGAGCTGTGGTCTTTTTAAAATTTGTGTATGTATTTAATTTTTAGTTGATTACTATCTTTTTAGTAAGTACTTCATTTGTGTCTGTTCTTAAACATACAACATAGGTTCCGGTTGCTAAATTATTAAATTGAATACCGTTGCTTAATTCAGATGACGATACGTTTTGTTGTTCTAACACCGATTGTCCTCTCATGTTTACTAAGGTTAATTTAGTAACGTCGCTGTTTAATTTTTTAACGTAGAATGTGTTCACCTTGTTTTGGAAATACATAAAGTTTTCGGTAGCTGTAACTTCTTCGCTGCTTAAGGTTTGTGCTTCATCTTGAAATACAATTTCGAATCTTTTATTAAAGATACCTTGTGCAGATGTGAAATTGTAGGCAGCCTCTTGTGTTAAATCGAAATAGATTCCGAGTAGATTATCACGTAAGTACACATTTTGATCTTCATTTAAATTAATTTCTTCAGAGATTTTAATTTCAAAAGCATTATCTCCAGACGATCTAAAATTTAGGGGTACCACTTTGTCTTCTGTGATTTCTCCGTAAGCTTGTAAATTCATGTTTTTACCATCTAGATCAAGATTTAAATCGTTGTTGTTGGTGTCGTCAGATTCAGCATCGTAACCATAATCATAAGCATCTGTGGTTTCTTCGCTAAAGCCAAGTAAAAGTTCTCGTTTAGCTTCAGGTCCAGATATAGAATTGAATTCTAGTCTTATTTTTTGCATACTATTTTCTTCGGAAGCAGTATCGGTTGTTGCGTAGTTTTTTGTTTGAACGCCTCTAAAGAAAGTAGAGCCATTAGTATCCGTTCCATCGGCATCGGCTTCTTTAATAAAAATACGTTGGCTGTTATTAAATTCCACTTTACCTGTTGCTGTAATTTCGGTAATAAATCCTTGTCCAACTGGTAAATATCTTGTTGGTAAAAGTGTGCCGACTTCGCCACCTATTGTTCCTCCTTCAATTGTTCCTGAAAACTGGCGTGCTCTAGTTGATCCAAGTTTGTTTACTTGAGCATAACCACCATTATAGTCTCTTAAGTTATGGGAGCTCCCGCTCCATTGTTGCCATACTTGTAATGTTCCATCAATTAAACCTTGATTGTCATCTATGAATTTATGGATATCAAGTGCAGATGGGTAGGGATTTCCTAAAAGGTATTCTGTTTTAGATGCATTCGCTACAGATCCTTCGCCTCCTTTATCTATAACATCAATTAAAATTGTACCGTTGTTTGGTTTTCCTTCAAAAATATATTCTTGATTTTCTTCTGGTGTTCCGGTTCCTTTTTGTGTGTACCCTATACCTGCTTGAATCGGAGTTGATATTGAAAGTTTTGCCCAATCCCAATAGGTTAATCCATTAATAAAAGTGTATAGCCAATACGTGCTAATACTCCCTGAGCCACTATAACTCGAGGTGAATCTGCCTTCTAGTCCAGGATTGAATTTAATCATGTCTAAGTTAAAGGCTGAATTATTACTGTTGTTTTCTGAGGCATTATTATTGGTTAAAGGTGTGATGCCCGTAGCGCCTACAGGAGAAGACCAATAGTTGTACCAGTATACATTAGATGTTCCTTCTTGCCTCCTTAATATTCTACCGTTTTCTGATGTTACTAAATCACTAATTTCGGTTTGTATTAATTGGGAATCATTCATTAAATCTAATGCTCCATTTAATTCTAGGTACCAATTGTTTTTTACAAGATTATCGCCATTTATAGTTAATGTTTTGTCTGTGTCAATTATTAACCCAAGATTTTCAGTTGAAAGGTTTCCTTCAATATTGTGTTCAATTTTTATAATACTCCACGGACTATTTCCGTTGGTATCTGTTATATCCCAAACATCACCGTGTAGCCAGTTTGTTTCGTTGGTCCAATCTCCATCACTATTTGTAACAAAAGGCATTGGAGCTGTTTGCTCGAGTATTGTTGAAATGTTATGTAATGTTAAATCGTGACCGCTTGCTGAGTAATCTGTTACAGTATTTGTAGCGTAATAGATATCCGTCATAGGGTAATATCCATGTAAACTTGACCAGGGTACTGTTGATAAATTAGGGTCTTCAATGTTTTTTGGTATAACACTACCGCGTATAACACCGGTGTTTTCTTCTATTTCTTGATAAACCATTTGCTGCACTTGTACATCACTTAATGCTGTGTTGAATACACGAACCTCGTCTATGTCTCCATTAAAATGATTGAAAGCACTAGTATTGGTAGGGTGTCTACCTATTGTAAAATTTCTTGTAGAATAAATATGTGAAGTACCATTATAATTTTTAGTTATTAATTCTGAATTTAATTTTGAATTTGTTGTTGTGCCAACTAATTCTCCATTTAAATAAAGTTTAATAGATTGATTGCTTGAGTCAAACACTCCAGCTACGTGATACCATAGGTTATTTTCTAACTTAACACCTGAAGATGGATCTGGTTGTACTTGGATATTATTTGGATAGTTTGATGATGCCGTGACCTCACCTTGCATAGTTACCAAAAAGGCTGGCGTACGGCCGTTAGTTATAAAAATTCGCATATTTTCTTGCCCAGCAATACTATAAGAATTAGGTAAATTGCCATCATTATCATGATCAATTTTTATCCAACCCATTATTGTGCCGTTTTCCCAGTTAGTTATAAATGGTGTACCATCTAAATAATCATCTGCACCATCAAAATCGATAGAAGCCTTGCTTACAAAGTTATAAATGGAAATATCAGCAGAAGGGCTATCAGGAGTAATATTATCATCTGTTTGATCTTGATAATTAAATGCTGTATTTGTTATAGCTGTAGCCATGGTATTTATGTCATCGGCCATTACTTCTAATTCAATAGTTTCTTTGTCTCCGCTATTTAAAGTGCCTATTGTCCAGGTGTTACCACTCCAAGTTCCTACAGAAGGATTCGAGTTTATTAAGGTTAATCCGCTAGGGATGTTGTCTTCAACTCTTAAGTTGGTAACTGGGTTTAAACCTGAATTTTCTACTTCAATTGTAAATATTGCTGTTTCACCTTCAATAATTTGATTTTTATCAACTGTTTTTGTTAGTACAACATCTGGGTTGCAATAGTATGCCGAAAGTGGTTGAGAATCATAAGTACATCCACCTTTAACAACTCTTACATAATAATCTGCAGATGTTGTTGGTGAATAGGTTGCGTGTGTTGCTCCTGCTATTAAAGCTCCATCTTCAAACCATTGGTAAGAATCGAATGTTTCATCTATAACTTCTACTATAGCTCCTGGCAAACAGCCTCCACCTGCAACTTGTAAAGTTACTTCGGGAACAGTATCAAATCCAGAAAAATATCCAGCAATACCACGCGCGCCATTGTACCCTAAATATCCAACAGCAATAGGACCAGAAGATTGAACAGAAATATCTCCTGTAAGACCCGAGATGTAAAATGTTTTCCAGTCCGAAGAACCTGCTACAGCTTTTGCTGCAGGAAGTGTAACTGCTGTAGTACCATCTTTAATTGTAATATTCGAGTCTGCTGTAGTGGTAGAGGCTATTATAAAAACTCCACCATTAGCAGTAACTCCTGATATATCCTTTATATTAGGAATAAAATCCATGGTGTCTGGTAATAAGCAGCTTACTGGTGCTACGAAATTAAGACTTACGGTATGAATACCTGTATCTCCAGAAATCACTTGATAAGCATAAGAATCTTTAGAAGTGGTAATTAACATGTTGTCGCCAACTGAATTTCCTGAAAAATATGAGCTAGGTATTTCTGCATATTCACCTTCATCTATATTCGCGAACGGTGTTGTATTACCGTTAACATAGATGTTTGTATTTGCTTGAGTCCCTATAATAATCACAAACTCATTCGAGCTGCCTCCGCGACCTCTTACAAAAACATAATCTTTACCTAACTTATCTTCTGGAACGGGCTGGTCGGCTCCGGCATCTCTACTGGCGCTAGAAGGGCTTACTCCGAAATTTAACATACCATTACTGATAGCAATGTCTTTGTCTGAATTTATTGAAGCGCCTATCCAACCATCTACGTTTGCTGATGCAGCATCTTTGGCAGCTTCTAAAACATAAGATTGCCCTTTCTGCAAGGTGATATTGATTGTATTGGCTGTAAGTCCATCTAAGTCACCTTGAAGCCTAAATTCGCAATTAGGATTATAACCTGAGATAGTAATATTGGTGTCATCTTCTGAGGCCATAATACCTAAGGTAGCACTCATTGTATTGTGGTTAGCCTCAATAGGTGCGCCTCCCCATTTAAATTTTTGTCCTAAAGCAGCTCTTCCTTTTGTTGTTATTGAAGCTGCTTGAGATCCAGATCTACCTCTATAGTTTACATAAAAATTATCACCAGAAGGGGCTTCAAACCTCAAGCCTGAGGTGCTCAAAACAACACCAGTATTGTCATTGTTCACTAACGTAATATTGTTGTCTCCATCACTTAAAGCATAAGTTACTGGAGTTGCTTTAGATAGAGAAAAGCTGGTTAAAGCAGTTGTGCTTGTACCTTGATAAACATTTACCGTAAAATCATTTACAGTTGGTGTTGATAGATAGATGGTTTGTTGCTGTATAGCTTGGTTGTTAGCATCTTGTTTTAATGGAGGCAGGAAATGCAAGTCGCTTAACTGGGCATTTGCCATATTGAAAAAAATAAAACAAAAAAACAGAATGAATTTAAACTTGAAATTATTGAGGCGCATTGTTTAATTAATTTGAGAGATTATATTATAAGGAGAAAAAGCGTATTAAAGCTAATTTGTATAAATGTTGTGAATTATTGAATAATGAAAAATAAGTATTTCTATTCCTGAAGTTTTCAATTGGTACCTTAGTGATTTCTTGTGCTTAAATTGAGCGAGGCTAAATTAAGAGCATGGAATAACTTTAAAAATGTATAAAATGTGCGTGTTAAGCAAAGTGCTATAACAAGGTACAGGTTGGTGTAATTTATACTCATAGAATAAAACTTTAATTAGTTTGGGACTATTAAATTTTTCTCTATAACTATTTTTTTTCGATTAATGGATAGATTAAAATGTATTTACGAGGGAGGTAAACGTACATCAATTTAAATTTTATTTCGGTGTTTAAGGCTAAAATCAGATTTAAATTGGTGGTAATATTAATACTTTTTATCGTTAAAACAACTAAAAAATTCGTTTAAAAGCATTTTTTTTGTAATTAATGCTTAAAAAATCGTTAAAATACATCTTAGTGATATATTTTTTTTATTTTCTAAACGAGTTTTAGTAAGTCGAACTGTGCTAAGGGAACAAAATTCAATTATTTCACGTAATTTGTTATACAAAATTACACAAATCATTGTCTGATTATAACGGGAATCGTTCAGGTAGTGAGCTTGTATCGCTCAATTGCAGTTTTCTGTAGATTAATGGTTTTAGGTTAAGCTTGATACCAAATCTTCAATTTTAGAAATTAATTGAATTTTAATGTTAGTGTCTCTCAATGAAATCTTATTGTATTTAGATACAAAAATGGTTGAAAACCCAAGTTTTTCAGCTTCTAGAATACGTTGTTCTACACGTTGAACAGGACGAATTTCTCCAGATAATCCAACCTCTGCAGCAAAACAATAATTAGCAGGCAAAGCTTCATCTTCATTTGAAGATAAAATAGCGGCAACAACAGCTAAATCTATAGCGGGATCATCAACATTTATGCCTCCTGTAATATTTAAAAAGACATCTTTTGCGCCTAGTCTAAATCCTGCGCGTTTTTCTAAAACAGCTAATAACATGTTTAGGCGTTTAGCATTAAAACCAGTGGCACTACGTTGTGGTGTGCCATATACAGCTGTGCTAACTAAGGCTTGAACTTCTATCATTAAAGGGCGCATGCCTTCTAAGGTTGCGGCAATGGCATTGCCCGAAAGTTCTTCGTCTTTTTTTGAAATTAAAATTTCACTAGGGTTAGAGACTTCTCTTAATCCTGAGCCTAACATTTCATAAATACCAAGTTCGTGGGTTGAGCCAAAACGGTTTTTTTGTGCACGTAAAATTCTAAACACATGGTTGCGGTCGCCTTCAAATTGTAGCACGGTATCTACCATATGCTCTAGTATTTTTGGTCCTGCAATATTCCCATCTTTAGTAATGTGTCCAATTAAAATTACTGGTGTATTTGTTTCTTTTGCGAATTTAATAAGTTCGGTTGTGCATTCTTTTACTTGAGAGATACTTCCGCTTGATGATTCTATATAATCGGAATGTAGCGTTTGTATCGAATCTATAATAACGATGTCTGGTTCTAAGGCTTCAATTTGCTTAAAAATATTTTGCGTTTTGGTTTCTGTTAGAATGTAACAGCTTTCGTTATTTGGGTTAATGCGTTCAGCACGCATTTTTATTTGTTTTTGGCTTTCTTCACCAGAAACATATAGTGTTCTGTATGGTAGTTTTAGTGATATTTGAAGAAGCAATGTGCTTTTGCCAATACCGGGTTCTCCTCCTAAAAGTGTTAGAGATCCTGGTACAATACCGCCTCCTAAAACGCGATTAAATTCAGCATCTGAGGTGTCTAATCGAGCTTCTTTAGATGAGTCGATTTCTTTTAATCGTAAAGGTTTAGAAACTCTTTTAGCGCTATTGGTTGGGGTTTTCCAATCGCTTTTTTCTGGTTTCTGTATAACCTCTTCAACTATGGTGTTCCAATTTTTACAAGCATTACATTGTCCTTGCCATTTAGCGTATTGCGTGCCGCAGTTTTGGCAAAAAAAAGTGGTTTTTACTTTAGCCATTTTTCAAATTTGGAATTTAGTATTGTGTTTAGGTTTTAGTAACCGAAATCTTCTTTAATTAAGTTTGCTTTCTCTAGCATTTCATCCTTAGTAAGTCCTGCAATTTCTTTTAAGGTATAAGCTGATTGGTAGGTACGCATAGCTTTTTTAGGTTCGCCAGTTTCTTCGTAAAAACGCGCCATGTAATACGTGCCTAAAAGGGTTTCAGGATATGCTTTTCGGGCTAATTTACCTAACGCTTCGTAGTATTCGTAAAGTTCGTTTTTTTCAATGGCTGCCGAGATTGCTTTAAAATCATTAATTAGAATTTTTTTATCAATTCCGAATAAATCATTAATGCTTTCATATTTTTCTTGAAGATATAAAACAGGTGAAATTTGTAATTCAAGTATTGTTTCTTTGTATTCCTTTTTTGATATGGGTTGAAAAACATGAAATATCTTTTCAATCGCATTTGGAATGGCGTGTGTTGGTACAGAATAATGAGATGGCCCTTCAAAGCTATCAAAATTATACACTACGTTTTTATTATCTAGTGCGGCAATGTCTGTGTTTAAAGTATTAGTCATTTTCTTAACAGAAGATCCATTGTTGTCTGTGTTGGCTAAATAGTAGAATATTTTAGATTCTGCTTTAGATAAACCTTCGGGAATATAATCTAACATACCTGGCGCTAATTCTGGACTAATAGCTATATAGCCTTGAAATAATGGTTGAGGTTTTAGTAAGTAGTAGTTTATTAAGTTTGCTGTTTGACCATGGCCAACTGCTACTCTAAAGTTTACTGTTCTAAACGTTTTTTCTATATAAGGAACAAGCTCTTGACCTATAAATTCAAAAAAGGCAGCTCCAGTTTCAACGGGTAACGAGTTTTGTTCAGAATATAAACAATCATCATATCTTGTATCCATTTGGTTTACGCCAACTACAATAGATTCAGGCATGTCTTCCCAGTAGGAGTAGTAGTCTACATTTCCGGCAACGGCTTCAAATAAGTAATCGCCATCTAAAACTATAAAAATAGGGTAACTTTTATCTTGGTTAGAATCGTAACCACGTGGTAGTTGAATTTTTATTTGTCGGGTTTCTCCTAGTTTAGAAGATTCGAAAGTTTCATATTTTACTTGGGCTTCAATGTTTATAAAAGTAAGGCTAAACAGAAAAACGAAAAGGATGAGTTTCTTCATTTTAAAAAACGATTTGAGATTTAATTATGGCAAGGTATGAAATAAGCGATTAGAATTCAAAAAAGAAAAGTGTTGTACTTTGTAAAACTAAACCTTAATTTGTTGATTGTTCTTGTTTTGCCGTTTTGTTCCTGTTATAAATTGGTAAATAAATAAGTGATAAACCACCAAAAAGAATAATCATTAATGTTTGAGATGCCCACATAATCCAGCCAAAAGCGATACTTGGTTCTTCTGCGATACCGAAAATTGAAAAGGCAGCAAAAATGGCCAATGGGTAAGAGCCAATTCCACCATTTGTTGCGGCAATACTAAAGCTAGCTGATATGAAGCCTATTAAGATTGCTCCAGCAGAAATACCGTGTAATTCTGTTATAGAAAAAGAGGTGACGTAGAACATGAGTAGGTACATACCCCAAATGAAAAGAGTGTGAAAAATGAATGCCCATTTTTTCTTCATTTTAAAAATACTTAACGCACCTTCAATAAGTCCGTTAGCGAAATTTTTAATTTTTAAAGCGAGTTTTGAATTACTTTGTTTTATTAATCTTAGAAATAGTAGGCCAAGTAAAATACATACAACAAGAGCAATTCCAATTTTTACAGGATTAAACTTTTCAACTAAAAAACCATAAATAAAATCGAATTGTAGAAAAAGCGTAATCGCAATAATACCAAGCATAACGAGCATATCTGCAATGCGTTCGGCAACAATGGTTCCGAAGCCTTTTTCGAAGGGTACTCCCTCATAGTTTGTTAATATAGAAGCTCGGGCAACTTCACCAGCACGAGGTATGGTGTAGTTTATTAAGTAGGTCGCAAAAACAGCCATAAGGCTATTACCGAATTTTATTTTGTAACCCATAGGCTCTAGCATAAAAATCCAGCGGTAAGAACGTGATAAATGACTTAAAAGTCCTAAAAAAACACCTAAAATAATATAGGTGTAATCGGCATTTTGGGCATATTCAATAACCTTGCTAATAGATACTTTGGACAGTGAATACCAAACCAAAAAAACTCCCAATAATAATGGGAGTGTAATTTTAAGTATATTTTTTGCTTGTTTATTCAAACGGCTTATTTGAGTAAGTTGGTCGCTTCATCTGGAAAAACTAACGATGGTTTAAAAACTTTTGCTTCTTCTATATCCATAAAAGCATACGTTATTAAAATAAGTACATCGTCAGGAGCAACTAAACGTGCTGCTGCGCCATTAAGGGTGATTTCACCACTATTTCTTGGTCCAGGAATGGCATAGGTTTCTAGCCTAGCACCGTTATTGTTGTTTACAATTTGAACCTTTTCACCTTGAATAATATTAGCGGCTTCCATTAAATCTTCATCAATAGTGATACTACCAATATAGTTTAAGTCGGCACCGGTTACTTTTACTCTGTGTATTTTAGATTTTACTACTTGAATTTGCATGCGGCAAAGATAATTAATTTAGTGCGATATTATCAATAAGTCTAATATCGTCTGCATACACTGCAATAAATGCTCTATATGCTTTGTTGTTTGATTTTCGTTTTAAAGGTTTTAAGGTTTCAACTTCAGAAATTATGAAATATTCTAATTCTAATAATTCATGATTTTTAAATTGTTTCTCAACCCATTCCTCTACTTCAGTAGCACTTTTTGTGCCAAATTTTAGTTTGGCAGTTTTTAGTGTTTCATATATGAAGGGGGCAGCGGTGCTAAATTCCGGCTTTAACCTTGTGTTTCTGGAGCTCATTGCTAAACCGTTAGATTCACGATGAATTTTGCAACCTACTATCTTTAATGGCATGTGATGTTTTTCAACTAACTTTTTAATAATTTGTAGTTGTTGGAAATCTTTTTCACCAAAATATGCTTTATGCGGTTTTACAATCTCGAAAAGGCGTTTTACAACGGTGCCTACACCATCGAAATGACCATCCCTAAATCTGCCTTCCATTTCATGTTCTAAACCATCGAAATCGAAGGTTTCTGAAACGGTATTACCTTCGTAAACATCATCTACAGTAGGAGCGTAAACCATAATTTTGGTCGCGCTTACTGTTTTTAATAATGCTATATCGTTTTCTAAAGTTCTCGGGTATTTATCGAGATCTTCAGGGTTATCAAACTGAGTTGGATTAACAAAAATGCTAACCGCAACTAGATCGTTTTCTTCTAAAGCTTTTATTACTAATTGTAAATGTCCTTCGTGTAAAGCACCCATGGTAGGCACTAATCCTAAAGTTAGTTTTTTAGCTTTTGCGGCATCAATTGCAGCCGTAATTTGTTGTTTTTCCGAGTAAACTTCCACCTTTTATTTAAAATTTAACGCTTGCAAACTTAAGATTTTACGAGCAATCTGCATAAAATTTTGTACTTTTGCGTGTTTTTTAACGAGATTTTGCAACAAACTAAGGGTTTTTGCTACTATTTTTTGTTAAAAAATAAATTAAAAGTCATCAAAAATAAACATATGAAAGATAAGAGGGTATTATACGTATCATCTGAAGTAGTTCCTTATTTACCGGAAACAGAGATTTCGTCAATGTCGTTTGAAGCGCCAAGATTAGTAAATCAACAAGGAGGGCAAATAAGAATCTTCATGCCTCGATACGGGAATATTAATGAAAGAAGACATCAGTTACACGAAGTTATCAGGTTATCAGGTATCAATTTAGTGATTAACGATTTAGATATGCCGTTAATTATTAAAGTAGCTTCTATTCCAAAAGAACGTATTCAGGTTTATTTTATTGATAATGATGAGTATTTTAAAAGAAAAGCAACATTAACAGATGAAGCTGGAAAGTTATTCTCTGATAATGATGAACGTGCTATTTTCTTCGCAAAAGGTGTTATAGAAACCGTTAAAAAACTCAACTGGTCTCCAGATATTATACATGTACATGGTTGGTTAGCTTCTTTGCTACCAGTTTATTTAAAAGAGTATTACAAAGACGAGCCTTTATTTAACCAAAGTAAAATTGTGACTTCGATATACAATCAAAGTTTTAACAATACGTTAAATAAAGATATGATTAATAAAGTTAAATTTGACAATATTAATGAAGATGCTATAAAAGTGCTCGAAGAACCAACTTACAACAACTTAATGAAAGTTGCTATTGATTACTCCGATGCGTTAATAGTAGGGTCTGAAGATATAACAGAAGAAGTAGATGCTTACATAAAGGCGTCTAATAAACCTATTTTAGAGTATAAAACCAAAGATGAATTTGGCGAAGCTTATACAAACTTCTTTAATAACGAAGTTTTAGGCTAGCCCTCTCAAATTCATTTAAAACAACTTATGAAAAAGACATTTAAAGCCCTTAAATTATCTGCAGCATTCCTATTTGTATTAACCGGTTTTGTTGGTTGCGATAAAGAGTTTACAGAATTAGAAAGTGCTGTTTTAGGAAAAGATAATGCTAACTTTAGCACAGATTCTTACGAAATTCCTATTGTAGCTTATAATAAAACAACAGAGTCTGTACAGGTCAATGGTTTAGCATCTTATTTGTTAGGTGTGTTTAACGATCCGGTTTACGGACAAACCGCTGCTAGTATTGTTACACAAGTAACACCATCTAGTTATGATCCAGATTTTGGTGATAATCCGGTGATAACTTCAGTCGTGCTTACAATTCCTTATTTCAGTCGTGTTATTGATTTTGATGAGGATGGTAATGCGGAGTATACTATTCAAGATTCTTTATACGGTGATTATTCAGGTACTATAAAACCTTTTAAATTATCTATTTACAAAAACGAATATTTTTTAAGAGATTTTGATCCTTTTGCAGATGATAATGATGATACAGCACAAAGGTATTATTCATATTCAGATGGAAGCTCTGATAATATGGCTTATAATGGAACTTCTGTTATTAATTTTGATAATTTAAAAGATCAGTTAATTTTTGAGCAAGAAAGTGTGACACCTGATAGTTCTGTTATTATAACAATTACAGATGAAGGAACTGACGATGAGATAACAACTAGAAGTGCACCTGCTTTTACTGCTGAATTGGATGCTGAATTTTGGAAAACGCTTATTATAAGTAAAGAGGGTGGAGTTGAATTAAGTAATGCTAATAATTTTGCTAACTATTTTAGAGGTTTGTTTTTTAAAGCTGAGGCAATTGGTGATGACGGAAGTATGGTTTTACTGGATATGGCATCTACAGATGCTAATATTGTTATTAATTATAATTACGATTCTACCACTGCTGGGGAAACAGTTGAAGGAACATACACGTTATCTTTTACAGGAAACACATTAAATACTTTTGTGAATAAAATTACAGAAGTTACACTAGCAGATGGAGATCAAACTAATGGGGATCAATCTTTGTATCTAAAAGGTTCTGGTAATTCTATGGCTGTTGTTGATTTGTTTGAAAATGATGAAGCTAAAAAGGATTTCTTAGATAGTTTTAGAATACCTAGTGGAGATGATGATTACGAAAAAGATGAAGATGGTAACTATGTTTTAAATAGATTGGTTAACGATGCGCAACTTGTTATCTCTGAAGATGAGGTTATGCAAGCGCTTCCAGACGATTCTAATGGTAATAATTATAGTCATTTCAATAGAATTTATGCTTACGATATCAATAATAGTATATCTACTTACGACTATCAAATTGATCCAGTTGAATCTAGTACCGATCCATTTAATTCTAAGATAATTAGTTTAGGTCAACGTGTTGTCGATGAAAATGGTGTTTATAAATATAAAATTCGTTTAACCGAACATTTAAATAATATCTTGGTCAACGATTCAACAAATACTAAAATTGGTTTGGTTTTATCTACCAATGTGAATTATACAAATATTTCTAGAATCGCGGATAGTGATGATGAGGATGTTACGGGTTTACCAACGGCATCGGTTATTACTCCAAGAGGTACAGTATTGTATGGCTCAAATGTAAATGTTGATGACAAGAAAAGAATGAAATTTAAAGTGTTTTACACAGAACCAAATAATTAAAAACATCAACTTATGTGCGGAATTGTAGGTTATATTGGATATAGAGAAGCATACCCAATAGTAATTGAAGGCTTAAAACGATTAGAATATAGAGGGTACGATAGTGCTGGAATTGCTCTTTTTGATGGTAAAGACCTAAAAGTATCTAAAACAAAGGGTAAAGTAGCCGATTTAGAAGAACGCGCCACTGCAGAAATAACTAAAACAGGTAGTGTTGGTATAGGGCATACACGTTGGGCAACACATGGTGTGCCAAACGATGTTAACTCTCACCCACACCTTTCAAACTCTGGAGAATTAGTAATAATCCATAATGGAATTATTGAAAACTACGATTCTCTTAAGCAAGAATTAATTACAAGAGGATATACATTTCAATCAGATACAGATACGGAAGTTCTTATCAATTTAATTGAAGATGTAAAAAAGAAAGAAAAAGTAAAATTAGGAAAAGCAGTTCAAATTGCATTAAACCAAGTTATTGGAGCTTATGCTATTGCTGTTTTCGATAAAAATAAGCCAGAAGAAGTTGTTGTGGCTCGTTTAGGAAGTCCGTTAGCCATTGGTATTGGTGAAAATGAAGATGAATTCTTTATAGCTAGTGATGCTTCTCCTTTTTTAGAGTATACTAAAAATGCTGTTTATTTAGAAGATGAAGAAATGGCAGTTATTAGATTCCATAAAGGAATTAAAGTAAGAAAAATAAAAGATGATTCTATTGTTGATACATACGTTCAAGAGCTTCAATTAAATTTAGAGCAAATTGAAAAAGGTGGATACGATCATTTCATGCTGAAAGAAATATACGAGCAACCAAAAGCTATTACCGATACTTATAGAGGTAGATTGTTACGCAACGACGCTATTATTAAAATGGCAGGTATTGAAGATAACATGAAAAGGTTTTTAAATGCCAATCGTATTATCATTGTTGCTTGTGGAACATCTTGGCATGCTGGATTAGTTGCAGAATACATTTTTGAAGATTTAGCTAGAATACCTGTAGAGGTTGAATACGCTTCAGAATTTAGATATAGAAATCCTATAATTACAGAAAACGATATTGTTATCGCTATTTCACAATCTGGTGAAACTGCCGATACTTTAGCAGCTATTAAATTAGCGAAATCTAAAGGTGCATTTGTTTTTGGTGTTTGTAATGTAGTTGGTTCGTCTATCGCTAGAGAATCAGATGCGGGAGCTTACACACATGCAGGTCCGGAAATTGGAGTAGCATCTACAAAAGCTTTTACAACTCAAATTACAGTTTTAACGCTTATGGCTTTAAGACTTGCTAGAGCAAAAGGAACTATTAGTAGTTCAGATTTCCGTCAGCACTTATTAGAGTTAGAAATGATTCCTAAAAAAGTTGAAGAAGCTTTAAAGTCTGATGCAACTATTAAAAAGATTGCAGATATTTATAAAGATGCTAGAAACATGCTTTACTTAGGTAGAGGTTTTAACTTTCCTGTAGCTTTAGAAGGTGCATTAAAATTAAAAGAGATTTCATATATACATGCTGAAGGTTACCCTGCGGCAGAAATGAAACATGGACCAATAGCTTTAATTGACGAGAATATGCCAATTATTGTTATTGCAACAAAAAAAGGACATTACGAAAAAGTAGTAAGTAATATTCAAGAGATTAAATCTAGAAAAGGTAAAATTATCGGTATAGTTACCGAAGGGGATGTACAAGTTAAGGCATTAGCCGATCATGTTATAGAGGTTCCAGAAACTTTAGAGTCGCTTACTCCTTTATTAACAACTATTCCACTTCAATTGTTATCTTATCATATTGCTGTGTTGTTAGACAAAAATGTAGATCAACCACGTAACCTTGCAAAATCTGTTACGGTAGAGTAATATTTTATATAAAAATTAAAATTCAATCAGCCTGATTTCAAAACTTGAAATCAGGCTGATTTTCATTTATAACACTCTTTTTTTATCAAAATCACAATTATAGCTATGCTTTTTTATCAATAAGTGCTATGCGCGCATAATTTTTTTGCTTTTTTATGTGTAAATAATACTTAATATACATATATTGCTATTCTAAATCTAAATTCGTTCATATAAATGAAAGCAATTCTCCTATTTTTTACGTTGTTTTTTTGTGGAATAACTTTTTCCCAAACAACTATTACTGGTACTGTTGTCGATGACAATAGTCAACCCATTCCAGGAGCCAATATTATTGTAGTTGGCACCTCTACAGGAAACGTTACAGATTTTGATGGTAACTTTTCTTTAACCTACAACCAAAACCCTCCGTTCTCAGTTCAAGCCAGTAGTGTAGGGTTTGAAACGGTTACAGTAGAAATTACCAAAAAGAATCAAAAAGTAGATTTTATTTTAAAAGAAGGAACTTCTTTAGATGAAGTTGTAATTTCAGCTTCTAGAACTCCCGAAAGAATATTTGAATCTCCTGTTACAGTAGAGCGCTTTGGATTAAAAGAAATTAAAAACACTGCATCTGCCGATTTTTACGATGGTTTAGAGAACTTAAAAGGTGTAGATGTAAATACCAACAGTTTAACTTTTAAGTCGGTAAATACAAGAGGTTTTGCAACATTTGCTAATAATAGATTCATGCAGTTAGTAGATGGTATGGATAACTCAACACCTGCATTAAATTTCCCTATCGGAAACTTGGTAGGTATGACAGAAACAGATGTTTTAAGTGTGGAATTACTGCCTGGAGCATCTTCTGCATTATACGGAGCAAATGCCTTTAATGGTATTTTATTTATGCGAAGTAAAAATCCTTTCGATCACCAAGGTATTAGTGCGTCTGTAAAAAGAGGTCTTACGTCACAAGAAGCTTCTGGAGATAATGAGTATACAGATGTTAGTATTCGTGCAGCTTATAAATTCAGTAATAAATTTGCAGCTAAAGTAAATTTCGGTTACTTAAAAGGAACCGATTGGGCTGCAGTTAATGAAGACGATAAAACGAATATAGGTGGAACAAGAGCAAATATAGATTACGATGGTGTTAATGTTTATGGAGATGAAGTTTCTACGAATTTAAAAAACGTAATAGAAAGTGAAACTTTTTTAGCGAATTTACCTAATCCAGCTTTAGTAAATTTAGTGCCACTTGTGGATGTAAGTAGAACAGGCTATGATGAAAGAGATTTAACGAATTATGATGCTAGTAGTATTAAATCTGACTGGGGTTTATACTACCGTCCATGGGAAAATGATTTCGAAATATCTTATGTTGGTAAGGTTGGAACAGGTTCAACAATTTACCAAGGTACAAACAGGTATAACATTAATAACTTTTTTCAAGAACAACATAAAATTGAAATTAGAAACGATAACTTCTTTGTTAGAGGTTACGTAGTATCAGATAAAGCTGGAGATTCTTATGATATGGTTTTTACAGGAATTAATATTAATAGTGCTTGGAAAGATAATAATACATGGTTTGGTGAGTATACTGGTGCCTTTATTTCTGCAACCCTTGGTGGTGCAGATGAAACTCAAGCGCACGCTGCAGCAAGAAATGTTGCTGATACAGGAAGATTTCTTCCAGGCTCTGATGAGTTTGTTGCTGCATTTAATAAAAGTATAGCAGATCCAGATTTAACTACAGGTTCTAAATTTCAAGATGCTTCTAAATATTATCATGCAGATGCTAATTATAATTTTAGTCATCTTATTGATTTTGCTGATATTCAAGTTGGTGGTTCTTTTAGAGAATATAGTTTAAATTCTTCAGGTACTATTTATACAGATATTGATGGTCCTATTACATATTCTGAATATGGAATTTATACTCAAATTCAGAAAAACCTTGAACTTAACGATGAAATGGAATTAAAATTAACGGGGTCAGCTCGTTATGATAAGTCTGAGTTTTTTGATGGTTTTGTGTCTCCAAGAATTTCTGCAGCACTTACACTTAATCAAAATCATAATGTTAGAGCTTCTGTGCAAACAGGGTTTAGAAACCCTACAACTCAAGATTTATTTATCGGCCTAAACGCAGGTAGAGCAATTTTAGTAGGTTCGGCTCCTAGTAATTTAGATAGATGGACTAGAAATTACGATTTATCACCTGGAGGTGCTGCTATTGTGCAATCGCCTAGCGTTACTCAAACAGGAGCTGCGGCTTATAATAATTCATATACTGCAAGTTCTGCTTTAGAACTAGCTGCGACAGGAAACCCTGCGGTATTAGAAATTGCAAACCCAGATTTAGTAAAACCAGAACAAGTAACATCTGGAGAAGTTGGGTATAGAGGTAAGTTTAATAAAATTACTGTAGATGTTAGTGCTTATTACAATAGCTATAAAGATTTTATATCTCAAGAAGTTGTGGTTGCTCCTTTTTATGGAACAGTTGGTGATGGTGGTGCATCTGTAGCTGCTTTGGCAAATGGAGATAGCCAAGCATATAGTACATATACAAACTCTGAAGCTAATGTAAATTCGTACGGTACATCTGTTGGAGTATCTACTAAAGTCTTTGGTGATTTCGATTTAAGCGGAAGTTATACTTATGCTAAATTAGATTTTGATAGCGAAGCATATCCAGATTTTGCAACAAACTTTAATACGCCAGAACATAAATTTAAAGCGTCTTTTGGTAATACGGATTTATTTGAAAACTTCGGATTTAACGTAGCTTATAGATTTAGTGACGATTATTATTGGGAAGCAACTTTTGCAAATGGTGTTGTTCCAGAATTCCATGTTGTAGATGCGCAAATTAACTTAAAGGTTCCATCTATGAAATCTATTTTTAAGGCAGGTGCAACTAATCTTTTAGGAGATGAATATTTCACAGCAGTGGGTACAGGTCATATTGGATCAATGTATTATGTTTCATGGACAATTAATAATTTATAAGATGAAAAACACAAAATATATATTAGCATTATCAGCTTTAATTGGTTTTACAAGTTGTAACGAAATTGAAGACGTTAATAGAGATGAAGCCGCTGAGGTTTTGCCAGAACTAACTTCTGGCTCGGCAGATTTTACAACATACGTGTCTCTTGGGGCATCTTTTACGGCAGGATATACAGATGGCGCGCTTTTTATGGCGGGGCAAAATAATTCTTTTCCAAATATATTGGCAAATCAATTTGCTGGTATAGGAGGTGGAGATTTTACACAACCTATAACCAATGATAATTTTGGAGGTTTGGCGGCTGGCGGTACAAGAATAGCAGAACCAAGACTTGTTTTTGGTGGTTCTACTCCAGTGCCTTTAGAGTCTGTGGTTGGCCCAGTAACGGTATCTACAGATATTGTTTTAAACAACCCAACCGGGCCTTTTAGTAATTTAGGTGTTCCTGGAGCAAAAAGTTTTCATTTACTATCAGATTCTTACGGTAGTCTTGCAGGAGTAGGTTCTTATGCTAATCCTTACTTTGTAAGAATGGCATCAAGTCCAAGCACAACTATGTTAGGAGACGCTATGGCGCAAAGCCCTACGTTTTTTACTTTATCAGAAATGGGAGCGAATGATGTTCTAAGTTTTGCTGTTTCAGGTGGAAGCGGAGTAGATCAACAAGGTAATTTAGATCCCTCTACATATGGAAGTAATGACATTACAGATCCTAATGTTTTTGCTAATGTGTTAAGTGGTTTAGTTTCTACTTTAACTAGTGGAGGAGCTAAAGGTGTGGTTACAAATGTGCCTTATATTACAGATTTACCACATTTTACAACAGTGCCATATAATCCAATTCCGTTAGATGCTGCTACTGCTGGCTTTTTAAATAGTGTTGCTGCTTATGGGACATATAATGGAGGTTTACAGCAAGCTTACGCTGCATTGCAAGCTACTGGTCTGTTTACTGCTGAAGAGCTTGAGAAAAGAACTATAAATTTTACTGAAGGACAAAATGCTGTTGTTATTATTGATGAAGATTTAACCGATTTGGGAGCAATTAATCCTGCTTTCGCTGAAATTCCAAAGTATAGACAAGCTACTGTAGATGATTTACTCGTACTTAGTTCATCTTCTTTTATAGGAACAGAAGCTATCCCTGGAAATGCACAAAGTATAAACGGTGTTGCCGTACCATTAGCAGATCAATGGGTTTTAACACCAGAAGAACAATTGGCTATTAAAGAAGCAACAGATGCCTATAATGTAACAATTAAAGCCGTGTCAGATGCTAATGATAATATTGCTTTAGTAGATTTAAATTCTATTTTATCAGAGTTAGCTACAACAGGAATTGTTTATGGTGATTACACACTAAATGCTAGTTTAGTAACAGGAGGAGCTGTTAGTCTAGACGGAATTCATCTAACAGCAAGAGGATATTCATATATGGCATACAAGTTTTTAGAAGCTATAGATACCTCTTTTGGTGCTAATTTTATTGACTCTGGTAATGTTCCAAATCCGGGAGATTACCCAACAAATTACGCGCCTACATTACAATAAAAGCGCAATTATTAAAAATATAAAAAACGTGTTCCAATGGAATGCGTTTTTTTATTATAAAAACGACTTTCATTTTAAATTAAAACCACTATATTTGCACGCGAAAACTCAAAGTGTTTTCACTGAATTAAAACGCATAATATTAAACACATAAGTAATGTCTAAAGTTACAGGTAAAGTTGCACAAATAGTAGGTCCAGTTATCGATGTTGAATTCGGAGCTGGTGCTGAACTTCCAAAAATTTATGATTCATTAGAAATTAAAAAAGCAGATGGATCGCTTTTAGTATTAGAAGTACAATCTCACATTGGTGAAGATACTGTGCGTACTATCGCTATGGATTCTTCTGATGGATTAAGCAGAGGAACAGAGGTTACTGCTACTGGTGCACCTATACAAATGCCGGTTGGTGATGATGTTTACGGACGTTTATTCAACGTAATTGGAGATGCTATCGATGGTCTTGGAGATTTACCTAAAGCAGGTTCTGCTGGGTTACCAATTCACCGTCAAGCACCAAAATTTGAAGATTTATCAACTTCTACTGAAGTTTTATTTACAGGTATTAAAGTAATCGATTTAATTGAGCCTTATGCAAAAGGTGGTAAAATTGGTTTATTTGGTGGTGCTGGAGTAGGTAAGACAGTATTAATTCAGGAGTTGATTAACAATATAGCAAAAGGACACGGTGGTTTATCTGTATTTGCTGGAGTGGGTGAAAGAACTCGTGAAGGAAATGATTTACTACGTGAGATGTTAGAGTCAGGAATTATCAAGTATGGTGATGACTTTATGCACTCTATGGAAGAAGGCGGATGGGATTTATCTAAAGTTGATAAATCTGGAATGAAAGAGTCTAAAGCGACTTTCGTTTTTGGACAAATGAATGAGCCTCCTGGAGCTCGTGCTCGTGTAGCATTATCTGGTTTAACTATTGCTGAGTATTTCCGTGATGGTGCTGGTGAAGGACAAGGGAAAGATGTATTATTCTTCGTAGATAATATCTTCCGTTTTACACAAGCTGGTTCTGAGGTATCTGCATTATTAGGTCGTATGCCTTCTGCGGTAGGTTACCAACCAACATTAGCAACAGAAATGGGTGCTATGCAAGAGCGTATTACTTCAACTAAAAGAGGTTCTATTACATCTGTACAAGCGGTATACGTACCTGCGGATGATTTAACGGATCCTGCACCGGCTACAACCTTTGCTCACTTAGATGCAACAACAGTATTATCTCGTAAAATTGCTGAGTTAGGTATTTATCCTGCGGTAGATCCATTAGATTCTACTTCAAGAATTTTAACTGCTGATATTTTAGGTGACGATCACTATAACTGTGCACAACGTGTTAAAGAGTTATTACAACGTTACAAAGAATTACAAGATATTATTGCTATCCTTGGTATGGAGGAATTATCTGAAGAAGATAAATTAGCCGTAGGTAGAGCAAGACGTGTACAACGTTTCTTATCTCAACCTTTCCACGTAGCAGAGCAATTTACAGGTCTTAAAGGTGTTTTAGTAGATATTAAAGAAACTATTAAAGGATTTAACATGATTATGGACGGTGAATTAGATCACTTACCAGAAGCAGCGTTTAACCTTAAAGGAACTATTGAAGAAGCTATTGAAGCTGGAGATAAAATGTTAGCTGAAGCGTAAACCTAGTAAGCAGTTATAAGTCAACAGTCAGCATTACGCGACTGAATACTGATTACTGATTACGGAATACTTAAAAATTATGTATTTAGAAATTGTATCACCAGAAGCAACCTTATTTAGTGGAGAAGTAACTAGTGTTGCTGTTCCAGGAGTAAATGGCGAATTTGAAATGTTAAATAATCACGTGCCAATTATATCTATTTTAAAAGAAGGTTTTGTGAAAATTTCAGGAAACGTAGAATTAGATGAAGCGGTTCAAGATAAATTTACCAAAAACGATAAAGGAGCTACATTGTTAAAAATTAACTCTGGAACGTTAGAATTAAAAAACAATAAGTTGATTGTTTTAGCAGACTAAAACATCAATTTTATATTATATAAAAAATGCGAAGCTAAAGCTTCGCATTTTTTTATGTTTTAAATTTAAGTATAATGTGGCTTAATATTTATACCTTTTTAATCACATTAGTTACAATCCCCCAAATAAGAAACTTATTATCACTAGTAATTTTAATAATAGGGTAGTTTGGGTTTTCCGGTTTTAACCACATTTCATCTTTATCCACTTTTAAACGCTTTACAGTAAACTCACCATCTAAAAAGCAAACCGCAATTTTATTATTTGTGGGCTCTATGCTTCTATCTATTACTAATAAATCGTTATCATCTAGTCCTGCACCAATCATAGATTGCCCGCTTACACGTGCATAGAATGTGGTTTCTTTATTTTTAACTAGCTCAGTATCTAGAGAAAGATGCTGCTGGCTAAAGTCCTCGTTAGGAGCAGGGTAACCTGCCGAAATACCTGTATCGAAATAAAGCGCACCTGCGTTTTCTATTTCTTCGGGATTAAAAAGCGTTAAAGGAGCAGATTGTTTTAACTGTATAGCCATAGGGTTTGGGTTTTATTTTTAATGATACGTTGGTCTTTTAAAAAATAGAAGCCCTTATCATTATTTCGGTTGGTTAATGTAATATTAAAAATCATAGCTTTCTAAGCCTTTAATCGATTTTAGTTCGACTTTAAGTTCCTGAAACATATTTACAATGCTGCTTAGTTTTAGTTCTTCTTCACTATACTCTTGTGTGTTAATACAGCACGTAAACTCCCAAATTTCCATAATATCGGCGGTTTTTACATCGTAAGGTGTGTATAGTTTATTATCAGAATGTAGCTCTAAAGAGTCTTTTTCTTCAATTTTATTATAGACTCTTTTATATACTAAACCATCGTCTTTGGTGAGTATAATATAAGTGCGTCCGTTTTTTACATCGGTTATTGTATCGATAAATTTTGCAACAATAAACGAACCGCTTTTTACGGGCAACATAGAATCTCCACTTATCGGAAACGCACGATGCGTTCCTGTTGGTAAAAAGGGGAGTTTTATTTTTTGAAGTTGCTCAATATATTCTGGATCTGCATAACCTTGTAAATATCCTGCCGAAGCTTTGGTAGGTACAATTTCTATTAAATCTTCGTCCATGTCGTTTACCGTTACCGGAAACAGTACACGCTTGTTTCCTACTTCTATAAAAGAGGTGTTTTTAGTACGTCTTAAATCGTTTTTCACCAAAATATCTATTGGTATATTGAAATAAGACGAAAGCTCTATTAAACGATCTATAGGGGGTTCTGAGCGGCCTTCTTCATAAGAACCCACAATGGAGCGTGTCCAACCTAATTCGTCCGCAAAACGTTCCTGAGAAAAACTTTTCAAAGTACGTAAATGTTTAATGTTGGATTGAATGAATTTCATTACTCGTTTTAATATTTAATTTGGTTTACTACAAATGTAAGCAACAATTACTTTTAAATGTAGCTAATTTTGCAAAACTTATGTATTTAAATTGTCATTCATATTTCAGCTTGCGTTATGGGACAATAAGCCCCGAAAAACTACTTGCCATTTCTGCGGAATATGGCTTTAAAACTATGGCGCTAACCGATATTAATAACACATCGGCGTGTTTAGATTTTGTTCGGTTATCCGAAAAATATAAAATAAAACCAGTATTGGGTGTAGATTTTAGAAATGGCGCAGAACAAAAATTTATACTCCTTGCTAGGAGCAACAAGGGGTTCTATAATATTAATAATTATTTGTCCACTTTTTTGCATGATGCTAGTTTAGTAATCCCAGATTGTGCTCCTCAATTAGACGATACATTTGTTATTTATCCTTATAAACAAGATGGAAGTTTCAACTTAAAAAAACATGAGTTTTTAGGTGTAAAGCTACAAGATTTAAATAAACTTAAGTTTTCTAAACAGAAAAAAGACGTCTCTAAATTAGTGGTTTTACAATCGGTTTCTTTTGAAAATAAAAAAGGATTTAACACCCACCGTTTGTTGCGTGCAATAGATAATAATACGTTGTTAAGTAAGTTGTCAAAAAGTGAGGAAGGTTTAGAAACCGATGTTATGCTTTCTGCTAATAAATTGCACGATGTTTACAGAGAATTCCCTGAGCTTATAAAAAACACTAAAGCTATTTTAAGCCGATGTTCTATAAATTTCGATTTCTCGAAAAGCATACCTAACAATCAAAAATCGTATACTAAGAGTGAGGATTTAGATTATAAATTGCTCGAAAGACTTGCCTATAGTGGTTTGGCGTATCGTTATCAAAACCCAGATGATGTTATCTTTAATCGAATAAAAAAAGAGTTAAGCATTATTAAAGAGAAGCAGTTTGTGTCTTATTTTTTAATGAATTGGAAAATTTTAAAATACGCCAGAAGTAAAAATTATTATTATGTAGGTAGAGGTAGTGGCGCCAATAGTATTGTTGCGTATTTATTGCGAATTACGGATGTTGACCCCGTAGAACTCGATTTGTACTTTGAACGTTTTATAAATCTATACCGAAAGAATCCGCCGGATTTTGACATTGATTTTTCTTGGACCGATCGGGATGATATTACACAATTCATTTTTAAAACATTTAAAAACACCGCGCTTTTAGCAGTTTACAATACGTTTAAATTTAAAGCGTCGGTACGTGAATTAGGTAAGGTTTTCGGCTTACCAAAATCGGAAATAGATATGCTTAGCAAAGGCCGCTACAATATTGAAGCCTTAGATAAACTATCAAAATTAGTACTTGTTTACAGCGAATATATTCAGGGGTTTCCTAATTATTTGGGAATTCATGCTAGTGGAATTATTATTTCAGAAAAGCCTATTCATTATTATACGGCAACATTTTTTCCGCCGAAAGGCTTTGCTACCACACATTTTGATATGGTAGTTGCTGAAGATATTGGGCTTTATAAATTCGATATATTAAGCCAACGTGGTTTAGGAAAAATTAAAGACACCGTAGATATTGTAAAATATAATCATCCAGAAAAAGAACCTATTGATATTCATGATATTAAAGGTTTTAAGACGGATGAAAATATTAAGCATATTTTGCGACACGCTCAGGCCATTGGGTGTTTTTATGTTGAATCGCCTGCTATGCGTATGTTACTTAAAAAACTTCAGGTTGATAACTATTTGGGGTTAGTAGCTGCGAGTTCTATTATTCGTCCTGGAGTTGCTAAATCGGGTATGATGCGCGAATATATATTGCGTTATCGCGATCCGGAACGTTGTAAGCAAGCACACCCCGTTTTGCTTAGTATTATGCCCGAAACCTATGGCGTTATGGTATACCAAGAAGATGTTATTAAAGTGGCGCATTATTTTGGAGGTTTAACTTTAGCTGAAGCTGATAAATTACGACGCGGTATGTCGGGTAAGTTTAGATCTCGTGATGAATTTCTATCTGTGAAAAACCTTTTTTTTAGCAATTGTAGACAAAAAGGAGAGCCAGAACATTTAATTGAAGAGATTTGGAAACAAATTGAAAGCTTTGCTGGTTATGCATTTGCAAAGGGACACTCGGCATCTTATGCGGTAGAAAGTTACCAAAGTTTGTTTTTAAAAGCCTATTTCCCGTTGGAATATATGGTGGCTACTATTAATAATTTTGGTGGTTTTTATAGCACAGAACTTTATGTGCACGAGGCTAGAATGCATGGTGGTATTATTGAGGCACCTTGTGTTAACACAAGTTTTAATGAAACTATTATTATTGGTAAACATATTTATTTAGGTTTTATGTTTTTGCATGGTTTGGAAGTAAAAACTATTAAGAAATTACTTTTAGACCGAGAGGAACATGGTGCGTTTAAAAATCTAGACGATTTTGTTGAGCGTCTAAGTATATCTGTAGAGCAAACCGCTATTCTAATTAAAATAAATGCGTTTCGGTTTACGGGTGTTAATAAGCGCGAATTACTTTGGGAAGCTCATTTAAAAATAAGTAAAACAGTGGTGCAAGAACATGCTATTAATTTGTTTGAAACTAAACGTATAGATTACAAAACGCCAGAATTGCCAAGTTCGGCTTTGGAAGATGCTTTTGATGCTTTAGAGCTTTTAGGCTTTACGCTTTGCAATCCGTTTGGTTTGTTGGAGCAAACCGCTGTACAACCTTTAAGAGCATTGCAACTTCCAAAATTTAAAAATCGCAATATTTCTATTGAAGGTTATTTGGTGACAACAAAGAACACGGTAACATCTAGCGGTAAATACATGCATTTTGGAACGTTTTTAGATTACGATGGGCATTTTATTGATACCGTTCATTTTCCGCCTGTGGCAAGTAAATACCCTTTTAGAGGTAAGGGGATTTATACTATTACTGGTAAGGTGATAGAGGAATTCGATTGTATAACTATTGAAGTTGTTACTATGGAAAAACTTGCTGTTATTCAAGATCCACGTTATAGCGATCCGCCACCTAAGTTTATAACAAATACTAACCGACGGATAGGTTAGTGTATAAAATCAAAAAAGGCTATTCTTTTTAAGAATAGCCTTAATATTATTGATTCGTCTAAAAAAATTAGCTTATTGTCCAGCTTCAGTTTTAGCATCATCAATCATTTTTTCGTTCGGTAAAATTGCAATATTTACCCTTCTATTTTTTGCACGACCTTCTGCTGTAGTATTATCATGTGTTGGTTGTGCTTCTCCAAACCAGTTGGTTGTGAAACGACTACGACTTAAACCTTTACTTAAAAAATAATCGGTAACAGCAGTTGCTCTATTTTTAGAAAGTGTCATGTTTAACTCTTCACTACCAACACTATCTGTATGGCCTACAACCAATACGTTAGTATCTGGGTATTCTTGAAAAACAGCAATTAATTTATTTAAAGTTTCTTGAGAAGCTGCGTTAACATTATACTTTGCTGTATTAAAATATACACCACTATTCTCGTCAAAAGTTACTACAATACCATCGTCTACACGCTCTACTTTAGCGCCAGGAATTTCGTTTTCAATTTGTTGAGCTTGTTTGTCCATTTTGTTACCAATAAGTACACCAGCACCACCGCCAATAACACCACCAATAACAGCTCCGAGTTCTCCATTACCACCTTTACCAACGTTGTTACCGATAATGGCTCCTAAAAGCGCACCACCTGCAGCACCAATAGCTCCACCTTTTTGTTTGTTATTTGCATTTTGTACCGATTTACAACTTGTTACATTTACTGTAAGTACGAGTGCTAATAGAATTAATCCGATTTTATTAAATATTGTTTTCATCTGTATGTTTTATTGTTTTGTAAAATTCATTGTAATTGTAAATGGTTTACCCTCCACGTTAAGCGTTTGTTGCCATTGCATTGTAGCTTCTGTAAGTTGAGTAAGTTGCATTCTGTAACCGTAGTTGGTTGGCGATTTTCCTTTTTCGTCTGTAGGTTTCAATAAGAAATCGTACAGATCGGTAGTAGGATCAACTTCTTGAATGGTAAAAATGAAGTTACGAGCACCAATACCACAATTGGTATCGTTAATGGTGTAGATTCCTGAATTATTATTCGGGATAAACTGCCAATCACTACCTTCAAAACATGCTTTTGGAGCATCATCTAAGAGAGATACATTATAGGTGCCTTTTTCACTATAAGAAATAGTACTTAGCGTCCAATTTCCTTTCATTACTTTTTTTGAAGTTCGCACTACTTTTGATGTGCCGCATGAAGCTAAAGTTAATGCTAACACTAATAAAATTGCTATTCTTTTCATTTACATGTATTAATTAGGTTTCTATTTGGGTTTAAAAATTATCACTATTTATTGCTTCTCAAAAAAAAGAAACAATTTGATGTACGCAAGTTAAGACCCCTATGCGGTATAGGTAGTCACTATAAATTATTTTTTTAACGTTATCGGGAATTGAACTTGAGTAAACACCAAAAACACGGATGGTTTTCGGTACGAATATTTTTAGGTATTAAGAGTGATTATGCCACTTTTTTAAGCAAGTCGAAACAAGGGCATTTTTTACAACGCTTATTTTCGCCTTTTTTAAATTTTTTACAACAACTGCTTTTTACTTTATCAGGAAGTTCTACTCCTAATTCACGTAACATTTTAATTGCCTTTTTTTTCTTTTTTTTGCCCAAAACAGAATCTGAAATTTAAGAGATATCAAATTTATCTTGGGCAAAAATAACTATTTTTATTAAATCTAAATAAGATTAAATGTTAAAATTATTGCAAACCATCTGCAGATGCGGAAGTTACAGTTAAGTTTTCTATATCGCGATCAAAAAGATACAATCCACCTTTATCATCTCCAATAAGGTTTATCTTGTCTAAAATGGTGCGAGCTACAGCTTCTTCTTCTATTTGCTCAGCAACATACCACTGTAAAAAGTTGTGTGATGCATAATCTCTTTCTTCTAAGCTAATATGGACTAAATCGTTTATACTTTGAGATACAAATACTTCGTGCTCGAACAATTTCTCGAACATTTCTTTAAATGAAGTAAAAGTTACGTTAGGTGCCGATAATTCCGAAATTTTTGCATGACCACCACGCTCGTTCACAAACTTTACGAGTTTTAACATGTGTTCGCGCTCTTCATCAGATTGTGCATACATAAAGTTTGCAACCCCTTCTAAACCTTTAACTTCGGCCCAACAGGCCATTGCTAAATATATTTGAGAAGATTCTGCTTCTATTTTTATTTGATTGTTTAATGCTTTTTCTATAGCTTTTGATAACATAGGTCTTGTTTTTTTATAAAGTTAGTAAATTCTGTTTAACTTATAGTTAATCCGTTGGCAACATTATCTGTATCGGGATTTACAAATACAAGTTTTCCATCTTCACTTTCCGTCATTAAAATCATGCCTTCACTTTCTACACCGCGTAAGGCTCTTGGTGCTAGATTTACCAAAACAGTAACACGTTTGCCTACAACCTCTTCCGGCGTAAAGCTTTCTGCAATACCAGAAACAATAGTTCTAACATCAATACCTGTATCTACTTTTAAAACTAAAAGTTTTTTAGCTTTCGGCATTTTTTCAGCTTCTATAATGGTACCAACACGCATATCAAGTTTAGTGAAATCATCAAAGTTTATAGTGTCCTTTTGTGGTTCTACTACTTTATTTGCTGCTTCGTTAGCTTTTTTACTAGCTTCTAGTTTATCAAGTTGTTTTTGAATTGTTTCATCTTCTACTTTAGAAAATAATAATTCAGCTTCACCAATTTTATGACCTGCAGGAAGTAATACCTCTTTTATAGCAACTTCTTTCCAAGTAGTTTCTGTTCCTAAGGCAGTATGGTTTAATATGTTTTTTAATTTAGTTGAAGTAAACGGTAAAAATGGCTCACTTAAAGTTGCTAATGCCGATGCTATTTGTAATGCTACATACATAATAGTTTTTGTGCGTTCTGCATCAACTTTAATTACTTTCCAAGGTTCTGCATCGGCTAAGTATTTGTTTCCTAAACGTGCTAAATTCATTAACTCTTGGCTAGCTTCTCTAAAACGGTAACGCTCTATTGAACTTGCAATAACATCTGGATATGCTTTTATGGTAGCTAAAGTTTCTTCGTCTACTTGTTCAAATGCTGAAGGCGTAGGCACAGCACCTTCGTAATATTTGTTAGTTAAAACAACAACACGGTTTATAAAGTTTCCGAAAATGGCAACTAACTCGTTGTTGTTTCTTGCCTGAAAATCTTTCCAAGTAAAATCGTTATCCTTAGTTTCTGGAGCATTTGCTGTTAATACATAACGTAAAACATCTTGTTGTCCAGGGAAATCTTCTAAATATTCTGGTAACCAAACAGCCCAGTTTTTAGAAGTTGATAATTTATTACCTTCTAAGTTTAAAAACTCGTTTGCTGGTACATTTTCAGGTAAAATATAAGATCCTTCAGCTTTTAACATCGCCGGGAAAATAATACAGTGAAATACAATATTATCCTTTCCTATAAAGTGTACTAATTTTGTGTCTTTATCTTTCCAGTATGGTTCCCAATCTTTTCCTTCGCGAGCAGCCCATTCTTTGGTAGACGAAATATAACCAATTGGTGCGTCGAACCAAACGTAAAGTACTTTACCTTCGCCACCTTCAGCAGGTACAGGAATTCCCCAATCTAAATCACGGGTTACGGCTCTTGGGCGTAAACCATCGTCTATCCAAGATTTACATTGTCCGTAAACATTAGGTTTCCAGTCTTTTTTATGTCCTTCAAGAATCCATTCTCTTAAAAAATCCTCATGTTTATCTAGTGGTAAATACCAATGTTTTGTTTGTTTTAAGGTTGGCACATTACCTGTAATAGCCGATTTAGGATTAATTAAATCGGTAGCATTATGGCTTGTTCCACAGTTTTCACATTGGTCACCGTAACTTTCTTCATTACCACATTTTGGGCAAGTTCCAATCACGAATCTATCTGCTAAAAATTGATTTGCAGCAGCATCGTATAATTGTTCCGATGTTTCTTCAATAAATTCACCTTTTGCATCTAAAGTTTTGAAAAACTCCGAAGCTGTTTCATGATGAATTGGAGCAGAAGTTCTAGAGTAATTATCGTAAGTTATTCCAAAATCTACAAAAGATTTTTTAATAATAGCATGATATTTATCTACAATATCTTGAGGTGTTACACCTTCGTTTTTAGCTTTAATAGTAATTGGCACACCATGTTCATCACTTCCGCCAATAAATACAACATCGTTTCCGGTTAATCGTAAATAGCGTACATAAATATCTGCAGGCACATAAACACCAGCTAAATGGCCAATGTGTATTGGGCCGTTGGTGTATGGTAAAGCGGTTGTAATGGTATATCGTTTTGGTGTGTTCATCAATTTAAAATTATATTATGAGTGTGTTTTTGAAGTTTATCTGTATTAAAATCAACTGTTTGTGTTGAAAAATATATCTATTTTATTCGTAAACACAAGTGTTTTTCAAGCCGTAAAAGTAATCAATTTAAGCCCTATTTAGAAAAAAAATGTACATTTACATTATGACACGAATTACATTTATTACAATTTTATTTTGTTCCTTTTTTTTCTTCGGAAAAACTACACTATCGGCACAAGAAACACCATTAAAAAACTCTACTAAATTGATACAACCTCCATATTTAAAAGCAGGCGATACGGTTGCTATTGTTGCACCATCTGGTGTTATAAAAAACGGCGTTAAAGAAATTGAAGCGGCCAAAGCGTTACTTAAAAGTTGGGGTTTGCATACCATTGTTGGCGAACATGTATTTAGCCAAGCCGATCATTTTGCTGGTACCGATGATGAGCGTTGTGCCGATTTTCAAAATGCTTTAGATAACCCAACCGTTAGTGCCATTTGGTGTGCTAGAGGTGGTTATGGTACGGTTAGAATTTTGGATAAGCTAGATTACACTAAGTTTAAGCAACACCCAAAATGGTTAATAGGCTATAGCGATATTACGGCATTGCACAATCAATTTAATAATGAAGGTATAGAAAGCATACACGGTATTATGTGTGTTAGCTTACCTAATGATTTGAGTACTATAGCGAAACCAATAGCTACTTTTAAGGCGGCTATTTTCGGGAAGCCATTAAGTTATACGCTCGAAGGTTCTACTTATAACCGAGCGGGTTCTGTTTCTGCACCTTTAGTTGGTGGTAATTTAACTTTATTACATACCATGTTAGGTTCTAAAACCAGTATTGATACGGACGGAAAAATTCTTTTTATAGAAGAAGTAGGTGAGTATAAATACCATATAGATCGTATGTTACAAAGTTTAAAACGTGCAGGGTATTTTGATAACTGCAAAGGTGTTATTATTGGTGGTATTAGCCGAGTTAGAAAAAACACGACGCCTTGGGGAACTTCTATAGAGCAATTGTTTTTAGATGCTCTTTCAGATTATAATTTCCCAATAGCTTTTAATGTGCCTGCGGGACACGAAAGAGATAATCGTGCTTTAATTTTAGGGCGAACAATTGATTTGAACGTTTCTAAAGCAAAATCTACTATAGTTTTTAAGTAAGAACGTTCTAGTTTGTTAAGTTTTTTTATTGTAAATGATAGTGTTATACTTTGGTTTTTAGCTTGGTAGTTTAGTTTGACGTTAATAAAGTACCGTCGGCTAATATTTTGTTGTAATTACGTGATACATTGTAGTTTTACAGACTAATTTTTATGTTTAACCAACAAATTTCTCTCAATGAAAAAATTACAATTATTAAGCGCAGCAGTAATGCTTTTATTTTCTGTTAATATTATTAATGCAGATACAGTAAAAACAAATTTAAACCTTTTTAATCCTGATGTGCGTAAGTGCTTAATTGAAGCTTCTGAAAGTGAAGGATGGAAACTAGAAGCTGTTTATACAAATGAACAAGATAAATTAGTTATGGTTTTTGGAAAAGGAACTGAAACTAAAACTTATATCGATAAATAATACTTATTGATATCATTAAAATTAAAAAGCCAACTATTTAATAGTTGGCTTTTTTTATGGGTTTAAACTCCAAATTGATTTAAGTGATGGTTTAGGTGTTTGTAAAACATGGTATTCCATTCTTTATTGGTTAAGTTGCCAAAGGAATGCGATGCTTTATTTTCGAAATGATTTGCACCTAATTGTTGAGTTCTATTGATAAAATCAACGAGTCTGCTTTTTTCCAAATCGAAGTTTTTGGTATCGGTAATTACAAATTCTGGAGCGGTACGGCTATTCTTTTTATAAGGTTTGTCTCCTACAACTATTGGTTTTACAATGGTTTTTAGCATCCAACGCTTAAAAGCGTTTGGTTTTGGGTGTTTGTTGTCGTAAACCATTTCGTAAGTTACGTTGCAATGCGCTAGCATTTGGTCTACGCTCATTTTGCCCCAAAGCGGTTGGGCTTGGTTGTCTAAGGTTTTAATTCTTTCAACAACAGCTTGTGTGTCTTTGGAATTGAACATGTTTTTCATAAGAAAGAAGTATTAATATAGTATAATGCACTAAATTTATTGCTTAAAGTTCTTATTACCAATTGTTTTTGGGTTGAAAAGTGTTTTTTTTAAGAAAAACTTAATCTATCATTAAAATCTACGTTCCTTTTGTATTTGCTCGTAAGCAGCTTGTACTTGTCTAAATTTTTCTTCGGCACCTTGTTGGTGTTCTTTTCCAAGATGAATAACTTTATCTGGATGATATTTTTTAGCCATAGAACGGTAGGCTTTTTTAATTTCGTCTACGCTAGCACTTTTAGTGATTTCTAAAACTTTGTATGCATTGTCGCTACTATCGTAAAACATGGCTTTGATGCTTTCATAATCGCGAGAGCTTATGCCTAAATAACCGGCTATGGTGTAAATTTGTTTTACCTCGTCTTCAGTTACTAAACCATCGGCTTTGGCTATACCAAATAGAAAGTGCATAAGTTGTAAACGCGATGGGTGGTCCATCATTTGTTTAATTTGTAAACAGACTTGGCGTGTAGAAATATTATTTTGTTTGTTTATATTTTTAAAAAGCGCAAAAGCAGTATTGGCACGCTCTTTACCATACATATTTACAAATTGTTGACGTACGTAATCTAGCTCGCGTTGGTCTTGTTTACCATCGGCTTTTATAACTATGGAAGCTAAAATAAGTAAGCTTACCTCAAAATCTCCCGATTGTGTTTGCGGGCGTTGTTGCGAGCGTGTGCTATATGTGGTTCGTTGACCTTCTTGCGGTTGTCCTTGGTTTAAAAAAGGACTTCCTTTTCCATTAGACATAACATCTATAACGCTACCTAATGCTAAGCCTATTATGGCTCCTATTGGTCCGCCAAACGACCAGCCTAAAGAGGCGCCTATCCATTTTGAAAAACTCATGTAATGTTTGTTTTTTATGGTTCAAATATACTATTGTTAGTTGAATTTTTATGGGTTTTGTTACAACATTGGCGAATTTGTGATGCTTTTAACTTATGATTTATTTTGGCGGATATGTGCGTTAAGGATAGTAGCGGCATCCTTTTTTGTGATTTGCCTGTGGTTTAATTTTAGCTCGAACTTTGCCTGTGCTCTATGGTTTTATATCAATGACGAAATTTGGTTTGAGCAAAAAAGATATAGCGGATAGCCTGACCCGTAGGGAAACGCCCAAAGAATTATACGTAAATTTGTCAGGTTTTGGTGGTTATGAACGACTTAAACCTGACAGTTGTCTTAAATCGCATGATTTTTGACTAACTTTGTAACAGAGATTAATTATAAAACATAAAAATTTAAAAGATATGTATCCAGCAGAATTAGTAAAACCTATGCGTGAGGATTTAACCAACGTTGGTTTTGAAGAATTACATACTGCCGAGGCGGTTGAGGCGGCTATTGCAAAACCGGGAACTACACTTGTAGTTGTAAATTCGGTTTGTGGTTGTGCAGCAGCTAATGCGCGTCCAGGTGCGAGAATGAGTTTACAAAACGCAAAACGCCCAGACCATATTACTACGGTTTTTGCAGGTGTTGATAAGGAGGCTGTTGATGCGGCTCGTGGATTTATGGTTCCGTTTCCTCCAAGTTCACCTTGTATGGCTTTATTTAAAGATGGCGAATTAGTACACATGTTAGAGCGTCACCACATTGAAGGTCGTCCAGCAGAATTAATTGCTGAAAACCTTGTTGATGCTTACAATGCAAATTGCTAGTCTAGTTTATAAAAACTTGATTTAATTTATATAAAAACCACGATTTATCGTGGTTTTTTTGCGTTTTTACGCAACCATTTCTTGCATTTTGCATCTATAAAATAAAAACTGTTTTATGCGGAAATCGATTTTATTGCCAAGCTTGTTTTTGTTTAGTATGCTGTTTATGGCTTTTCAGTGTGAGGAAGATGATTATGGCGATATAGAGAGTGATCGTTTAGAACTGGCTCAGTTAAAGATTGAAATTGATGAAATTGTTTATGCATCTGTTTGCGATGGTACTCACAGTTGCGAGTTTATGGCTTATGGCAGTAAAGCTTGCGGCGGACTTCAAGGGTATTTGGTGTATTCTACTTCTATTAACGTAGAAAACTTAAAGACTTTGGTAGAAAACTATAATCGGGTTGAAGCTGAATTTAATACAAAATGGAATATTTTATCAGATTGTTCTGTGCCAAATCCACCAAGCGACATAATTTGCGAAAATAACAAGTGCGTGCCTGTTTTTTAAGACTAAGTTTTTACTTATTTTTGAGGCATGGTAAAACTGATATCTTATCCGCTAACTATTATATATGCCTTTGCGTTTTTATTAACCATTGTTGTATTTCACCCTATTCAGGCCTTTTGCTATAGGGTTTTTGGGTATCAAGCACTTAAAAAAAGTGTAGATGCCTTGCAGTTTTTTTTAATGCGCTGCTTAAATATTTTGGGTACACGTTTTACTTTTGATAACCCACATGATATTCCTACCGACCAGCCTATAATTATTGTTTCTAATCACCAAAGTATGTACGATATATCACCACTTATGTGGTATATGCGTAAGCATCATCCTAAATTTATTAGTAAAATTGAATTAGGAAAAGGCATACCAAGTGTATCTTACAATTTGCGCCACGGTGGGTCTTGTTTAATAGATCGTAAAAATCCAAGACAATCTTTACCTGCTATTATGAAGTTTGGTGAGTATATAGAAGAAACCAAACGTGCCGCGGTAATTTTTCCGGAAGGTACGCGCAGTGTAGACGGTTACCCAAAGCCTTTTCAAACAAAAGGATTGGAAATTTTACTTAAAAAAATACCATCTGCATTAGTTGTCCCTATTACTATAAATAACTCTTGGAAAACATTGCGTTATGGCAAATTCCCAATGGGTTTGGGCACTCACATAAAATTTACCGTGCATAAGCCTATAAAAGTTAGTACCTTTGCTAATAGACAAGATTTGATAAATAGTGTGGAAACCACTATTGTAGAACATATAAAACATTAAAAAACACATTCCGATGGCGTTAAAAAACAAACGAATTGAAGTAATGAACTTTTTGGAAAAGGATATTGATGCCTTAGTGGAAAAGTATTTAATTCCGATTGAAAAAATATGGCAACCTACCGATTTTTTACCTAATACAGAAGGTAATGATGAGGAGTTTTTTGAAGAAGTAAAAGAAATTAGAGAGTTAGCTAAAGAGCTACCTTATGATTTTTGGGTGGTTTTAGTTGGTGATATGATTACTGAAGAAGCACTACCAACTTACGAGTCTTGGTTAATGGATGTTGAAGGCGTAGATCAAGTTAATGGTAAAAATGGTTGGTCTAAATGGGTAAGCCAATGGACAGGTGAAGAAAACCGCCATGGTGATGTACTTAATAAATATCTTTATCTTTCTGGGCGTGTGAATATGCGCGAAATAGAAGTAACTACACAGCATTTAATTGCTGATGGTTTTGATATTGGAACTGATAGAGATCCTTATAAAAACTTTGTTTACACAAGTTTCCAAGAGTTAGCAACTTACGTATCGCACAACCGTGTGGCTAAAATTGCAAAAGATTTTGGTAACAAACGTTTGGCTAAAATGTGTAAAATTATTGCTGGTGATGAAATGAGACACCACCATGCATACTCGGAGTTCGTAGAGCGTATTTTTGAAGTGGATCCAAACCAAATGATGATGGCTTTCCATTACATGATGAAACAAAAAATTACCATGCCTGCTCACTTTTTACGTGAAACTGGTGGTAAAATTGGTTCGGCTTTCGAAGAGTTTTCAAATACAGCACAACGTCTTGGAGTTTATACTTCACTAGATTATATTGATATTTTAGAGAAACTAACTAAGCGTTGGGAAATTGATAAAATGACAAACCTTAATGATGAAGCAGAAAAAGCTAGAGATTACCTCATGAAATTACCGTCTAGAATGACACGTGTTGCCGAGCGTATGAAAGTTCCAGAAAACTCTTTTGAGTTTAAATGGGTACAGCCTGCTATTATAAAATAACCCTATTTTTAGTTGATTAACTATAATAATAAAAAATTTAAACCTGTTTCAATGTCCGAAAATAGTGAAGTTTCATCTTCAACTATTTTTGGATATAAACAAGAAGGTTCTATTTTAACTTGTAGTTATAGCGGTAGCTCTATTGTTTCTGGCCACCTAATTGGTTTGGTTGAAAATAATGGAAATATCAATATGCGTTACCATCAAATTAGCACAAATGGAGAGTTAATGACTGGCACTTGCCAATCTACTCCCGAAATAATGCCAAACGGAAAAATTAGATTGCATGAAACTTGGCAATGGACTTCTGGCAATTTATCTAAAGGCACTTCTGTTTTAGAAGAAATTTAAGCCATGCTACAAAATCATGATAAAGATTATATAAACCGCGTAAATACCGCATTACAGTATGTTGATCTGCATCTTGATTCCCATATGTTATCCCTAGAAAAGATTTCCAAGGTTGCGTTGTTTTCTCCCTTTCATTTTCATCGTATTTTTAAAAGTATTGTTGGCGAAACTTTAAATAGTTATATTGGTAGAAGGCGTCTAGAGCGTGCTGCTGCCATGTTAATTCATAAAAAAGAATTTACTATTACCGAAATTGCTTTGCATATTGGTTTTAATACAAACTCTGCTTTTACCCGAGCTTTTAAAAAGTTTTACAATGTGAGTCCTTCTGAATTTAGAAATCAGCATCCGCATAAATTTAGCAAGATTAGTATAGTTGAAAGCAAGATTGGACAAGAGAATTTAATGCTCGAAAGCTATTTTTGCAATATTGATAATCATTTAAATTGGATTGAAATGAATGCAAACATTAAAGTAAAACAAATACCCGAATTACATTTTGCAAGCCTAACGCATATTGGTGTCGAAAATATTGATAAAGCTTTTGAAAGGATTATAAAATGGGCTATTTCTAAGGAGTTAATGCAAAAGCCTGAAACGAGATTAGCTAGAGTTTTTCATGATAGTTTTAAATTTACAGATGCTGATAAAGTACGTATGAGTATTTCGGTGTTAACAAAAGAACCTGTTTTAGTTGAAGGCGATATTCATAATTTATCTACCAAAGCAGGAAAGTGTATTGTTGGCCGATTTGAAATCACTCCTCAGGATTTTGAAAAATCGTGGAGCGGTCTTTTTATTTGGATGCACGATAATGGTTATGCAAAAGCAGATAGTACGCCTTTTGAAATATATCAAAACGATATGCGAGAACATCCAGAAGGTAAAGCTATTGTAGATTTTTATATTCCAATAATGTAGGTTGTTAAATTCTTTTAAAAAGTAATATTATTTACTTGATAATCTTTCTATTTTTATACCATGACAAATCAAGAAAACATCATAAATAAAACAATTGTTTTTGTAAAAGAAAAACTAGAAGGAGCCGAGGGTGGTCACGATTGGTTTCATATAGAACGAGTTTATAAAAATGCGCTTTTAATTTCGAAAACGGAAAAAGTAAATGGGTTTGTTGTTGCTCTTGGTGCTTTGCTTCATGACATTGCAGATAGTAAATTTCATAATGGAGATGAAACTGTGGGGCCAAAAGTAGCTCGTGATTTTTTATCGGGGTTAAATGTTGATAACGAAACAATTCAGCATGTGGTTAATATTATCGAAAACATATCGTTTAAAGGCGGAAATATAGAGCAGAAGTTTACTTCTCCAGAATTAAATGTTGTGCAAGATGCCGATCGTTTAGATGCTATTGGAGCTATTGGTATTGCACGTTGCTTTAATTATGGTGGTTTTAAAAATAGAGCACTTTACGATCCGGAAATAAAACCAGATCTAAATATGAGTAAGGAAGCATATAAAAAATCGACTGCTCCAACAATAAATCATTTCTACGAAAAGTTATTGCTTTTAAAAGATAGAATGAATACAGAAACAGGAAAATTGGTTGCTGGAGAAAGACATGAGTTTATGCTTCAGTTTTTAAATCAGTTTGATAAAGAATGGGAAGGTGTTTTGTAAGTTAACTTGCTAATATTGCTTTTTATACTTTAATCTGTATGACTTTTAATGTTTGTAGGGTGTAATGTGTTCTCTTATGAAAAGTTATTTATATTTTATAATACTTGTCTTGTGTTTTAATCCAAAGGCATACTCTCAAACTGAATCTGTATTAAAGGATGTCGTAAATCCTTCTACGTTTTCGGATTTAACTCTAACTTCTCCTAACGGTGGTGAGTTTTGGCAAGTAGGAAAAATACCGAGTATTTCTTGGGAAAGCAATAATTTGAGTAACGATGTTACTTTAGAATATTCAATTGATGATGGAAGTACATGGACTAATATAGCAACTGTGTCAAATGTAACTAGTAGTTACGCCTGGGGCGTACCTAACGATGTGTCTAAAGTTGGTTTAGTGCGTGTTACATCGGGAACTTTAACAGATGCTAGTGATAGTGTCTTCGAAATTTCAGATGATGATTCAACCTGTAATATTGTTGTTATCGGATCTTCTACTGCGGAAGGGTTAGGAGCGTCTACAATAGAAAACTCGTGGGTGTATAAATATAATGAGGCTTTGTTTCAAAAGAATACTATGCTAAATGTTGTTAATTTGGGTTTAGGAGGGCTTACAACTTACGATTTGTTACCAACTGAATCTTCTACAGTATTACCTCCTGGAGTAACTATTAAAACAGATAGAAATATTACAAAGGCATTATCATATAATCCTATTGCAATTATTCTGAATTTACCATCTAATGATACTTATAATGGGTATTCAACTTCGACACAGCTAACTAATTTTGCAGAGATTAATTCCGAAGCAACAAATAGTTCTGTTCCTATTTGGATAACTACAACGCAACCTAGATACTTTTCTGAACTGGCGGATGTTCAAACTCAAATAGATGTTCGAGATGCTATTTTAAACACTTACACGGATAAGGCTCTTGATTTCTGGACGGATATAGCAGAAAACGATGGGACTATTTTATCTAATTTAAATAGTGGGGATGGCACGCATGTTAACGATGTTGGACATGGTATTTTATTAGATAAAGTAATGGGTGAAAATATTGAAGATTTAACGTCTGTAGGTAACCCATTAAACGATGATAGGGCCATTGGGGAAAACGTGTCTACTAAATTGCTTTATAATCTACGTTAATAGAAGTGGTAATTATTCATTCTGATAAAAATAGATTTGCCTATTTTTTCTACTGAATAATATGCTTAATTTCCTTTCGGTATTGTGAAGCACTTTTTCCGGTAATTTCATTAAACTGCTTATTAAAATGTGAGAAGTTATTAAATCCGCACTCAAAACAAACATCAGCAATACTCATTTGGCTTTCGTTTAAAAGCTTCGTGGCGTGCACAACTCTATATTCGTTTACTAGCTGGGTAAATGTTTTTCCTGTAGTTTTTTTAAAGTAACGGCAAAAAGCAGGAACCGTCATGCTTACTTCATTTGCAATATCATCTAAAGCAATATGTTCGTTAAAATTAGCATTGATGTACTTATATATAGTATTAATCTTATTACTGTCCTGCGGATTGGTTTCTAAGGCAATTCCGTCGGCATTTAATAAGGTATAATCATCTGTCTTGGATAAGTGGTTTAAAATTTCTAAAAACTTAATCATGCGCTTTAAACCGTCATGCTCTAAAAGTTTTTCAATTTTAAGCCCAATTTTCTTTTTAGTATCTATTTGAAAACGGATACCTTTTTTAGCACGTTCAAATAAAGCAACAATATTTGCCATTTCAGGCACTGTTAAAAAATCGTCACCTAAAAAATTAGAAGCAAACTGCACTGTAGTTTCAGTTCCGTTGGCTGTAAGCCTGTCGGTAAACCCATTGTGTGGTAAATTAGCACCAATTAATATAAGTTGACTATTATTAAAGTAAGATAGGTGATTACCAATATGTGTTTTTCCTTGTCCCTTGTTTACATACACAAGTTCTAATTCAGGGTGAAAGTGCCAAAAAGCATTGTTTTTATCAGCTTTTTCACCGTGTTGCCTAACTAATATAGAGCTCCCGAAACTTGGGCTAATTTTTTCTAAGGTAGGTTTTTTAATAATCATAGGGGAATATTTGCTGCAAAATTACGACATATTATGCATACATTGTATATTTAATTACCTTTAATCTGTGTTAAATTAACTTAACCCACTGTTAACACAGTATTAACAGATAATTTAGCACACAAATAGGTCAAAATTGATGTTTTCTTAAACGTATTACCCATGTATCTTTGTACCGTTAGTTAGAATGAACGCCCAAATCATGAAAAACGCTATTACCATATCGAAAAAAATCATCTTATCTGCTGTGTTTTGCACAACGCTTTTAAGTAATGCTAATACAAGTAATAATATGCTTGTGGATAAGGATTTAGTTAAAACGGCGCTAACTATTAATAATGTAAAAGCTGGAAATTTATTATCTATTAAAGATGTAAACGGTATAACATTATATAAAGAGTTCATTGAAGAGTCTGGAGTTTATAGAAAAGGATTTGACTTAACGGCTTTACCAAACGGAAATTATATTTTTGAAGTTGATAAAGATCTTGAAGTAGAAATGATTCCTTTTACAGTTAGTAATAATAAGGTTGTTTTTAATAGAAACGCTGAGGTTACTATTTATAAACCATTTGTTAGACAACAAGATGATGCGATTTATATCACACAATTTTTGCCAGATTTTTCAAAAGCAAAAATTGAAATATATGCGAATTATAACGGAGAGTTAGAATTGCTACATGCAGATAAAATAGAAAACTCTCAGTTAATTCAAAAAGCATACAGACTTGAAAAAGGAAGTTATAAAATAATAATAAACTCTAATAATAGAGAGTATACAAAATTCATTAATTAGTTTAATGTCTTATTTAGTTTAGTTTAGTTGGTAAAGTGGGCTGTGGTGGCCCACTTTTTTTTGCTTTAAATTTAAACTACTAGATCTCAAGTTGTCTTCTTATTAAAACCAGAGAATCTATATTTCGCAAAAATTATCTTCAATATATTTTTTAAGACCTAAATGGTCTTTTTTTATTTTCAGCATATTTTGAATTTAAATAGTTTCTCTTAATAAGTGATTAATTTCATAATACTTGTATATACTGTTTTGTGCTTTTTTACCCTCAATGTATGCTATTTTAATTAACATTTTGTTGATGTAATAATAACGGTTAAAATAGCACAGAAAGTCATCAAAATCAATGCTTTGCGTTTGGTTGGTCTGTTGTATTTTTGACCTGTTGAACGTTACTAAAACCAATATTATGAAAAACGTAATTAAACATTCCAAAAAAATCCTATTAGCGGTTGCTATGTTAACTGTATTAGTAGGTAATGCAAAAGAAAAATCTTCAGCCTTAAAGAAAGGACTTATAAAAACTGCCTTAACACTTAACAATGTGAAAGAAGGTAATTTGTTATCAATCAAAGATCAGAACGGTATCACTTTATATAAGGAGTTAATTGTAGAATCTGGAACTTACAAAAAAGGATTCGATTTAACAGCTTTGCCAAATGGTGATTATTTCTTTGAAGTAGATAAAGATGTTGAAATTAAAACAATACCTTTTACTGTAAAAGCTAACACAGTGGTATTTAAAAAGAGTGAAGAAGTTACTGTTTTTAAACCATTTGTAAGAGAAAAAGATGGAGTTGTATTTATCTCTAAACTTTCTCCAAATTACGGAGCTTTAAAGGTGAATATTTATGCTAACTATAAAGGTGAGTATCAATTGCTTCAATCTGATAAGTACGAAAATTTACAAACTATTGAAAAAGCTTATAAACTTGAAAAAGGTAGCTACAAAATAGTTATGAGCTCGGATAATAACGAGTATATAAAATTCATTAATAATTAGTTTAATGTCTTATTTAGTTTAGTTTAGTTGACAAAGTGGGCCGTGGTAGCCCACTTTTTTTGTGCTCTAAATTTAACTGGATTATAGTTAGGGTGTTTTAGGTTTTGTTTATTTCCTGTTTGGTTTTCTTTTTTTTATCATGCGTGTTTTTAGTTCTTAAAAACTCTGCATCTTTTTGCTTCTTAATACTATTTGTTTTAAAGGTAATTGTCGTAAAGTTTTATAATTTTTAAAAGAAGTATATATGCACCTTTAACCTCGATATATAGTATTTTAATTCATGTTAATTTAATACAGTTATATTGGTTAAAATAACATATAATGAAGTCAAAATCAATGCTTTATGTTTGGTTGGTCTGTTGTATTTTTGACATGTTGAACGTTATTAAAACCAATATTATGAAAAACGTAATTAAACATTCCAAAAAAATCCTATTAGCAGTAGCTATGTTAACTGTATTAGTAGGTAATGCAAAAGAAAAATCTTCAGCCTTAAAGAAAGGACTTATAAAAACAGCTTTAACAATTTACAATGTTAAGGAAGGTAATTTGTTATCGATCAAAGATCAAGACGGTGTTACTTTATATAAGGAATTTATTGTAGAGTCTGGAACTTATAGAAAAGGATTTGATTTAACAGCTTTACCAGATGGCGATTATGTGTTTCAAGTTGATAAGGAAATAGAAGTTAAAACTATTCCTTTTACAGTAAAATCTAATAAAGTTGTCTTTAAAAAAGACGAAGAGGTTACTGTTTTTAAACCTTTTGTTACAGAAAAAGATGGTTATGTGTTAATCTCTAAACTTGCTCCAGATTATGCAAGTTTAAAGGTAAGCATCTATGGTAACTATGATGGAACTTATGAGTTGCTTCAGTCTGATAAGTTTGAAAACTTACAAACTATCGAAAAGGCTTATAAACTTGAAAAAGGAAGTTATAAAATTGTGATTAACTCAGATAATAATGAGTATACAAGTTACATTAACAATTAGTTAATGTCTTGATTTAGTTTAGTTGATAAAGTGGGCCGTGGTAGCCCACTTTTTTTTGTTTAAAATTTAACGGGTTAATTAAGAGCTCGCCGGTTTTATATAGTCGGTTTTTTTTGTTTGGTAGTTTTATTAAATACCTGCCAATTATATTTTGGTCCATTTTGGCACATGGCTTTATTAAACCACGATGGCTCAATAGTGTAAACCATTTAATTTACATGTATTTACAATACTTCAATATTAGGTGTTTATGTGTGGTTTTAACCTCGATATATGGTATATTAATTTAACAATATCTTGACGTAATAATAACGGTTAAAATAGTATATAAATACATCAAAATCAATGTTTTGGGTTAGCTCGTTTGGTTGTACTTTTGACATGTTGAACGTTAAAAACACCAAATCATGAAAAACGTAATTAAACACCTTAGAAAAGGAATCTTAATGGTAACAATTTTTGCTACTACATTAAGTTTCGCGAATGAAGTTTCAGTTTTTACAATTAAAAATGAAGCCGACAAAACCTCACTAACTTTGACAGATGTTAAAAAGGGGAATCTTTTATCTATTAAGGATGAAAATGGCATTGTATTATATAAAGAATTCATACAGAAATCTGGAAGCTATACAAAAGGTTTCGATTTAACGGAATTGCCAAATGGAGCATATTTATTTGAAGTAGATAAAGATGTGGAAATTAGCACAATATCGTTTACAGTTGAAGCTGATGGCGTGACTTTCGATGAAGCTGGCGAAAAAGTAATTTACAAGCCTGTAACAAGAGTTGTAGGAGATTTGCTTTATGTAACTAAGCTTTCTTTAGATGAAGCTCCTTTAGAAATTGATATCTATTTTGAATCTGATGAAGTGAACGGAAGCTCAGAATCTGTTTATTCAGAAAAAATTGAGAACTCTAAAATCATTGAAAGAGTTTACAAATTAGAGGATATTAAAGATGGTAAATTCGAAATAGTTTGTCATTCAGAAGGTAGAATCTTCACGAAAACAATTAATTAAGTTCTAACTCAACTTGATAAAGGTGAGCCGTAAGGCTCACCTTTTTTTTTGGAAAAAAATCTAATAGATTAAGTTGTTGATGAGTGTGATAAAAAAAGGACAGCTCTTTTGGTAAAAGCTATCCTTAATATTTTTAGTTGAAATTATTTCTAGAAGAATTATTCTCCGGGAAATTCAGCAGTACGTTTCTGTAAAAAAGCAGTAGTTCCTTCTTTAAAATCTGCTGTTCCAAAACTTTTTCCGAATTGTTTAATTTCAGTTTTGTAACCATTTTTACCTTCTTCTAAACCTGCGTTTACCGCTTTAATAGCTTTTGCAATCGCTACAGATGAGTTTCTCATCATTTTATTCGCCATTTTTTCGGCTAACGGTATAAGTTCGGCTTGTGTTACTACGTGGTTTACTAAACCGTAGTTTTTTGCAGTTTCGGCATCAATCATTCCGGCAGTCATTATCATTTCTAAAGCACGACCTTTCCCTACAAGTTGAGGTAAACGTTGTGTGCCTCCATAGCCAGGTATAACACCAAGAGATACTTCTGGTAATCCCATTTTAGCATTATCGCTGGCCAATCTAATATGGCAAGCCATGGCTAATTCTAATCCGCCACCTAGAGCAAAACCATTTACAGCTGCAATAACAGGAGTGCCTAAATTTTCTATATAATCAAATAATATTTTTTGACCTTTAGCTGCTAATTTGCCACCTTTTTCTTCAGAAAAATTAGCAAACTCGCTAATATCTGCACCTGCAACAAATGCTTTTTCTCCGCTACCAGTTAAAATAATTACTTTGGTGCTTTTGTCTTTATCGGCGGCTTTAAAAGCTTCGTGTAATTCTCGTATGGTGTCTTTATTAAGTGCGTTAAGTTTAGTTGGGCGGTTAATTGTAATTTGAGTAATACCGCTGTTGGTTTCGGTTAATATGTTTTCGAAATTCATAATGTTTTATATTTTTTGTGCTCTTGCTAATTTACGTTTTTTAAGAAAGATTATTTCTAAAGTTTTTGGAGTGTTCTGTTTTTTGTGGGAAAACAACTTTGAAAACAGCGCCTCTGTCTTGTTCAGATTCAAAGGAGATTGTGCCATTGTAGGTTTCTACAATGTTTTTAACCATGGCTAAACCAAGTCCCATGCCGCTGGTTTTTGTAGTAAACTTTGGTTCGAATAGTTTCTTTTTATTTTCTTCTAAAACACCAGATCCGTTGTCTGATACCGTTAAAATAACATTGTTGTTATTCGTGCCAACGTGAACGTTTATTTTTGGATCATCTTTAGTTGGCATGGCCTGTATAGCGTTTTTAACCAAATTGGTAATTACACGAATAAGTTGTGTTCTATCGAAAATGGCAATAATTTCTTCTTTCTCGGTGGTAAAATAAATGTAATGCTCGTTAAAAATATCTAAAGCGAGTTTTACAATTTCTACTACGTTTAGTGTTTCATTTTGCTGTGCTGGCATTTTTGCGAAATTTGAAAATGCCGAGGCAATAGAACTCATGGTGTCTATTTGCTGAATAAGGGTTTTGCTGTATTCGTCTAATTTAGAGTGGATGTTTTCGTCTTCTGGGTTAAACTTACGTTGAAAACTTTGCACAGTTAAGCGCATAGGTGTTAGCGGGTTTTTAATTTCGTGTGCCACTTGTTTTGCCATTTCGCGCCAAGCTTGCTCACGCTCACTTTTTGCAAGTTGTACAGCACTTTCTTCTAGCTCGTCAATCATGCTGTTGTATGAGTTTACTAGAGTCGAAATTTCTTCGCTGGTATCACTTATTTCAATACGTTTATTCTGTTTTTCTAAACGTGTGGTATTTATTTTATCACTAATTTTTTTAAGAGATTTGGTAATGTATTTAGATAATAGAAAAGCAATACCAACCGCCATAAGTAGCACGAATAGGTAGGCGTAGATAATTCGAGATAAAAATTCATCGAGTTCTTTAGCTAGAAAATCATCATTTTCTAAATACGGAATATTTAAAATAGCAATGGGTTTCGATTTGTTGTCGGTAACGTAAGTAAAAGAGGATTGAAAGGTTTGTCCGTTTTCTATGTGTTTATCTACATACCTGTGGTCTGGTGTGTTAGAAATGGCATTTAAAACATCTGCACCTAAACATTTTTCTACGGCCGATTTTTGTAACCCTGCACTAGACGCTATTAGTAATCCGCCATCTAAATCGTAAAGAATTATTTGTAGTTTGTGTATATCGGCAATGTTGTAAATTTCTTCCTTAAATATTATTGGAATGTTTTCTGTTTTTACTTCCCAGGTGTTTTGTCTACCGTTTAATACGCGTTTTATGTGTGTTTTTGTGTTGAGCTCTTTTCGCTCTAATCGCTCGGTGTGGTAGTCTTTAGTTTCTTCTTTGTATTGGTAAATAGCTATACCTGTAATAAGCACAGATGCTAGTAAAACCAAGAGAATCATGGAGAGGAATATGCGCGTACGAAGTGATGGTTTTTTTATTTTCATTAATACATTTGTAGTGGTCTAAATATAACAATAATCGCACCAAAGCTTGCAATAGGTAACTTAAAAGTTGTTTTTGTAACGTAATTTGGCGGTGGTGTGCGTTAGGGATTGTAGCATTGTTGAAGCTCTTTTTGTGTTGTTGCACCTATTGCAACACAAAAAAGCGACTGCGGAAAGCTCGACCCTTTTTCGGGGAACGCTCAAAGTTTTATTAGTTTTTGCGAATTCGTGAATTTTTTAGATATATGTAACAAATTATTGTTAAGAGCTTCTAATATATAATGGCGGTAATTATTATTTTTCTATTTTTGGAATAGTAATTGTAATTTATTGCTTGTTACAATAATTGTACATTTAACAAGTTACATGATATGACCTACAGAGAAATGAAAAAAATACTACTTATATTATCGTTGGTTTTTGTTGCGCAAACTGGGTTTTCGCAAACCGAATCGGCTTTTGAAGATGGCGAATGGTTTAAGTTTAGGATGAGTTATAGCAATTGGCTAAAGGCAGGTAATGCCACGTTGGCTGTGAATGACGAGGTTTTAAACGGGAAACCTGTTTACCATGTTGTTGGTAAAGGCTGGACGACTGGCATGATTAAGTGGTTTTTTAAGGTGAAGGATAGGTATGAAACTTATTTTGATAAAGAAACTATTTTGCCTTACAAGTTTATACGTAATATTGATGAGGGTGGACATACTAAGGATTTGGAGATTGATTTTGATCAGAAAAACCACAAGGCGCACATTAACGATAAAAAGCATAATAAAAAGATAGTTATTGATACTAAGCCTAATATTCAGGATATGGTGTCTACCTTTTACTATTTGCGTAATCACTTAGATACCGAAAATTTAAAAGTAGGTAGCGAGGTAAAGATTGATATGTTTTTTGATGAAGAAAATTATGGTTTTAAATTACAGTATTTAGGTGAAGAAACCATTGAGACCGATTTTGGAGATGTTGAAGCGTTAAAATTTAGGCCTTATGTTATGGCAGGTCGCGTTTTTAAAGAGGAAGAAAGTTTAACCCTATGGGTTTCGAAAGATAAAAATAAATTACCTTTGCGTATAAAGGCAGATTTGGCTGTGGGTTCGCTTAGAGCAGATTTAGACGCTTTTAGAGGGCTTAAACACCCTTTTAATGTTGTTGTTAAAAACTAATAAATTTTGAACTCTAAAATTACGGATCAAATTAAAGCTAAGTTTGATGCTATTGACCAAGATGTTGATGCGCATTTAGAAGGCTTGTTGCATAGTAAACCAATAAATTATTGGGATTATATACAAACCGATGCTTTATTAAATTTGCAAGTACAGCGTACTGTTTTTCCAGACGAGTTGGTTTTTATAATGTACCATCAGGTAAATGAGTTGTTGTTTAAAATGGTGCTTTCTGAAATGGATCAAATTGCCAAAAACGACACTATTGATACCGAAACGTTTACCACTAAAATAATGCGTATTAGTCGTTATTTTGATGTGTTAACGTCTTCCTTTAGTATCATGAAAGATGGTATGGATGTGGAGCAATACAATAAGTTTAGAACTACGTTAACGCCTGCTAGTGGTTTTCAGAGTGCGCAATATCGTAAAATAGAATTTGCATCGACAGAGTTAATCAACTTAATTGATAAACGTTTTAGAGATACGTTTGATAAAAACTCATCTTACGAAAATGCTTTTGAACACCTGTATTGGCAAGCTGCTGGTAAGGATTACAAAACTGGAAAAAAAACGTACACATTATCTGATTTTGAAGGTCGATATAAAGACGAGTTTATTAGGTTTACAAAATTCTATCAGCATAATAACTTGTGGAGCAAGTTTAAAGGACTGCCTAAAGCATCACAAGAAAATAAAGATTTAATAAATGCCATGAGGCATTACGATTATACGGTGAATATTAAATGGGTTATGGCGCATTATAATACCGCAAATCACTATTTAAATATTAACGGAAAAACTGCCGAGGCAACCGGAGGAAGTGAATGGGTGAAATACATGCACCCTAAATATCAAAAAAGAATATTTTTTCCAGATTTATGGACAGAGAAAGAGATACAAGAGTGGGGAACAAATATATAATTCTATTGGCATGCGCTGTGTTTTTTGCAAGCTGTAAAGACGATGAAAAACAAAGTGATCTAGAGGAGAAAGATTTGGCTGTGGTAGAAATGCCTGAAGAAAACTTCGAATTTGGATTTAATCTAGACGATTTTATTGTGAAGCGTGACACTATTAAAAGTGGTGATACTTTTGGTAAAATACTAGATCGCAACCATGTTACCTATCCGGAAATTTACAATATAGTAGAAAAAGCCAAAGATAGTTTTAATGTTAGAAGCTTGCGTCCAGGTAAGCCGTACACGCTTTTATGTGCTAAAGATTCTTTACAAACTCCTAAATGTTTTGTTTATCAACCCAATGTAGAAGAATATATTGTGGTTAATTTTCAAGATTCTATTCATGCATATACAAGTAGAAAACCTATAAAGTATGTTGAAAAAACTGCAACAGGTGTTATTACTAATAATATTTCGCAAACTTTAGAAGAGCAAGGGTTAAGCCAACGTTTAGCTTATAAAATGGCTGATGAAATTTATGCTTGGACCATAGATTTTAGACGTTTGCAAAAAGGGGATCGCTTTAAAGTTATTTATACCGATAAATATATTGATGATACTATTTACGCGGGTGTTCAAGATGTAAAAGCTGCATATTTTGAACATAATAGCGAACCTTTTTATGCTTTTGAGTTTGTGTCAGATTCTGTAAATGGTGTTAAAGACTATTTTAATGATGAGGCTAAAAATTTGCGTCGTGCCTTTTTAAAAGCTCCCGTTCAATTTAGTAGAATTTCTTCGCGCTATAATTTAAAACGTCGTATTGCGGTTTATGGTTTTAAATTGCGTCCGCACAAAGGAACCGATTTTGCGGCACCAATTGGCACGCCTATTATGGCTACAGCAAATGGTACGGTATCAAAATCTGAAAAACGTGGTGGAAATGGTAATTATGTTAAAATACGCCATAATGCCACTTACGAAACGCAATACCTACACATGAAAAGTCGTAATGTAAAACCGGGTCAATTTGTAAAACAAGGTGATGTTATTGGCTGGGTTGGTATGACGGGGAATACAGGTGGGCCACATGTATGCTATCGTTTCTGGAAAAATGGTAAGCAAGTCGACCCGTTTAAGCAAAAATTACCTGAAGCAAAAGGAATTTCCGATTCACTTAAAATAGAGTACTTAGAGTTTATTTCACCTATAAAAAAGAAATTGGATGCTATTGATTTCTTAGAAGATGTTTTTCAAGATGATAAACTAGATCAACCAACTATAAAACAAAACACTAACGCAATATCATTTAATAATTAATCCTATGGCATTACCAAACGTAAACCCTACAACAACTAAATCTTGGAAGAAATTACAAGCTCATTTTGAAGCTGTAAAAGATGTTCATATGAAAGATTTGTTTGCTGAAGATAAAACTAGAGCAAATAAGTTCACTATTAAATGGGACGATTTTTATGTAGATTTCTCTAAAAACAGAATTACAGAAGAAACGTTAAAGTATTTATTAGAATTAGCCGATGATGTTAAGCTGAAAGAGGCTATTAAGAGTCAGTTTTCTGGTGAAATAATAAACGAAACAGAAGGTAGAGCAGTATTGCACACAGCATTAAGAGCACCGAAAGATGCCAATTTTAAAGTTGATGGTGTTAATGTAATGCCAGAAATATATCAAGTAAAACAAAAAATTGAAGGTTTTACAAATGAAGTTGTAAGCGGACAAAGAAAAGGTTACACCGGAAAAGCATTCACCGATGTTGTAAATATTGGTATTGGAGGTTCGGATCTTGGGCCAGCTATGGTGGTAGATTCTCTTCAGTATTATAAAAATCATTTAACAACTCATTTTGTAAGTAATGTAGATGGTGATCATGTTAATGAGGTTATTAAAAAATTAGATCCAGAAACAACTTTATTTGTAATTGTTTCCAAAACATTTACAACACAAGAAACATTATCTAACGCCAATACTTTAAAAGATTGGTTTTTAAAATCTGCAAATAGCGATGCTATTGCAAAACATTTTGTTGCTGTATCTACCAATATCGAAAAAGTACAAGGTTTCGGTATAGATGCTAGCAATATTTTCCCAATGTGGGATTGGGTTGGAGGGCGTTTCTCTCTTTGGAGTGCCGTTGGATTAACCGTTAGCTTAGCTGTGGGTTATGATAATTTTGATAGCTTATTAAAAGGCGCTAACAAAATGGACGAGCATTTTAAAAATGAAGATTTCGAGTCTAACATTCCTGTTGTTCTAGCGCTATTAACCATATGGTACAATAATTTCTTTGAGGCAGAAAGTGAAGCTGTAATTCCTTATTCGCAATATTTAAATCAATTTGCTACCTATTTACAACAAGGTATTATGGAAAGCAATGGTAAAAGTGTAGATAGAAATGGAAACCCAATAGACTACCAAACAGGTACTATTATTTGGGGCGAGCCAGGAACAAACTCACAACATGCCTTTTTTCAATTAATACATCAAGGTACTAAGTTGATACCTGCAGATTTTATTGGGTTTACTAAGTCTTTACATGGTAACCAAGATCATCAAGATAAATTAATGTCTAACTTTTTAGCGCAAACAGAAGCATTGCTAAATGGTAAAACAGAAGCAGAGGTTGTTGCAGAAGGAACAAGCGAAGCCATAACACCGTTTAAAGTGTTTAAAGGTAATAAGCCAACGAATACTGTTTTTATAAATAAATTGTCGCCAGAAAGTTTAGGGAAACTTATCGCGATGTACGAACATAAAATATTTGTACAAGGAATTATTTGGAACATTTTTAGTTACGATCAATTCGGGGTAGAGTTAGGGAAGCAACTAGCATCTAAAATTTTACAAGAATTTAACGGGAGCGTTACAAATGCACATGACTCTTCTACTCAAAATTTATTGAATTATTATAAGCAATTTAAGTAAAAACGTAGAATATTCTTATAGAAAAAGTAAAAACGCCTCAGTATTTTTAATGCTAGGGCGTTTTTTTTTGTGTAAATTGTTAAATTTGTTAACAATTACTTAATATTGGAGCGCAATTTATCCGTACTTTTGCACCGACTAATTTCAAATAATTAATACATAATTAAAATTATGAAAAAAACAACAAATTATTTATTACTAACTGTGGCGCTGTTGTTCAGTACAGTTATTATGGCACAAAGTACTATTACAGGTACGGTTTTGGAACAAGGTATCAATATGCCTCTTCCTGGTGCTAATGTTGTCGAGAAAGGTACGACCAACGGAGTTGTAACAGACTTTGATGGAAATTTCACTCTTAAAACAAAATCGAGTTCAGGTGAAATTATAATTACTTACGTAGGTTACACGTCTAAAACAATTTCTTTTTCTGGAGATTCATCTCTAAAAAATGTAACGTTAGAGCCTAGTCAAGTAGGTTTAGAAACAGTTCAAATTATTGCATCTGTGGCGGTTGATAGAAAAACGCCTGTTGCTGTATCTACAGTAAAAGCAGCTGATATTGAGCTTAAATTAGGGACACAAGAGTTTCCTGAAATTTTAAAATCTACACCAGGTATTTACACTACTAAAACAGGTGGTGGATATGGTGATGCTAAAACAAGAATTAGAGGTTTTCAATCTGAAAACGTTGCTGTTATGATTAATGGTATTCCTGTTAACGACATGGAAAACGGAGCTGTTTACTGGTCTAACTGGGCTGGTTTAGGTGATGTTACTTCAACTATGCAAGTGCAAAGAGGTTTAGGTGCTTCTAAAGTAGCTGTACCTTCTATTGGAGGAACAATTAATGTAATCACAAAAACAACAGATGTTGAAGAAGGTGGTAGTGTATTTACTTCTGTCGCTAACGATGGTTACAAAAAATATGGTCTTACATACTCTACAGGTGTAAATGATAAAGGTTTTGCTGCAACAGTTTCTGCTGCTCAAACTAGTGGTAATGGTTATGTAGATGGAACAGAATTTACTGGTGTCTCATACTTTGTTAACTTATCTAAAGAAATAAACGATTTTCATAAACTTTCGTTTACAGCGTTTGGTTCTAAACAACATCATGGTCAAAGACAAAACAGACAATTAATTTCTACTTTTGAAAACAGTGAAAGAGGTAGAAAATTTAATGCAGATTGGGGTTATAAAGATGGTCAAGTTTTACACCAAGAAGATAACTTTTACAACAAACCACAAATGTCTGTAAATCATTATTGGACATTAAGTGATAAAACGTCTATCTCAACTGTTGCTTATGCCTCTTTTGGTACTGGTGGTGGTGGTGGAACCGCTGGAGATAATAAATTTACTTTCGATAGTACAGGATATAGTGAATATAGAAATGGTCTTTACGGAACTATTGATTTCGATAAAATTGTTGACGAAAATATTGCAAATGGAGCGAACGGTTCTACAACTGCTTTAAGAGCTTCTAGAAACGACCATAACTGGTACGGAGTGTTATCAACTTTAAAAACAGATTTAACTGATGATATAGTTTTATTAACAGGTCTTGATTACAGAAACTACAAAGGAATACACTTTTCTGAAGTAACAGATTTATTAGGTGGTCAATATTTACAAGAAGATGATGATGTTGTAAACAACCCAAATCAAATACTTAAAGTTGGAGATAAAAGAAGTTATTATAACGATGGCTTAGTAGGTTGGTTAGGTGCTTTTGGACAAATAGAATATGATGTAAACGAAAACTTTAATACGTTTTTATCGGCAGCATTATCTAACACCTCTTACAAGAGAGTTGATTATTTTAATTATTTAGATACAGATCCATTACAATCAACAGATCGTTATAATTTCTTAGGGTTTAGTACAAAAGGTGGTGCTAACTATAGATTAGATAATAACCATAACGTATTTATGAATATTGGTTATTTTGAAAAAGCTGCTGATTTTGATGCTGTTTTTCAAGAATTTGATAATGAGCATATCAATGAGAATGCTGAAAATCAAAAAATATTTAGTTTTGAATTAGGATACGGTTTTAGAAGTGAAAAACTTACTGCTAACGTAAACGTATATAGAACAACTTGGAAAGATAGAACGGAAACAGCATCTTTTCAACAGCCAGATGGTACAAATGCATTTGCTAATATTTTAGGTGTAAATGCAATTCATCAAGGTGTTGAGGTAGATTTTATTTATAAAGCTACGGATAAATTAAATGTTACAGGTATGATGTCTTTAGGAGATTGGAGATGGGATAACAATGTAACAGATGTTCAAATTCTTGATGAAGATCAAAACTTAATCGAAACTGTAGATCTTTTCATAGAAGATTTACATGTTGGTGATGCTGCTCAAACAACATTAGCGTTAGGTTTAAACTACAAGTTAACTCCAGATACAAGAGTAGTTCTAGATTATAATTATTTTGGAAACCTTTATGCAGATTTCGATCCTAGTGAAAGAGGAGAACCAGGTGATGATGCTTGGAAATTACCAGATTACGGATTGTTTGATGCTGTTGTAAGTCATGGTTTCAAATTTGGTCCTTTCGATGCTACTTTAACAGGTCGTATTAACAATGTGTTCGATACAGAATACGTAACAGATGCTTTAGATGGTACTGCTGATACAGCACTAGTGTATTTCGGTACAGGTAGAACATTTAGTATTGGAGCAAAACTTAAATTTTAAAAAATATTCAAAATGAAAAAAATAATATATTATTTATTAGTTCTAGGAGTAGTCTTTACAGGATGTAATCCTTTAGAAGATATTACTGATGATATTCAAGAGCGTGAAATAGAAGGTGTTGATTTTATTAAAGGTGTAGAGCAATATACTTTTACTGATGAGGATTATGAAACCTATGAAGGTGAATTAGATTCTATAGCTTATTTTTTAAACCAAGATCTTGCCGATTTAGTTATTCCAGATTTCTTAGCAAATAAGTACCCTGTTTGGGGAGAAGGTTCTTTAGTAAATGTTGGATATAACCTTTATAGCCCTACGTTGCTTGAAACAATGAGTACTACCGAAACTTTAGCTGGTTTATCTGGTATCGAGGGATATTTAAGTTCAAATTATGAAACGGCTTCAAATGGAACATTTGTAGAGTTAACATATAATGCTGAGGTTTTAGCTTATGAATTATCTAGTGCTGATTTTGAAACTATTGGAGCTGCTTTAGCTGATAAATACCCGAACCCTGCAGATAATGCTGCAAGTTATGGGAATTTTGGTAGATGGGATTCTAGTAGTTCTTATTGGTCTGATGATATGATATTAGAAGCAATGGATGCGCTTTTAGCAGGTAAATATGCTGCTGGTCAAGTGGTTTCTGTTTCTTTCGCAACTTATGGACCTTCAAGCTCAGAATCTTTTACTTTACAATATGATGGAAGTAAATTTATAGATTTAGGTTTTGAAGTCGTTGCTGAATCTGGAACAGAATATACGCTTTCAAGTACAGACTATGATGATATTATTGCTGGACTTATAGGAGAAAACCCTGGGCCAGCAGGAAACTTAGATGCTTATGGTAGTATTGATGTAAGAGAGACAAGTGATAACTATTGGAGTCAAGAATTGATTTTAGAAGGTTTAAATCTTATTTTACCAACAGCTGCAGAAGGTGATATTTATGTGGTAACTTATACCATTTATAATGGATCGACTACGACTCAAGTTATGACTCTTAAATACGAATCTGGAGAATATGTTGTAAACCCAGCAATTATTACAGAAGTTACAACGATAGTTGCGAAAAACGATGGTGACTGGGTATTCCCTTATGTTTTCTCTAGTGCCGATTATGATTTGTTAGGTGAATCTTATGGTAACTTTGATTCAGGATCTATCTACAAATTAGAGATCTTCTTAAAGTCTTTATATCCTTATGCTCAGGCTGGAGATGTTTCTACTGTTCAATATAGGTATTATAGTAGTGGTGCAACAACTACTAAATATGGATCTAGTGTTTTTGATGGTGATAAATGGTCTTTACCTCAAGATATAATTGAAACTTCATTCCAATATGGTTTTGAAGATGGTCAATGGGTTCCAGATAATACAATTAATTACTCATTACTAGCTGCAGACATTACTTTAATTTCTACTGCACTAATAGAAGATTATCCTGGGCCAGCAGATAACTTAGGGTACTTTAAAAGTTTTGATAGAAGAGATACTAGTGATAACTACTGGGATGATGAGACACTATTAGAAGCTTTTAATGTTTTATTAAACGCAAGAGATTCTGGAGCAGAAGAAGGACAAAAATATGCTGTATCTTATGTAGCATATACAGGTGCTACGGTAACAGAAACTCAGTATGTAGTTAAAACTGATGGAGTTTGGGTATACCAATAATAACCATACTTTAATTAAATAATAAGAAAAAACCTCTCACTTTATGTCAGAGGTTTTTTTTGCTAAACTTTTTTATTATGAAATATTTATATCTATTTTTATTTGTAATGTTTTTTGCTTGTAGCGGAAGTGATGATAGTGCGGCTATAGAGCCACCTGTTGCAACTAATGATGCTGCAAGTACACCAGAAAACACACAAGTAATAATAAATGTGTTAAGTAATGATGTACTTACAAATAGTGCGGAACTTACCGATTTCGATACAGTCTCTGCAGAAAATGGAGTTATTACAGAAATCTTAAATAAACTTATTTATACACCTGCTGATAACTTTAGTGGCACAGATACGTTCACTTATACTATTTGTAATAGCTTAAGTACGCCAATTTGTGCAACAGGTACGGTTACGGTTACAGTTACGGATAATGGCACTGCACTGGCTGTAGACGATGCTTTAGAAGTTTTAGAGAGTACAACTACTGTACTTGATGAGTTATTAGATAATGATACTATAGTAGACGGTGCGGAATATGAGTCTATAGACACAACTTTAACTAATGGAACTGTTGTTTTAAATGATGATGGTACAATCGGTTATACTGCTATGAATGGATTTGTTGGAGAAGACACATTTACATATACCATATGTGATAATGATGTAAACCCAGAGTGTTCTACAGCTACTGTTACTATTACTGTTTTAGATGAAGGAACTCCTGAAGCGAGTGACGATAATTACTCTGTGGTTTTAGATTCTTCCTTAAATATCTTTAATGTTCTATCTAATGATGATATTATTGATGGTGCATTAATAACGGATACTGATAATTCGTTGACACAAGGTGCTATTACTTTAAATTCAGATGGAACAATAAGCTATACACCTCAATCTGGTTTTGAAGGTACCGATACATTTACCTATACTATTTGTGATAATGATGTGCCAACAGCGGAATGCTCAACAGCAACTGTTACAGTAACGGTTTTGAAATCTATAGATTTTAATATAGCTTCTAGTTTAGGCGATTATTACGATGGTGTTATTTTTACAGAAGATGCCGATTTAATGTTCAATCAAATTTCTGCACATACGCAAGATATGCACACGGTAATATTAAGTTATACGCAACGACATGATTATTTATATAATGCCGATGCCGATTTATCAAATCAAGATAATGTAATTTTAATGTATACTGGCGAAAGTAGATATTGGGAAGAGTATACTTCCGGAAATAATCCATATGCAACACAAACGTATAATACAGAACATATTTTTCCACAGTCTAGGTTAAGTTCGGATATAGCGGTTTCAGATTTACACCATTTAAGATCTGCCGATGAAACTGTTAATAGCGATAGAAGTAACTATCCATATATCGATGGAAGCGGAACTAATAAATTAATTGGAGAAGCTTGGTATCCTGGTGATGACTGGCGTGGTGATGTTGCCCGAATGGTAATGTATTTAAACATTCGCTACGGAGAGGATTTTGATAAAGTTGGTGGTTTAGAGCTTTTTAAAGCATGGAATGTTGCCGATCCAGTATCAGCCTTCGAAGAGCAACGTAACAACGTAATTTATGCCGCACAAGGCAATAGAAACCCTTTTATTGATAATCCATACATAGCCACTTTAATTTGGGGCGGTACGGCTGCAGAAAATAAATGGGAATAAGAATTATTCTAATTTAGAAAAACTTTTAAACCGCTTCAATCGAAGCGGTTTTTTTGTGAATTATAATTACTATTTTTGCATCTATAATTAAAACACCACATTCATGTACAACATTATATTATCACTCCATTCCTATTGGGCATATTTAGTGCTTATCGTATTATTAATAGCTGCTGTAAGTGCTGTTATAAAAACAATAGGAGATAAAGAATATGAAAACAACGATTTTAGAAGATCGTTATTCACATTAATAGTATCTCATATTCAATTATTAATTGGTATTGTATTATACTTTGTGTCACCAAAATTTTTGTTATGGGGAGAATTAGGCGGAAAAGTAATGAGTAACTCTATGGCGAGATTATACCTTGTTGAGCACCCGTTTATAAATATTATCGCGGTGGCTTTAATTACAATTGGTTATTCAAAACATAAAAAGAAATTAACTTCAAAAGGAAAATTAAAAACAATAGCAATCTTTTATAGTATTGCGTTATTATTGTTTTTATCAAGAATTCCTTGGAGTACTTGGATGTAGATTAAAATTCTATCCAGAATAAAAAATAGTCAGACCTTTCAAGTTATTTAATTTGAAAGGTCTTTTTTTTTGAAATTTAAATCACTTGGGTCAGGCTAAGTAATAGAAGTCTGTTTTCTCACAACTTGATTTTCATTCTTCATCAACTTCCTTAATCAAATAAACATAAACGGGAAAGTGATCACTAAAGCCGTTATTAAAGCCATGATAACCAAAGCTTCTTAACGGATAACCTTTGTAAGCACCAAGTTTAGTAATAATATAGTTTTTGTTATAAATACCAGCTTTATAAAATTGAAATGAAGTGTAATCTTTTTCCAAAAACGGTTTTGTTACCATAATTTGATCGAATAGACTCCAAGAATCTCTATAGGCCGTTGTGCCCATACCATCTTTAAAGAAATTTATATATGGATTGTAAATACCTTTTAATGGAACTTTTTTCGTTGACTTGGCTTTTAAAATTTTTTTAACGCTAGCATTGTTTGGATTATCATTTAAATCACCCATAATAAATACTTTTGCATATGGATCTATAGTTTGTAAAGAATCGACAAGGCGTTTACTTAATTTGGCAGCAGCCACACGTTTTGGTCTACTTTTAGCTTCACCACCACGTCGGGATGGCCAATGATTTACAATAAGATGAATGGTTTCACCTTCCAGGTTTCCGCTTACCAATAATTGTTCTCGAGTATAAACGCGCTTATTTGTTTCCGGATCATAAATTTTCAACTCATGAGAACTCGTGCTTATCGGCGTAAATGTATTTTTCTTGTAAAGCAATGCCACATCAATTCCGCGTACGTCTGTAGAGTTATAATGCACAATACCATAATCTACATCAACTAATAGCGAATCGTTTACTAAATCTTCTAAAACAGCTTTATTTTCAACTTCACAAACACCAATAATACTTGGTGCGGTATTAGTAACATCTTTTCCTATATCGGCTAGAACTCGTGCCATATTTCTTATTTTTTTCTTGTAAACAGGACCTCTATTAGTTTTCAATTCCATCATTGGGCTGTATTCATCTAATTTGTTCGGGTCATTTATGGTATCAAATAAATTCTCTAAATTATAGAAAGCAACCGTATGAATTTTAAATCTTTTATCCTGAGCATTTGTATTTAAAAAAGCTAATAAAAGCAATGATGTAAGCGCGAATTTTAAACAAATTTTCCTTTTAAATAAGAATGAAACTACATGGGTTTTGTAGCTAAATTGAAATGTAACTGCTTGAAATTCTTTTAAGTATTTAACTGTCAATTGATTGTTTTTTATTATAATTGAAGTAATAAAGATAAGCATGAATAAAATAACCCTTATTTTTTTATTCGGAATTTTTTCAATTAGCCTCCATTCTCAACAAACTTTCGTGAAGGGTAGCGTGCTAGATGCACTTACTTTTGAGTCTTTAGAAAACGTATCGGTAACTATCGAAAACAGCAATTTATCGATGGAGACCAATATACTTGGTGAGTTTTTATTCGAGAAAAACCTACCGCTAGGAGAACAAATATTGAGAGTTTCAAAAATTGGATATATATCAAAGCGTTTCCCTATTATAATAAATAAAAATGAAACTGTTGATATTTCTGGTATTACCTTAGATTTAGATACTACGGCTACTAGCAATTTGTTTACAATCACATTATCTGATGATGAATTAAACGATGATTCTAGCGGTGCCGATAATATTTCAGGACTCTTAGCTTCGTCGCTCGATGTTTTTCAGCGTACGGCAGCATTCGAATTTAGTCCGTCCTTTTTCCGTCTTCGTGGATTAGATTCTAAAAACAGCACCCTTTTAATTAATGGTATCGAAATGAACAAAACCAACAACGGTAGGCCACAATGGAGTAATTGGGGAGGTATTAATGATGTGTTACGCAATCAAGAATTATCTACAGGTTTAGCGCCCTCAAACTATAGTTTTGGTGGCGTTTTGGGTACAAATAATATAAACATTCGGGCGTCGCAAACTAGAGCCGGAGGGCGCATTACCTATTCGTCGTCTAACCGAAGTTATAGCAATCGCCTTATGGCAACGTATGCTTCAGGTTTGTTAAAAAATAATTGGGCATATACAGTAACGTTAGGTCGTCGATGGGGAAATGAAGGATATCAAGAGGCGACGAGTTATAATTCAAATTCATTTTTCACTTCCGTGGAAAAAATAATAAACGAGAACCATAGCCTTAGTTTTTCTGCGATTTACACACCAAATCGCCGAGGTAAATCGTCACCAAACACACAAGAGGTCTTCGATTTAAAAGGCATTAAATACAACGAATATTGGGGGTGGCAAGATGGCGAAAAACGAAATTCTAGAATAAAAGAAGTGAGCGAACCTATTGTGGTGCTTAACCATTACTGGAATTTAAATAGTAAAATCAAGTTAAATACCAATATAGCCTATCAGTTTGGTAAAATGGGAAATAGCCGATTAGATTACAACGGGAAAGATTTAATTGATGGTTTTCCTCAAGGAGGTGGAGCAAACCCGAGTGCAAGCTATTATCAAAAATTACCAAGTTATTTTGAGAGAAACTTTCCCGATCAATTAGGTTTTGCGTATCAGGCTTTACAAACGTTTCAAGATGGTGGTCAAATTGATTGGAATGCCATGTATAGCACCAATATTGCTAATGCCCAAAACGGAGGTAATGCAACTTATGCCGTGTATGAAGATCGTGTAGATGATAAACAGCTTACTGTAAACTCTATTTTAAATAAAGAAATAAACGACCATGTTAACTTCAATGCGGGTATTAATTTTAAAAGTTTAAACTCCGAAAATTTTGCTCAAGTTTTAGATCTTTTAGGTGCTGAAACTTATTTGGATATCGATGGTTTTGCAACAAATATTAACGAAGCTCAAAACGATTTATTAAACCCTAACCGCATAGTTGGAGTGGGAGATAAGTTTAAATATGACTATAATATTTTTGCAAACGAAATTGGAGGATATGCGCAAACACAATTTTCTTATAATAAAACGGATTTTTATGTAGCAGCTAGTGTGAAAAACACACAATATCAGCGTGAAGGTATTTATCAAAATGGTGGGTTTCCAGATAACTCATTTGGTGAAGGCGATAAGTTAAGTTTTATGGGCTTTGGTGCAAAAGCCGGGTTTACTTATAAGCTATCTGGTAAACATGTGTTTAATATTAATGGTGGTTATATTTCGAGAGCACCAACATTGCAAAACACGTTTTCAAATTCTAGAGAAAACCATAATGTTGTACCAGATATTACAGAAGAAAAAATAACGTCTGCAGATGCAAGTTATGTATTCCGGTCGTCTGTGGTTAAAGCTAAACTTACAGGTTATTACACAAAGGTTACTGATGCTAGTGAAATTTCATTCTTTTTTGCCGATGGTATTGGTGGCGATAATTTGGCTTTTGTACAAGAAATTCTTCAAGGTATTGAAAAGCAACATATAGGTGCCGAGTTTGGTGTTGAAGCACAAGTAACACCAACTATAAAATTAAAAGGTGCTGCCGCTATTGGGCAGTTTACGTATAATAATAACCCCAATTTATTTTTATCTACAGAGCCGGACGACGAGGCGTTAGCTGCGGGTTTTATAGATGGGTTTAAAGATTTTGGACAATCGAAATTAAAAGACTACAGGCTCGCCGCTGGACCGCAAAATGCCTTTTCTGTAGGTTTTGAATATAGCGATCCCGATTATTGGTGGTTTGGAGCTACGGCAAACTTTTTTGCAAATACCTATATAGATGTGAGCCCGTTAACGCGTTCTTCAAATTTTTCAACCGATTTTGATGGTAATGTTTTTAATGATTACGATGAGGTTTTGGCTAGAGAACTTCTAAAGCAAGAACGGTTTGATGATTATATGGTGGTGAATTTAATTGGAGGAAAATCGTGGAAGGTTGGTGAGTATTACATCGGTTTTTTTGCTAGCATTAATAATTTATTAGATCAAGTTTATAAATCTGGTGGGTTTGAGCAAGGAAGAAATGCAAATTTTAGAGAGCTTAGAGATGATAAAGCTTTGGATACTCCTGTTTTTGGATCGAAATATTGGTATGGTCGTGGTACCACTTATTTTTTGAATTTGAATGTGAGATTTTAAATAAAAAACTGGTAGGTTAAAATTATAGCGTAGTACCATGCTGAGCTTTTAGCGGCAGCAAATAATATAAAAATATTAATCATGAAAAATTTTAAAATACTAATTGTCATTTTTCTGATGCAAACACTTATAATATCTTGTGTGAAAGATGATGATTATAGCGTTCCCGATATATCAATTACAGAACCTGATATTCCTCAAGATAAAATAACCACTTTCAAAACCATTAGGTCACTTTACGATCAGGCTATAAATAGTGGGAATTCGACAGCTAGAATTGATGAAGATTCAGAATTATATATTGAAGGTTACGTGGTGTCTTCCGATAAATCGGGAAACTTTTTTGAAGAGTTAATTATTCAGAATAAAATAGATGATTCTAGTCCCGATAATGATCCAAGAATGGGATTTCAAGTCGCTATCAATGTGTCTAGTTTATCGGATACTTATCAATTTGGACAAAAAGTATATCTAAAAATGGCGGGATTAACTATTGGAGAAAGTAGTGGTGTCATTTCCATTGGGAAAGGTGATGGAGCGCGTGTGGAACAAATTCAACCTTCAGAATATAAAAACATTATTATCAGAAGTAATGAAGTGGTGGATATTCAGCCTAAAGTTGCACATATTACAGGTTTAACAAGTTGGGATCATAATACACTAGTTCAGTTAGAAAGCATGCAATTAAATCGTTTTGAGTTGGGAGCCACATTTGCTAGCGAATCTATAGATGAGTATGATGGTATTAGAACTTTAGTAAGTTGCGAAACTGGTGTTTCTATACGGATGCAAACTAGTACGTTTTCCGATTTTAAATCTTTAATTGTTCCACAAGGACAAGGAAGCGTTACAGGAATTTTTGCAAGAGATTTTGGAGACGATTTTAATGTGCTTGTTTTAAATAGTTCGGCAGATATGAGTTTTACTTCTGAAACCCGTTGCGACCCAATAGAATTAGGTTGTGGTATTGCTGAAACATTGGGGACAGGGAATTTGTTTTATGAAGATTTTGAACTGCAACGAAATAATAGGCCTATAGAGATTGAAGGTTGGACTAATTATATTGAAGCAGGTACAGAAGCGTGGGAAGGTTATTCATCTACGTCTTCAAATGCATCTTTGGGACGTTCGGCACGGTTTCAATGTTCTAGTTCTGGAGACGATTCTAATATAGGTTGGTTAATTACACCGGCTATTAATTTAGACGAGCAGGATGGTGAAACACTTCGTTTTAAAACGTCTAATAGTTTAGCAAATAGTAGTTTTTTAGAAATTTTGTATTCTTTAGATTGGGATGGTGATGAAGCCAATATTACTACTGCTACTTGGGGTACAATATCCGATGCTTATGTGGTGAAAGATACCGACTCGTTTGTGCCGTGGTTTAATTCGGGTGCTGTAGATTTATCTTGCGAAAGTGGAACCATGTATATCGCTTTTAAGTTTACAGGAAGTGGCGAAGATACCTTTGATGGTATTTATGAGTTGGATGAAATTAGCGTGGATTTTGTGGAATAATAATTTGTTATTTAGACGTAACAAGTTTTAAATAAAAAGTCTAATTTCGCCGCATGAGCACATTCGATATTTTATTTTATCATTTTTTTAATCACTTCAAACTCAAGAAAAACAAGAAAGCTAATAGCATTGCTACCTTTTATGTTTCGTTTTTGCAATGCAGTTTATTGTTGCTTTTGGGCGTTTTTTTTGCTAAGTTTTTTAGAAAAATGCACATGGATACGATGTCTTCTGGTAAGGCTTGGACTATTTTTATACTAGTAGTAATATTTATTTATTTTAAAAACTGGATGTACTATGGTGGTAGAAAGCGTAAAGTGCTAAATGCCAAAATGATTAAAAACAAAAAGCTAACCTACAATATTTGGTTTTTGGGCTTTTTACCCATTATCATTTTAGCTTTAACTATGGTGCTTTTACAAGCTGTCTAAAAAAATAAAATTATTTTTTGAAAACGGCATATACTGGAAAGTGATCGCTATATCCTCCTTTGTAGCGTTGGCCAACATAAGTTCTGTAAGGCGCACCTTTGTATCTGCCTTCAAATATTTTTAAGAAATCTTCATCAAAAATATTAGAAAGACTGTATTCGTATAAATTATCGGAGGTTTTAAAAAAGTTAGTCGAAATTAAAATCTGGTCGAATAAATTCCATTGTCTGTTGTGTTTCGTGCTGCCGCGGTTAAAAGATCGTAAGGTTTCCATAGGGTTGAACAGGCTGTAATTATCAACTAAACGCTTAATACTGTTATTGTGCGGATCATCATTAAAATCGCCTATAACTATAATTTTAGCTTCGGGATCTTCTAAGGTTATACTAGAAATAATCTCACCAACTTTATCAGATGATGCCATACGTTTATGTTCCGTTTCTTTTGCACCTTCACGCCTAGACGACCAATGGTTTACTATAACATGTACTTTTTCACCATCTAGAATACCGGAAACTAATAAAACATCACGTGTATAATCGGGTAAACCTTTGTCGTTTTTTAATTCAATGGAAAAAGGTTCGGAATGCAGAACCTGAAACACATCTTTATCATAAATTAACGCGACATCAATACCTCGTTCGTCTGGAGAATTATAATGAACATAACCGTAATTAAAGGGCTCTAAATGTTTAGATGAAATTAAATCTTTAATGACTTTAGCGTTTTCAATTTCTGCTAAACCTACAACAGCGGGGTGTTTTCCTGTTTCTCTTTTGCCTATATTAGAAATAACAAAACCGAGTTTTCTTAGTTTTTTATCATAACGTTTTGGAGTCCATTTTTTAATAGATTTAGGAGTGAAATCATTGTCGTACTTTAGTTTATCATTAAAAGTATCAAATAAGTTTTCCGTATTATAAAAGGCAACTGTTTGTAAATCGTTACGAACGGGAATATTTTCGAAAGGTTTTATTATCATGAGTCAAAAATATGCTAAAATAATTAAACATTTAATTATCGTATTTAATCCACGTTATTTTACTATCAATTGAGTAAGAAGTTTGCATGAAAAAAGCCGAATAAAGTTATTATTCAGCTTTTTATTATCGATTATGGAGTTATATCCTTCCTTTTTTATTTTTTTAAAATACGTTTACTAAATGTACCGTGGCTACTTTCTACTTTTAAAATATAAATGCCTTCGGCTAAATTTGAAAGATTTACGGTTGGTGCATCTGTTTTGTTTTTTAGAACTTCTTGACCGACTAAACTATAAATGGTGGTTTTTTTAATAGTTGCTCCGTTTTTTAATTTAATATGTAATTGCGATGTTGTTGGGTTTGGATACACACTTAAATTTTCGTTTTTAAAACTTTTACTGCTTAGCGTAGCATTGTTTTTTAAGAAAACTAAAGTATTCGGTTCAAAATTATGTGTTATTGTAAATGTTTTTTCTGCCGCATTAACAGATGAAATTTCTATATCTACCCAATTGCCATCTTTATATATTTGTGCGGTTAGGTTTGATGGGTCTGTAATGTTATCCGTGAAATCTGCATTGTTGTAGGTTAAGTTTACGGTGCTTTGGTGGCTAGATTCATTTAGCGTAACTAATTTGTAATAGGTTTTAGCATAACTGTTGTTTGGAAGATTTCCTATTTTGCTTTTAAATGCAATGCTTGTTGTGTCTAGCAATTCTATTTTTAACGTTTCATCGGGTGCTAAGCTGGTTGTTTCTAAGTTAACATTGTAAACTGTATTATTATAAGTAATATCTTCTTCAGAATTGTTTTTCTCTATATCAACGCTTTTACCACCTTGGTTTGGTGTAAAATATTTTGCTCTTATTTCAACATTATAACTGTAAACTTTATCGAAATCTGAGAAAACAAAACCGTTATTAAATCGGTTAAGGTTGGTTATATATCCTGAGATTTCGTTATTATCAAAAACATGTTCTTGTGTGAATTGCAAGGTAGAGAAATCGAAAGATAAAATAGCCGCATTTACGCCGGAAGAAGAATGATATCCTCCGATAAGATATACTTTTCCTTCCTCTTGAGAAATATCCAAATTATTATTTAAAGCAAGCGAAAAATCATCACCATTTGTACTTTTTGGGAACTCATATCTTATTGTTTTTAAAGGATCTCCGTTTATTTCATACATATAATATGTATTTGAATAATCTGAGTTAAGTTCGCTAGCTGTATAATAAAATTTATCGTTATATGTAAAGTATGCATCGGTATCTTTAGTGTTGTTTACTAAATTGTAATATGTGCCATCAGGATTTACTATATTTAGAGCATCATTATTTTCATCTATATAAATAACAGAACCATTTAATTCTTTTATTGGTTTAGACATGGCATAGCCTTCAGAGGTGTTTTTAGCCCTATACCCTCGAGTGCCATCATAATTTTCTTTACTTACATTAAAAATAAAAAGTGGAATTTGAGTTTGACTAGCTCCAAACATTATGTCGCCATTAGTATAACAAAGTTCTCGCCCTTCATCTATAAAATCATTAGGGCCATCTGTAACACCCCAAGTTCTGTATAAACCTTGAAAATAAATATAAGAATCTTCTAATAATATGTCACTTGGGCCAACACCGGTGTTAGAGTTTCCGTTAACATATAATTTCGTCATTCTATAGTTGCTAAGACCATCAAATTTATATAAGTCTGTTCTGTTTTGTGTGTTGTCACCAATAAAATAATAAGTGCCTTTCCAGTAAAATATATTTGTTATTAGAGTTAAACTATTAAAATCATCTACGGAGTTTCCTGTGCCTGTATTACCATCAAATTCATAACTGTTTTCTAAAATACCATCACCATTAAAAATACTTATAAAAAAATTATAACCACCAGCATATCTATTACCACTTAATGTGTATGGTGGGTAATATTCCCTTCTTTGTTTAATAATTTTATTATTGCTTGTTCGGGTTATACTTTCGGCGGAAGTAGAAGATGTTACTAGCGTAGCACTAGTTCTGCCATCATTTATTCTATAGGCTTTGTCTTCACTTTGGGAGTTATATAAACGACTACTAAATAAAAAAACATCATTATCTATTGCGTAATTTTCTTTGTCTAAGCCTTCAAAACTGTATCTGTTATTTTCTAAGCCTTGTATTTGGTTTGTAGTTTCATTAGAGCCATTGCTTACATAGGCACCCAATTTATAAGGGCTTCCAGATTCCGTCATGGTAAATAATATGTCGTTATTTAATGTTTTGAGCCCGGTTACTCCTCTTCTATAAACATTATTTTCTGTTTGTTTTATTAATCTGAGTTGTGCATGTGTGTATAAGCTGAAAAGTGTACACAATAAAAGTAATTTTGTTTTCATAAGTATTGTTTTATAGCTAATACAAAGATTTATTTTTAAATAAAGGAAGTGTAGCATAGTTGTATAGATTGTATTAAAAACTGTATAAATGGTGTTTTTTTTCTTTTTTGACCAACTATGTTTACTTTTTAGCAGGTTATATTAGTTTTTAAACTATTCATACATAGTTGGTTGTAAAATGTGTAATTAATTTTAACTTTGAGAAAACTTCTAAAATGATAAAAGCAATTATTATAGATGATGAATCTAACGCTATTGAGGGATTGTCTTGGGAACTCTCTAAGTTTAGCGACAACATAGAAGTTGTAACTAGCTTTACAGATCCAGAATTGGCTTTAAAATATTTAAAGCATGAGCAAATAGATTGTGTGTTTCTCGATATTGAAATGCCCATTATGGATGGTTTTACATTTTTAGAAAAAGTACCTAATAGAAATTTTTCGGTGGTAATAACCACGGCCTATAATGAATATGCTCTAAAAGCCTTAAAAAAAGAAGCCATAGACTATTTACTAAAACCAATTGATTCCGACGATTTAAAAGTGGCAATAGAGAAAATTGAAAAGCAAAATATAGAACGTTACAGTTTGGAGAATTTTGAATCCATACTTTTAAAGTTTAATAATAATCTAAGTCGAAAAAAAATAACTATTAGTACCGATGGGAAGTTGGTTTTTTTAAAACCAGATGATATTTATTATGTCGAATCGGATGGCAATTATTGCACAATCCATTGCCAAAACCAGAAGAAATTAGTCGTTACCAAAAAGCTTAAGTCGTTTTGTGAAATCTTGCCTGATGAACAGTTTTTTAGAATTCATAATTCCTATATTATTAATTTAAATAAAGTTAAAGAGTTTATTAAGGTTGATGGCTATGTTGTTTTAGAAAATAGCGCTAAAATACCCGTATCTAGACAAAGAAAAACAGAACTTTTAAGAAAATTATAGTTATAAATGTCTACTTTTTTTCTAAATTTTAATACATGGGTTCAAGGCGTTTTATTTATTTTAATTGTCTACCATACAAGTGCTTTTTTTATTACAAAAGATAAAAGCCTTGGTGTTTATGCTGCTTATTTGTTTTTGGTTTTTTTATATCTAATACCTAAAACTAATAATGAGAGTTCTATACACTTGGCTCATAGTTTTAGTTCGTTTTTTAAAAAAACAAACTGGATTATACAAGTGTATTATTGGCTTTTATATGCTTGGTTTAGCTTACTGTTTTTATCAATAAGTAAGAAGAGTAAAAAGCTAAGCTCTATTATAAAATGGTATATAAAAAGTGCTTTTGTAATATCAACAATAATTTATGTAATTGATTTTTTTGCTTTCGATAACAACTATTTTGTTTGGTATTTTATAGGTGTTTTTATGCCAGTGTCCTTAGGGATTGTTTTTATTTTTCTTAAAACTATTAGTAAGTTTAAGGATGTTTTAAATACCTATTTTGTTGTTGGGGTGGTCTTTTTTGTGGGGTTCTCCTTGTTGTCAATAATATTTTCCTATTTCCCCCGTTTTTTTGTTAAGCATTTTAGTCCTATAGATGTTTTTGTATTTGGTGTTTTAATAGAAGCTATTGTGTTATCTGTAGGTTTAGGATACAAATTCTTTTTATTTAGAGAAGAATCTTTTAGGTTAGAACAAATAAAAAATGCTTTTGAAAACGAAATAAACGAACTGAAATTAGCGAGTTTACACAGTCAAATGAATCCGCATTTTATTTTTAATGCCTTAAATTCCATTAAGCTTTACATTATAAATAACGACAGAGATAGAGCTGCTCATTATTTAACAAGGTTTTCTAAACTTATCAGGAAAATTTTAGAAGCTTCAAACAAAAACGAAGTTACCTTAAAGGAGGAGTTAGAAACCTTAGACCTGTATTTAAATATAGAGAATATTCGTTTTCAAAATCAAATTGAAGCATCTGTTTCAATAGATAAAACTGTTAATTTAGAACAAGTTAAATTACCACCTTTAATATTACAGCCTTTTTTAGAAAATGCTATTTGGCATGGGTTATCATCTAAAAAAAGTGATAAAAAAATTATAATACATGTTTCGAAATACAATGCTCATTTTGTTGAAATTACTATTGAAGATAATGGGATAGGCCGAGAAGCGTCGGCTAAAATTAAAGCAGAGAAGTCAATCAAGCGAAAGTCTGTAGGTATACAATTAACAAAAGAGCGATTAGAACGCTTTGTAAAATATAAAAAGCGTAGTTACACTTTAATCTATAAAGATGTTATGTCCGTAAATAATGAAGTTGTCGGAACAGTAGTTTTTTTAAGACTTCCAATGGTTTAAGTCTGTTATAAAAGAACGTAGGAAAAAGCGGTAGGAGTAAAAAAAATAGGCTTAAAAATATTAAAAATAAAATCAACGCAATTGTGTAACTTTGTATTATGATAGAAGAGAAAGATATTTCTTTAGAACGCGCAGTGTTAATAGGCGTGATTACTAAAGAACAAGACGAAGAAAAATCTAAAGAATATTTAGATGAGTTGGAGTTTTTAACTTACACGGCAGGCGGGTATGCCATTAAGCGTTTTACACAGAAAATGGACATGCCTAACCCGAAAACCTTTATTGGTACAGGTAAAATGGAAGAAGTTCGCCAATTTATTGTAGATAATGATATAAGCACTGCTATTTTTGATGACGAATTGTCGTCGGCACAAGAGCGTAATATTAGTAAAATTTTAGAAGTAAAAGTTTTAGATCGAACGAATTTAATATTAGATATTTTTGCGCAACGAGCACAAACTAGTTATGCCCGCACACAAGTAGAATTGGCACAGTGTCAATATTTACTACCGCGATTACGTGGTATGTGGACGCACCTTGAGCGTCAAAAAGGGGGGATTGGAATGCGCGGACCTGGTGAAACAGAAATAGAAACCGATAGACGAATTGTACGAGACAAAATTGCACTTCTAAAAGACCGAATAAAAACCATAGATAAGCAAATGGCTGTGCAACGTGGTAACCGTGGTAAAATGGTTCGTGTTGCACTTGTGGGTTACACCAATGTTGGTAAGTCTACCTTAATGAATGTAATTAGTAAAAGTGATGTATTTGCTGAAAACAAACTTTTTGCAACCCTTGATACTACGGTGCGTAAAGTGGTTATTCAAAATTTACCATTTCTTTTATCTGATACCGTAGGGTTTATCAGAAAATTACCAACACAACTTGTAGATAGTTTTAAAAGTACACTAGATGAGGTTCGTGAAGCCGATTTGTTGCTGCATGTTGTAGATATATCTCACCCAAATTTTGAGGAACATATCGCTTCTGTAGAGAAAATTTTAGGTGAAATTAAAAGTGGCGATAAACCAACTATTATGGTTTTCAATAAAATTGATGCCTATACTGCCGAGCATTTAGACGATGATGATTTAGAAACAGAACGTGGGGCAAGACACTATAGTTTAGATGAGTGGAAGAGTACTTGGATGAGTAAAGTGGGTAACAATGCGCTCTTTATCTCTGCACTTAACAAAAAGAACTTAGAAGATTTTAAAAAGCGTGTTTACGATGAGGTTCGTGAAATCCATGTAACTCGTTTTCCATACAATCAATTTTTGTATCCGGATTACGATTATGAAGATATGGAATAGTTAAAACCACATATGGCATTACTTAAAAGTTTATTTAGAAATAAATGGGTGAAACTGGCTGTTGTTTGTTTCATTTCCGTTTTAGTATTTTTTATAGGCCTCTACATCAGTATTTATTTAGGGGCTTTTGGTAAAGTGCCAACATCTGCAGAATTAAGTTTTATTAAGCAGGAAGAAGCTACTCAGGTTTTAGATCAAGAAGGGAAACTTATTGGTAAATATTATGTTTATGATAGGCAACCGCTGCATTTTGAAGATTTACCAAAACATCTTATTGATGCCTTAGTTAATACCGAAGATGTTCGTTTTTTTGAGCATGACGGTATTGATAACGTGAGTTTAATGCGGGTTTTTGTAAAAAGCATTTTACTTCAAGATAAATCTGCTGGAGGCGGAAGTACTATAACTTTACAGTTAGCAAAAAATCTATACGGTAGAAATAATTATCGCTTTTTTAGTATGGTGATTAATAAGTTTCGAGAATCGATTATAGCGAAACGTATTGAAACCATATATTCAAAACATGAGATTCTTACTATGTATTTCAATACAGTACCTTTTCCTGATAATACTTATGGTATTGAAAGTGCGGCGCGTAAGTTTTTTAATAAACCAGCGTTTGAACTTTCTATAGATGAAGCTGCTGCTTTGGTCGGTTCTTTAAAAGCTAATAATTATTACAATCCAAGATTACATCCAGAACGAAGTGTACATAGGCGTAATGTTGTACTTAGCCAAATGGTTAAATACGGAAATATGCCTCAAGATACTGCTACGTTTTATGCCGATAAACCTTTGGGGTTAGATTATAAATCGTTTAATCACGATGTGGGTATTGCGCCTTATTTTAGAGCGCAGGTTAAAAAGGAATTAACGGTTATTTTAGATAGTATTAAAAAGCCCAATGAAGAGCCTTACGATTTATATCGCGACGGACTTATAGTACACACCACTTTGGATATGGGTATGCAAAAAATGGCAGAAGAAGCCATGAAAGAGCACCTTACAGCGTTGCAGAATAGTTTTGAACGTTCTTATGGAAGTAATGCGCCATGGGTAAAGAATAAGCAATTAATAAATGCTGCTTTAAAAAAACTACCACAATATAAAGTATATAAAGAAGCAGGTTTAACTGAAGCTCAAATTAGAGACTCACTCTCTATTAAGCAGGATACTGAATTGTTTCAGTGGGAAGGCGATACTATTAAAAAAGCAAGTGTTATCGATAGTTTAGAGCATTATTTAAAGTTTTTAAATACAGGTATGTTAAGCGTTGAACCTAAAACAGGAGCGATAAGAAGTTATATTGGAGGTATTGATTATCGTTATTTTAAATACGATCATGTATCGCAGAGTGAACGTCAAGTAGGTTCTACTTTTAAGCCTTTTGTTTACACAGCTGCTATCGAGAATGGTATGGAACCCTGTACTTATTTTTCTTTAGCTGAGGTTACTTATAGCAATTTTAATAATTGGACGCCTTCAAATTCTGGAGGTGAAAATGAGGATCCATACCTTAACTATAACCTAGAGATGGCTTTAAGTAATTCTGTTAATACTATTGCTGTAAAGGTTTTAAATGAAGTTGGAATTCCGAAGGTATTAGAGCAAGCAAAACGAATAGGTATTAAAAAAGAGTTACCCAATTTACCTTCTATAGCACTTGGTGTTGCGGAAATTAACTTAAAGGAACTTACGGGAGCTTATGCTAGTTATGTAAACGATAGCAAACCAGTAACGCCTTACGCTATTACTAAAGTTACAGATAGAAACGGTAGAATTATAGCAGAGTTTAAGACAGAAGAAGCAGAGCCTGCTTTTAAGGATTACACAAGGCAGGTTATGTTAGAAATAATGCAATCTACAGTTAATAAAGGTACAGCGTCTCGATTAAGATCCACTTATGGATTAAATAATGATATTGCTGGAAAAACAGGAACAACACAAGATAATAAAGATGGTTGGTTTGTTGGAATTACTCCAAAATTAGTAACGGTAACTTGGGTTGGAAACGATAACCAGGCCATTGGTTTTAGAACAACAGGACTAGGGCAAGGCGCAAATTCCGCACTTCCTATATTTGCTAGGTTTTATTCTAAATTGAATAAAGACTCTAAATACGACGGTATAACAAAAAGTCGTTTTGAAAGACCTACCGATGAGGTGGTTTCCGATCTGGATTGTAATGAAGAAAAGCGAGATGGGTTCTTAAAAAGAATTTTCAGTAGTAAAAAGAAACAACGAAAATTTAAAGGCAATAAAAAATAGTTAAAACAAAAAAAACGCACATCAATCGATGTGCGTTTTTTGTTTCTTCCGTTAAGGAAAAGTTATTAGAATTTATAACTTAAACCAACAGTGTAATATGTTTGTAAATCGTTGTCTACATCGTCAAAATCTGTTGCTGTAGCTGGTGTTTGAGCCAAAGCATAGTTCAGAGCTTCTTGTTTGTTGCTTCTTAAACCAAAATCAAAACCAACACCAATCATTTTCCATAGTGTGTAGCTAAAAGAGTTTGTCCAAGTAATGTTAGAAAAATCTCCAGATTTATAACTTTGGAAAGTAGATAAGTTGGTTTTAAAGTTTATTGCACCAATTTGTCTTGTATAATCTGCAACAATTTTAGCGCCTAAAGAAGATTCGAAAACTGAATCACCATCAGCAAATACGAAGTTGTAGTTTAATGGGTGGATAACTACGATTAAATTTTCAATTGGAGTCCATGTAGCACCAATACCAACATCTAAATATCCAGGATCGTTAAAGTTGTCTAATATAGTTGTTCTGTATTCTACTAAACCAGAAGCAGCTAATGTTTTAGTAATATTTCTACCGTATAAAGAAGAGATATTAAAAACGTCAGTTGTTGGGCTAAAGTTGTCATCATCAGTTGCGTCATCTTTGTCATCTAATTTTACCCAGTTTAAATTTGTATTTAATGAGTTTCTCCAGAAAAAATCGTCTTCAATTAAATTAGCAAAAGCATTTAATGTAAAACCAATGTTACCAGATGAGTTGTTAGGTGTACCTTGTGAGTACCAGTTGTTAAAGTTAGACAAGCTACCTCCAATAGTACCAAAAGCACCTTTTCTCCATCCTGGAAGTGCATCAATTTTAGCTTGTAAAGCATTTGCTTCACCTTGAGCAGCATCTGCAATGGCTTGTTTTTCTGCTTTTTGCGCGTGTAATTCTTCTTTAGTCTGTGCATTTACCGAAAACATTCCGATAGATAGTGCAAGTAATAATAACGTTTTTTTCATTTTTTAGTTTGTTTTAATTTGCGTGCAAATATAAGTTAATTTTAAACTTTGTTTATAAGGAGGCTATACAAAATGCATCCGTTAATTAGACGCAGATTTTGTATGGAAGTCACAATAAATTTGGCAATTATTTCTTTTTATAAAGCGGTACCGAAGAGCAAGCTTCGCCGTACATAATAGATTTTGCAAAAGGTTGCAACTTGTTGGCCAACATAATATAAGCATTTTGTGGCACTGGTTTTTTAGAGCAGCCTTTTATAATAATAGGTTTGTCTTTAAACTCGCTAACATCTAGAGCGTTAATAACATCTTGATAGATAGCTGTTTCTAGATTGTCTAAGTTACCAATAATAGTTTTTTTAGCAAAAGGCTCTAAGTGAATACCTAAAAGCATGTAGGCCCAGCCTGGCACAATAGCATCTGTACTGCATGTTAAGGCTATATATGCACTTTGGTATTGTTCCCAATTAAATTCTAATGCCTGAGCTCTAAAATCTTTTTCACGCAAAACAAAGCCTTCAAAAAGCCAATCTTTGATATCAAAAAGAACACGGTTGCCCTGAGGATAATAATCTTCAAGATTAACCGTGATTAATTTACTATTCGCAACGCGATTAATTATTTCGTCTGCCATAATTATTTAGAAAATGTAGTAGAAACTTAGTACTAGTTTTAAAGCATTCCAAGTTCTAATTTTGCTTCTTCGCTCATTAAATCTTGTGTCCATGGTGGATCGAAAGTAATTTCAACTTCGGCACCCTTTACTTCGTTTAAAGATTTTACTTTTTCTTCAACCTCTAAAGGCAACGTTTCTGCTACTGGGCAGTTTGGCGTTGTTAGGGTCATTAATATTTTTACGTCGTAATCTTCATTTACAAATACATCGTAAATTAAACCAAGTTCGTAAATATCAACAGGTATTTCTGGGTCGTAAATAGTCTTTAATACGTTAACTATTTTTTCGCCTAATTCGGCTGTATCTATGGTTGTTTCGCTCATTTTTTAAGTTGTTTTTATTTCCGTGAAAACGAAAATCTTATTATTTTATTTGTGTTTGGTAAGCAATGGCATACAATTTTAATTGCTTTATCATGCTTACTAAACCATTTGCTCTGGTTGGAGACAAATGTTCTTTTAATCCAATTTTATCAATAAAATCGGTGTTGGCATCAATAATATCTTTTGGGTGCTGGTCGTTAAAAACACGAATTAAAATAGCAATAATACCTTTAGTAATAATAGCATCACTATCTGCGGTAAATTCTATTTTATCGTTGTTTAATTCGGCATGTACCCAAACTTTACTTTGGCAACCTTTAATAATGTTGCTTTCAGTTTTATATTGATCGTTAATTATAGGCAAATCTTTCCCTAAATCAATCATGTATTGGTAACGTTCTTCCCAGTCTTCAAACATTGAGAATTCGTCAATTATTTCGTTTTGAATATCTTCAATAGTCACAATAACAAATTTTTATACAAAAATACAATAATAGAAGTTGCTTTTCAATGTTTTCCCAAAAGATAGGTTGCTCTTTCTGTGTTGATTTTTTTTCTTCGGAAGAATTACAACACGGTCTAGAGTGGTGCAAAGGGCTTTCAGGTTTTTATTACTGAAAATAAAACTTAAGTTGAATTATTTTTTTGCTTTTAGTAAAATAGCGTCGTCTGCTTTTAAGTTTAAGGTATTGTTTTCAAATGAAAACGTATTAACTTTAGAAAGCAGTTGAAGCATTTCTGATTCTATTTTATTAGCGCCTCCAGCGCACATTTTTCTAGTAGATCCCATTTGGCCAAATTGTAAACCACCATCTGTTATGGTAAAGCTGCCAAAGAAATTATTACATCCTGAAAAACCCGATATCTTTTTAGCTTCGGTATCAAAAGTGATGGTTAAATTTTCTGGTAATTCCGAGTTTTTATCTAAGGATACAATATGAAATTCACCAGATAATTTTTCCGCATTAGGTTTATTTTCGCATGATGTTATAAGAAGCATCGCGAAAAGTAAAGTACTTAATCTTTTCATGTTTTATTTTTTATAATTTGGTTTCCAAAAATGAAGCCAAACTAATTTAAGACAGCATCATTTTTGCTTTTTTTACGCCTTCAACTAAAATATCAATTTCTTCTTTTGTGTTGTAAAAAGCAAACGATGCACGAATGGTTCCTGGAATACAATAAAAATCCATTATAGGTTGTGCACAGTGGTGCCCAGTTCTTACAGCAATACCTAATTTATCTAGAATAGTACCTACATCATACGGATGAATACCTTCTAAATTAAAAGAGATTACAGATGTTTTATGTTTAGCTGTACCGTAAAATTTTAAACCTTCTATGGTCGATAATTGTTCGGTGGCATAGGCTAGCAAATCGTTTTCGTAGCTTGCAATATTATCAAAACCAATATTGTTCATGTAATCTAAAGCAGCTCCAAAAGCAATACCTCCACAAATGTTAGGTGTTCCTGCTTCAAATTTATGTGGTAAGTCGGCATAAGTTGTTTTTTCAAACGTAACTTCTGCAATCATTTCACCACCACCTTGATAAGGAGGTAGTTTTCTCAACCATTCTTCTTTACCGTAAAGCATCCCAACACCTGTTGGTCCACAAACTTTGTGAGCAGATGCCACATAGAAATCGACATCTAAAGCTTGCACGTCCGGTTTTATATGCGGGCAAGATTGAGCGCCATCTATTAATACAGCCGCTCCAACAGCGTGTGCTTTTTCAATAATATACTCAATAGGGTTAATAGTGCCTAATGCATTTGAGATGTGGTTTACAAAAACTAGTTTTGTTTTATCTGAAAGTAAATTGTCATAAGCTTCCATAATAAGTTCACCTTCCAAATTCATTGGAATCACTTTTAATACAGCACCTGTGCGTTCGCAAAGCATTTGCCAAGGCACAATATTACTGTGGTGCTCTAAGGCAGAAACAATGATTTCATCTCCTTTTTTAAGAAGAGCAGAAAAACCATTTGCCACTAAGTTTATACTATGGGTTGTGCCTGAAGTGAAAATGATTTCATGGGCGTGCTTCGCGTTAAAATGCGTTTGTATAGTTTGGCGCGCTATTTCGTATTTATCGGTAGCTTCTTGACTTAATGTATGCACACCTCTATGTATGTTTGCATTGTAGTTGCTGTAATAGTCTACAATAACATCTATAACGGCTTGTGGCGTTTGGGATGTTGCTGCATTATCAAAATACACTAAGGGTTTATTGTTTACTTGTCGAGATAGAATAGGGAAGTCGGCTCTTATTTTGGATACGTCAAGCATGTTTTTTTTGTTTGAATACAAAAGGATTTTATAATTCCTTCTGTAAAGGGTTTATTATTTTTTTTCTTGAAATCGAACTCTATAACTAGGTTACGAGTTTGATTTAAACAAAAAAGTAACATTACAAAAGACGAACTTTTCTAATATTACTTTTAAATTATAAGGGTTAAAATATAGACTATAAATCGAATCCGATGTTTACACCCAATTTGTTTGCAATAATTTTAGTAATACGTTGTTTCATTTCAGGGATTTTAACCGAACTTAAAACGTTGTTGCTAAAGGCATACATTAAAAGCGCTTTCGCTTCTTTTTCTGGTATACCACGAGATTGCATGTAGAACATAGCGCTTTCGTCTAATTGCCCAATAGTACAACCGTGAGAACATTTTACATCATCTGCAAATATTTCTAATTGTGGTTTACTGTTTATAGTTGCCTTATCACTTACTAATATATTATTGTTAGATTGAAATGCGTTTGTTTTTTGCGCTTCTTTATCTACAATAATTTTACCATTAAAAACACCTGTAGAGCTGTCTCCAAAAATACCTTTGTAATCTTGGTGGCTTTCACAGTTTGGTTCTATATGGTGAACTAGAGTATTGTGATCTACGTGTTGTTTTTCTCCAATAATAGTAACACCTTTTAATATAGAATCAATACGTTCTCCGTTTTGATAAAAGTTAAGGTTATTACGTATTAGTTTACCTCCAAAAGAAAATGTATGAACAGATGCTACGCTTTCTCGCTTTTGTTTGATAAATGTATTATCAATAAGTGATGCGTTAGAATTATCATTCTGAATTTTATAATAATCTACAATAGCACGCTTGTTAGCAAAAATTTCGGTAACACTATTTGTAAGTACAGGGTTATCGGTTAAACTTTGGTGACGCTCAATAATTTGAACATGACTATTCTCGTCTACTACAATTAAATTACGTGGTTGAGATAAAGTAGCCGCTTCACTTCCTGTAGAGAAATGTATAATTTGAATTGGTTTTGAAACCAATTTATTCTTTGGGATATGGATATAAGCGCCTTCTTGCGAAAATGCTGTATTTAAAGATGGTAAACTATCTTTAGTAGCGGCTTTATTAAAATAGTTTTCTATAACTAAACGGTATTTTGGCTTAGTTAAAGCTGCAGACATTAAACAAACATCTATACCATCGTGAGTAGTCTCCGATAGGTAAGAAGAATATTTTCCATCTATAAAAATTACTTTATAAGAATCGATATCGTGAATAAAATATTTTTTCACGTCTTTATAATCGATAGTGCTTTCGTTTTTAGGGAAAACGCTATAATCTTCTTTTAAAATTCTATTTAAAGAGGTGTATTTCCAAGCTTCTTCTTTTTTAGAAGGAAAGCCTTTTTTTTCAAATGCTTTTATAGCTTCGTTTCTAATATCATGTATTTGAGTATCAACATCTACGTTGTTCTCAAATGCTAAAAAAGATGATACTAATTTTTCTTTTAAATCCATTGTTTTCAGTTTTCAGTCGCAGTCTCAGTTTTTCAGTAAAAGAAAATCTAGAAGTTAAACTGTTTACTATGTTTTATAATCTTGAGTAATTGGGTTTAAGAATGCAACTGCATGCTGTTACCAAATACTGAGACTGTTTTTAAGCGTTCACTTCTTCTTTAATCCAATCGTATCCTTTTTCTTCAAGCTCGTGAGCAAGTTCTTTTCCACCCGATTTTACAATTTTACCATTGTATAAAACGTGTACGAAATCTGGAACGATATAGTCTAAAAGACGTTGGTAGTGTGTAATTACAACTACAGCGTTGTCTTTACTTTTAAGTTTGTTAACACCATTTGCAACAATACGCAATGCATCGATATCTAAACCAGAATCGGTTTCATCTAGTATTGCTAATTTTGGCTCTAACATGGCCATTTGGAAAATTTCGTTACGTTTTTTTTCTCCACCAGAAAAACCTTCGTTTAACGAGCGAGATAAGAATTTACGATCCATTTCTAATAAATCGGCCTTTTCACGAATAAGTTTAAGCATGTCTTTGGCAGGCATATCTCCTAAACCTTTTGCTTTACGCGATTCGTTAATAGCTGTTTTTATAAAGTTTGTTACCGATACTCCAGGGATTTCAACTGGGTATTGAAACGATAAAAACACACCTTTATGTGCGCGCTCTTCGGCTGCTAATTCTTCAATATCTTCACCTTCAAAAATGATGTTACCATCTGTAACTTCATATTCATCTTTTCCAGCGATAACTGAAGCTAGTGTACTTTTACCTGAACCATTTGGGCCCATAATAGCGTGAACTTCTCCTGCTTTCACTTCTAGGTTAATACCTTTTAGAATGCCTTTATCTTCTACGCTTGCGTGTAAATTATTTATTTTTAACATACTTTATATTTTAAATTCTGTTTCGATTAGAATATTCAAATCAAATTAGAATTCGGTGTTTAATTTTATTATTTAACTGCCTAGTTTAACAAGGCCTTCGTTTTCGTTATGTGCTGGTGTTACGCTTATAATCTTAACAATATCAACTTTGTTTTCCCAAAGAATTTTTTTGTCTTGTTCTTGTGTTACCTTGCCTCGTATTTCAACAGTAACCATATCGGTTTTGCTGTTTTTAAAGGCTTCAGCTTGTTTATTTAGTTCCTCTAGTTTGTCGGTAATAAATACACCGTAAATTTCTGTGCTTGTTTGCAAAACAGCTGCACCATCATAATAAACAAATTCACCTTTTAATAGTGTTAAATCATCATCTTGATATATGGTTTCAGTCGATTTGCTGTCGTTTTTACAACTCACAAATAGTGAAATACAAAGAACTAAAATGCCTAATTTTTTCATTTATATCGATTTATAGATGTTATCCTACAGAACCTTCTAAACTAATTTCTAATAATTTTTGAGCTTCAACAGCAAACTCCATTGGTAGCTTATTTAAAACCTCTTTACTAAAACCGTTTACAATTAATGCAATGGCTTTTTCGGTATCGATACCACGTTGGTTACAGTAGAAAATTTGATCTTCACCAATTTTACTAGTTGTAGCTTCGTGTTCTACTTTAGCTGTTTTATTTTTAGCTTCAATATATGGGAAGGTGTGTGCTCCACATTCATTACCCATTAGTAAACTATCACATTGCGAAAAGTTACGTGCATTATCAGCTCTAGAGCCAATTTGTACTAAACCACGGTAACTGTTTTGCGATTTACCTGCCGATATTCCTTTAGAAATAATGGTAGATTTTGTGTTTTTACCAATATGAATCATCTTCGTACCTGTATCGGCTTGTTGATAATTATTGGTCACTGCGATAGAGTAAAACTCACCTACAGAATTATCTCCTTTTAATATACAAGAAGGATATTTCCATGTTACAGCCGAACCAGTTTCAACTTGTGTCCAAGATATTTTAGCGTTTTTCTCGCATAAACCTCTTTTAGTAACAAAGTTGTAAACACCACCTTTTCCTTCTGCATTACCAGGGAACCAGTTTTGTACGGTTGAGTATTTTATTTCAGCATCGTCTAAAGCAATAAGCTCTACAACGGCTGCGTGTAATTGATTTTCATCACGACTTGGTGCAGTACAACCTTCTAGGTAACTTACATAACTACCTTCGTCTGCAATTACTAAAGTTCTTTCAAATTGTCCTGTTCCTGCTTGGTTAATTCTAAAGTATGTAGATAATTCCATTGGGCATCTAACACCTTTAGGAATATAGCAGAAAGAGCCATCACTAAAAACAGCAGAGTTTAAAGCTGCATAAAAATTGTCTTTAGTTGGAACAACGGTTCCTAAATATTTTTTTACAAGTTCTGGATGCTCTTTAATAGCTTCAGAAATACTCATAAAAATAATACCCTTTTCTCCTAATGTTTTCTTGAACGTTGTAGCAACCGAAACGGAATCTACAACAATATCCATAGCAACATTGTTCATTTTTTTCTGTTCATCGACAGAAATACCTAATTTCTTGTACATAGCAAGTAAATCAGGGTCTACATCATCTAACGTTTTGTTAGGGTCTACAGAAGTTGGAGCCGAATAATAGGCTATAGCCTGAAAATCTGGTTTTGTATATCTAACATTTGCCCATTCTGGCTCTGCCATTTCTTTCCAAACTTTAAATGCTTCTAATCTCCAATCGGTCATCCATTGTGGCTCATCTTTCTTTTTAGAAATAGCGCGCACAATATCTTCATTTAAACCAATAGGAAATGTTTCAGATTCTATATCGGTAAAAAAACCGTATTCGTATTCTTTGGTTTTTAGCTCTTCGCGTAAATCATCCTCGGTATACTTCGACATAATTCTTTCTTAATTTTTTATAATGAAAACGATTCGCCACAACCGCAAGTACGGTTTGCGTTAGGATTATTAAAAACGAAGCCTGTGCCGTTTAATCCTCCCGAATATTCAAGGGTAGTGCCTATTAAATACAAGAAACTCTTTTTGTCAACAATGATTTTTACACCATTATCGATAAAAACTTTATCGTCTTCTTGATTTTCTTTATCAAACTTTAAATCGTAGGATAAGCCAGAACAACCACCACTTTTTACCCCAACACGAACAAAATCTTCGCTAGGATTATAGCCATCGTCTGTCATTAGTTCGATAACTTTCTTTTTAGCTGTTTCAGAAACTTTTATCATATATTTTGAATTTAGATTTGCTCTAAATAGAGTACAAATATACAATATAAGTCATGGATTTCCATAGAACCTAACATTATATTAGCATATAGCTTGATAGGTTTTTTTTATGAACTAGCTTTTGGTTGCATATTGTCCTGATTTTCAAATGAATTTATAGCAGAATTGATATGAAATTCATTCGTTTTTTTGAAATATGGAAGTCTAATTTAGTATGAAGAAAAATGAAAATTTTACAGATTAACTTGGTCTTAAAATTTTTATAATCTCATCTAAATTGGTGTAATTCATTTTTGCTTTTACAATATCACCATTGGTGTTGTAATTAAATTGTGCACCGCAAGATTTGCATATAAGTTGAGACATCTCGAAGCTTGTACGTTCAATAAGAAAATAGTTATGGCCAAAAGAGGCGCAAAACATATTTAGAGGTAAATTATGTTCCATAAGTTGATAGTATTTGGGATTACGAATTTAAGCAAATTGACAAAATTATCGATGAAATATTGTTATTAATCGATGAAGCGCATGCTTGTTTAGCTCGTTAAAGAGAAAAAATCGGTGGATGGTAAATTTGGGCGTGTTTTAGTTTGAAAAAACAGACTCGGTTTGAGTATGTTGTTTTAACCGGGTAGATTAACTTTTTGTTAAGCACGGAAAAATTTAATTTAAAATTGGTTCTAGCATTAATATGTATAATTCTAAAGGTTTGCTCTCGTTTTTCTATTAAAAACGAAATTAGCTTCTTATTTTTGCAGCATGATAGAAGATAAAAATCAACAACGTACACCATTAAGTACTTTAGGTGAATTTGCACTTATTGAGCATTTAACTAAAAATTTTGAAATTTCGCATAGCTCTACCGTAAAAGGAATTGGAGACGATGCTGCTGTTTTAAATTTTGATGATAAAAACATAGTCGTAACTACTGATTTATTGGTGGAAAATGTGCATTTCGATTTAAGCTATATGCCTTTAAAGCATTTAGGTTATAAAGCTGTTGTTGTTAATTTATCTGATGTTTATGCCATGAATGCAGAGGCTACTCAAATTACAGTGTCGATAGCGGTTTCTAATCGTTTTCCTTTAGAAGCTGTTGAAGAGTTGTATGCTGGTATTGAAACTGCTGCAAAAATTTACAATATTGATGTAGTTGGTGGAGATACTACATCGTCTACAACTGGTTTATTAATTTCTGTAACTGCTATAGGGCAAGTTGCTAAAGGTGAAGAGGTTTATAGAAATACATCAAAACCAGGTGATTTGTTGGTGGTTACTGGAGATTTAGGTGCTGCTTATATGGGTTTGCAAGTTCTTGAAAGAGAAAAGGAAGTTTATAAAGTGAATCCAAACAGTCAGCCAGATTTAGAGGCTTATACTTATATTATTGAGCGTCAGTTAAAGCCTGAAGCCAGAAAAGATGTTGCTAAGTTACTTAAAGATTTAGGTGTTAAACCTACAGCTATGGTTGATGTTAGTGATGGCTTATCTTCAGAAATTTTACATATTTGTAAGAGTAGTAAGGTTGGGTGCGATTTATATGAAGAAAAAATTCCGCTAGATCCTACTGTAATTACAGTTTGTGAGGAGTTTGATATCGATAGCACAACCGTTGCTTTAAACGGAGGTGAAGATTACGAATTGCTTTTTACTATTTCGCAAGACGATTTTACTAAAATTAAAGCAAATCCACACTTAAGTATTATTGGGCACATGAAGGATGAGAATGAAGGCGTACATTTAGTAACGCGCTCAAACACTCGAATTCCTTTAATAGCTCAAGGTTGGAAAAACTTCGATTAATTATTTTTTTATAGAGTAGTCTAAAACAATGCGTTTTATTAATTGAAGCACTTCTTTGCGGTGCGGACGCATTAATGTTGATGGAAGGTTGTAGTAAAACATAATTTTTGGGGTTATAGGTTTTCAATCAGTATTTCGCTTTTACTATTACGGTTTTTGCGGCTGGTGTGTATACGTTCCAAAATGTTGTTTATTTCTTTAAATTTTGGAGTTAGCTCTATTAGAGCGCCGTTGCTACTCGTGGTTAATTGCTTTTTACAATGTGAGCACGTGTATTCACTTACGTGGTAGGTTACTTTTTTAGATACCTTAAAATTGTGACCAAAAACGCCGCAGTACATTTTAGGTAAAAGGGCTGGTTTGTAGGGTGTGTTATTCATTTGGGTTGATTTTTACTTTGTGAATATAGTAAAAATAATAAATAAACACGACGAAAAGCTATATTTTTTCGATGAAATGCATTAAATTTAACAGAAGTTCGTCTTTATTCTCGATATGCGACATGTGTCCGTCCGGAAGTGTAACTAATTTAACCTCTGTGTTTTGTGTTTGTTCTACAAGAATATCGTAGTGTAAAACAGGATCTTTTTTTCCTGCTACTAACATTTTCTTAAACGGAGTAAAGTGGAGAAGCGCTTCACGATCGTTCCTGATTTTCATGCCTTCTAAAGCGGCTACAATACCCTGAAGGGGAGTTTCTTGAGCGTCTTTTCTAATTTTTTTTATTTTATCAGCATATAAGGTTCTGTTCTTTGGTCTAAACAAATTTACAATAGCCATCCTAATAAAGCTTTTGTGATTTTGTTTTACTGCTAAAATGGCGCGATCTCTATTTAGCTGTTTTTCAGGTGTGTCGGCGCTAGCCGTAGAATTCATTAAGCACAAGCCTTTTAATGCGTCTGGATTTTCTTCCGCGAAAGCGAGCGCTACATAGCCGCCCATAGAATGACCAATAAATGTAGAACGTCGGATTTTTAGATGTTTTAAAACTGCACTAACAGCATCGGCCATAAGTTCCATGCTGTGCACGTAGCCTAAACAGTCTGTTTTTCCGTGTCCTAAGAGGTCTATGCAAATAACTCTGTTTTTTTTTGATAGCGTGGGTGTGAGGTCGTTCCACATAGATGTGTTTTCCAAAAAACCGTGAAGTAAAACTACTGCGCTGCCTTTACCTTGGTCGGTATAGAATATGTTAATGCCTTTATGTCGTAATATCATGATTTCAATATCTCGGGCAAAGATACTCTATCATTTAAGATTTAAAAATTAAGATTTCACTCGTTTTATAGCAGCAAAAGCTTGGTCTACATATTCATCTTCTACTAAAATAGTAAACTCGTTGGTGGTAGAAATTACTTCGTAAAGTACAATGCCTTCCCAGGCCAATCGTTTAAAAAAATGATAATAAAGCCCGGCGATTTTAGAGTTGTCTTGCGGTAAGTTGATGCTAATAGCCGAAAGGCCTTCTTGAACGGCAATAAAAGATTCTAATTTTAGTGAGTCTTTTATAAAATCGTTTAAACTGCTGGAAATAATAATGTTGCTTTCGTGAATACCTCTAGTAAAGGTGTAGAATAATTTAGACTCCTGATTAATGCGCGCTAGAATTTTTGCATGGTTATCAATAAGTGTGTCGGAGTTTTTAACTGTGTAATCTGTTAAGTTAGAGCGTACGGTAATATCGCCTAGGTTTTGTATTACGCGTTTCATTTTAACCGAATTGGTTAATGTAATTGGTGGGTTGTAACGGCGTAAGGCCATCATAATCGCTCCTGCTTTAACATCCTTTTTTAGCATTTTACTAATAGGTTCGGTAAGTTCTAGCGCTAATGCACTAAAATTAATAATGTTTCTAGAAAGCGCTTCCTCCAAATAAGGTTGCGAAATTAAAATGTCTTCTACACAGTTAGATACAGTCTTCATGTTAACTATTTAACAATTTGTGCAAAAATAAACATATTTTTTAAAAAATGCTATTATTGGTCTTAAGAGTTTTAGTTTTGCTTAAGAAATAAACTAAATAAAAGTATTATCCATATGAAAGTTTTAAAATTTGGAGGGACTTCGGTCGGGTCGGTTGAGAATATGCTTAATGTTAAAAGTATTATCAACGATGGTGCTAAAAAAGTTGTTGTGCTTTCGGCAATGTCTGGAACTACAAACCAATTGGTTGCTATTGCAAGTGATATTGAAAATAACACGGCGAATGAAGCTGTAGATAAAATAAATAAACTTCACGAAACTTATTTTGAAGTTATTGATACGTTACTTCAAAATGAAAGTTTAAATGCAGAAACAAAAGCATATGTATCTGAGGTTTTTAACTTTTTGGTAGAGTGTACTTATAAGAAGTCTTCGGAGTTGCTAAACAATCAAATTGTTGCGCAAGGCGAATTAATGTCGACCTTTATGTTTAATAGTTTTTTAAAGCAAGAAGGTGTAAGCTCTGCATTGTTGCCGGCTTTAGATTTTATGAAAATTGATGGTTTCAAAGAGCCAGACATTAACTATATAAAAGAGCATTTGGAAGTAGTTTTAAATAATGCTGGACCAGCAGATATTTATATTACTCAAGGATTTATTTGTTTAGATGATTCTGGAGCTGTTTCTAATCTGCAACGTGGCGGAAGTGATTATACGGCAACCATTATTGGTGCAGCTATAAAAGCTGAAGAAGTACAAATTTGGACCGATATTGATGGAATGCATAACAACGATCCTAGGTATGTTGAAAATACACACCCTATTTCGGACTTGTCTTTTGATGAGGCTGCAGAGTTAGCTTATTTTGGAGCAAAAATTCTACACCCACAAACTGTTACTCCTGTTAGAGCAGATAGTATTCCGGTACGATTAAAAAACACCATGAATCCAGAAGCGCATGGTACTTTAATTTCTAGTAAAACATCTGAAACTGGAATAAAAGCTATTGCTGCTAAAGATAATATTACAGCCATTAAAATTAAATCGGCTCGTATGTTACAAGCACACGGATTCTTAAAAAAAGTATTTGAAATTTTTGAAACTTATCAAACATCAATTGATATGATTACAACCTCTGAGGTGGCTGTGTCTTTAACTATTGATGACGATAAAAATTTAGATAAAATTTTGGTTGAGCTAGATAAAATAGCATCGATTGAGGTCGATAAAAACCAAAGTATTGTTTGTTTAGTTGGGCATACTGTTGTTAATCATCAAGACACTTTTAAGCTTTTTCAGATTTTACAAGATGTAAAAATTAGAATGATTTCTTATGGTGGTAGTAATAACAATATTTCACTATTAATAGACTCTAGTGATAAAATTAATACGCTACAAAAACTAAACAATTATTTATTTGAATTAGTCACTCTTTAACCGAGATAATATTAGTTTTTTAGCATCAAGAGATCGTTTAGATAGAAATATTTAGACGGTTTTTTTTTCTGCTAAAATATAAATACAAAAAAAAGGCAGCCCGAATAGGGCTGCCTTTTACAACAAATAAAAAACACTATTAATTACTCCACAGTTAGGGTGTACTGAGGTGTTTTGTTTAGTGGGCAAAAGTATACGTATTCACCCTTTTCTAAAGTTGTTACATTAGATTTCTCTGTTTTTCCTTCTGCAACTACTTGTGTTACGTAAGCTGTTTTAATGTGGTTTTCTGGGTTGGCTGCATCTTTTCCTTTTTGAATTAATACAAAACCAACATCTACACCAGAATGGTTGTTCGCGATTTCGAAAATATAAGAACCCTCACTTATCGTTAAATTCTTTTGTGTAAATTCTCCTTTAGTTTGTTCTAGAGATACTGTTTTTACGTCTTGTGCATTTGAGTTTACTACAAATGCTAATACGAATACTAAAATTGCTACTACTTTTTTCATCTTTAAATTTAATTGTGCTTCTATTTTTATAAAGCGTTGTTAATAATTGTTTATGTTAAAAACCCGAAGGTTATGAGTTTTAATTATGCTACTGTTTCTGCAAGTGGTTGTGCTACCGGGAAATCTACTGGTACTTGGGTTGTGCTGTGCACGTAGTTAGATATTGTTTTATCACCAACCAGCGATATAGTATCAATTAAGTTTGCTTTGGTGTAACCAGCGTTAAAATAGTTTTCTAAAACTGCTGCATCTGTTCTTCCGCGGTTTTCTGTAATGTTTTTAGCTAATGCGGCTAAAGCATTAAGTTTATCATTTACAGAAGAATGTCCTGCTCTTAATTCTAGAATTTGCTCGTCTGTAAAACCATTCATTTTACCAATAGCTGTATGTGCAGATAGGCAATAAATACAATTGTTTACCTCGCTTACTGCTAAGTTTACAACTTCTTTTTCTTTAGCAGATAAAGAGGTTTTTGCATTGGCGAAACCTAAATAGTTTTCTAATGCAGTATCACTGTATGCATAAGCTGCATATAAGTTTGGTACAAAACCAACTGCTTTTTTTAAGTTGTCAAAAATAGCTTGGTTATTTGCGCTTATTTCTTCTCTTGTTAATACGTTAAAAGTGCTCATATTTTTAAATTTTTTTATTATTTTTTGTGTTTGATTATCTTGGTACAAAGGTGCGACGGTTTTAAGAGTTACACCATGTAGGTTTTTCCTTTTGGCATGTCAATTTTGCCCTTTGGTGTTTTTTTGTCGAATTAGAAAGAGATGTATGGTTTTTCAGCATCGCAATAAAAATCTGATAAATGATTTTGCTCACAATGTGTTTTAGGACTAATAGTCTTTAATGCTACTTTCTTATTGCTTCTAAATATTTCAATTAAATTGAAAATGGATATGTTTTTAGTTTTCATGTCTTTGATGTTTTTGTTATACAGTGCAAAGATGAAGCAATAAGAGGTGCTATAGAATGGATAGATTACCCGAAGAGTTGTCGATTTTTCCCTAAACCGTAGTTTTAAGCTGTTTTTTGAAGTCTGAAGGAGAAAAAGAGGTGTTTTTTTTAAATAATCGACTTAAATGAGAGGTGTCTTCAAAGCCAACTTCGTATGCTATTTCCTTAGCCGTTTTATCGGTATAGATTAATAAGCGTTTTGCTTCTAGAATGATACGGTCGTGAATAATTTGTAAAGGACTTGTGTTAAGCTTAGAAAACGTGTTGGATAATGTTTTTGGAGATTTAAAAAGTTTATCGGCATAAAAAGTTACGCTATGTTCAGTTTTAAAATGTGTTTCTACTAATATGTTGAATTCACGAAGCAATTCTATTTTGGTGTTTTTTGTAGTTTCAACAAAACCTTCTTTTGCTTTTAGTAAACGCGTACTTATTATAATAAAGCGTGCCATAAGCATGCGTAGCATTTCAGCTTGTATGCTATCTTTAGTATCAAATTCATCCATAAAAACTTCATGAAGTATCGAGAATTTGTGAGCTTCTTCGGTACTTAGACCAATTAAAGGCACATGTACATTGCCAAAAAATAACAAACCAGCACAGCTTACTTCTTGGTCGTGATCTTTAATGCAATAAAACTCCTGGTTAAATTGATAAACTACTAAGTTTTCTCCTTTTACAAATTGAATGTATTGTACAGGTGTAAGTACAAGCAAACTTCCAGCTTCTATAGTATAAGGTATGCTATCTACAATAATTTCGGCTTTGGTGTCCTGCGTTCTAATAAAGGTATATAGTGCTGCTTGGGTAGATTCTTTATAAATACTTAAAAGCGATTCGTCTCCAATTTTTAAAATGGCATTAGTCGAAAATTCTGTGAATGTTTGCTGCATACGGTCTTAGTCTAAGAGGTTTGAGAAACATTACATTTCTTGATACTAAGAAACAATATTATAGCCGAAAAAACAATACTTCAATCATGGCAGAAGTATTGTTTTTAAGTTTCATATCTTCGTGTTTTCCTTAAAACATTCTATTTCGTGGCATACAAATCAAATAATAATCAAGTAAGAGCTAAAAAACACCTGGGTCAGCATTTTTTGAATGATGAAACGGTTGCCGAAAAAATAGCCGATAGCTTAACGCTAAATAATTACAAAACCGTTCTAGAAATAGGGCCGGGAATGGGCGTGCTTACTAAATACTTGCTTAAAAAGCCAGTTACCACGTATGTTGTAGAAATTGATACCGAATCGGTAGAATATTTACAAGCCAATTACTTAAATTTGGCGCCTAGAATTATAGAAAAAGATTTTTTAAAATACGATTTAAATGAAAGTTTAAACGGCGAACCTTTTGCTATCATTGGTAATTTTCCGTATAATATTTCAACACAAATCGTTTTTAAAACTTTAGAAATGCGCGATCAAATACCTGAGTTTTCTGGTATGTTTCAAAAAGAAGTTGCGGCGCGTATCTGTTCTAAAGAAGGATCTAAGGTGTATGGTATTCTTTCTGTTTTAGTACAAGCATTTTACCATGCCGAATATTTATTTACTGTGCCTCCAGAGGTGTTTAACCCACCACCAAAAGTAGATTCTGGTGTGTTAAGGTTAACACGTAAAGAAGATTACTCGTTGCCATGCGACGAAAAAATGTTCTTTAAGGTTGTTAAAACAGCTTTCCAACAACGTAGAAAAACACTTCGTAACAGTTTAAAAACATTCGATTTGTCCGATAATTTAAAAGCAAATAGTATATTTGGCCAACGTCCCGAGCAATTAAGTGTAGCCTCATTTTTAGAACTTACGCAATTGCTAGAAAACGACAAGTAGAACCTTTTAAATTTTTTCATTTGTCTGAAGAAACGGAAAACATACAGTTTCAATTAACTAAGGAACTCATCGAACAAGTTGAGCAACTTATCGCAAATAAAAGCGATAACGAACTTAAGGAACTTTTAGACGAGTTTCACCACGCGGATATTGCCGAGATTTTAGATGAAATAGATCTAGAAGAGGCCATGTATGTTATAAAGTTGCTAGATTCCGAAACAACTTCAGATATTTTAATGGAACTCGATGAGGACAATCGAGAAAAAGTATTAAGAAATCTTTCTGCTAAAGAAATTGCCGAAGAAATTGAGGAGTTAGATACCGATGATGCTGCCGATATTATTGCAGAACTTCCAGAATCGCGTCAACAAGAAGTTATCGCTCAAATTATAGATGAAGAGCATAAGGCAGAAATTAATGAACTTTTAGCTTACGATGAGGATACCGCTGGTGGACTTATGGCAAAAGAGCTTGTAAAAGTTTATGATACCTGGACAGTTGCTGGCTGTTTACGCCGTATTCGCGTTCAGGCCGAAGAGGTTACGCGTGTACACTCCGTTTATGTTGTAAATAAGCAAGGCAAACTTGTGGGGCGCTTATCTTTGAAGGACCTTATTGTTGCTAAAAACGAACAAAAAATCGCCGATATTTATATCTCAAGTGTAGATTCTGTAAATGTGCACGACGATGTAGAAGTTGTTGCTCAGGTTATGGCGAAGTACGATTTAGAAGCCATTCCTGTAGTCGATGGAAAACAAATTCTTCTAGGGCGTATTACTATTGATGATATTGTAGATGTTATAAAAGAAGAAGCAGAAAAAGATTATCAATTAGCTGCCGGTATCTCGCAAGACGTAGAGGCCGATGATAGTGTTTGGGAACTCACCAAAGCTCGCCTACCTTGGCTACTTATTGGTATGTTTGGAGGGCTTGGAGCCGCAAGTATTATTAGTGGTTTTACAGGAGCTATGCTTAAATATACCGAGTTGTTGTTGTTTATTCCGCTCATACAGGCAACTGCCGGAAACGTTGGTGTACAATCTTCAGCAATTGTAGTTCAAGGTCTAGCAAACAATACTATAAAAGGTAAACTGTTAAAACGTTTGCTTAAAGAGTTTTCGTTAGGTTTAGTAAATGGTGTTGCTATTGCACTCATCGTTTTACTTATCAGTCATTTTGGTTTTAAAACCTCGTATCTTGTATCTATGACTATCGGTATCGCGCTAATTACCGTTATTATTATGGCGGCCTTAATCGGTACGTTTGTGCCTATTATTTTAGATAAACGTGGTGTCGATCCCGCTATTGCCACAGGGCCATTTATCACTACAAGTAACGATATTTTTGGTATACTTATCTATTTTCTTATCGCGAAAGCTATACTAGGATTTTAAAATATTTTGGGCGTTACCCGAAAAGGGTCGGGCTTTTACTACTCAATCTTTTTGTTTTTTCGCAAAAACAAAAAGGATTTCAAACAGGCCGTTCAATCCCTAACGCGCTCATCAGCTAAGATTAGTTTTTCTAAATGAATTTTTGTGAGTTTGATTATTTATAGCACATGGCTATTAAAAATATCTTCTAGCATTTTTTCAGGATCATTGCACAATCCAGAGTGTGTTTTAGAACTTTGAATAATGGTGCTTCTACAAGCTGTTAACCATCTAAACCTATCCGATAGTTCCATCTTTTCTATTCTACCTCCATTTGGGTTTCCGGCGCAAACCAGTTCCCAAGCTTTTAAATAATCATTAAATAAATCCAATTCTACTTCCGGAGAAAACGCTTTCAGTTTATTTGGGTTTATATAATATTTTATACCAAGAAATTTTTTACGCTTCGAAAAAAGAATAACTCCAACATTAAAAAACTCTTCACGTTCTACCTTAGGTACAACTCTAATAACGGCGTACTCAAATGTATATTTATCTTGCATCTTCAGCTTCTTTAACTAGTAAATCAATCTTAGAATATCTCGAATTTATAAACTCAATATAAGCTGCTCTCATGTCATCACTACTCATAGTGTCAGATTCGCTTATAAGCCAATCTTCAGGTATGTTAGATATTATTTCTGCAATTTTAGCTGCACTTAGCAAATTTTTAATTTCTACAGCGGCTTCTTTTAGTTTTGTTGCTTTTTGTAAAAGCACATGGTCTTTTATCAACGGAAATGTTCTGGTTAAATGGTTCTCCCAATTTTTCCAATCGTGATGAAAATAAAAACTAGCGCCATTATCTATTACCCAAAGTTCCTTATTCCATTGCAGTAAATTAGTGTTCTTTGCAGTTCTATCAATATTGCTAATAATGCTATCTAAAAGTACCACTTTAGAGGCGGTTAAGCTACCTGTTGTGCTCACCAAAGGATCGTAAGTAATAGCGCTCGATAAAAAATGTAAGCCTAAATTTAAGCCTACACTAAATTTAAGTAAGTCTTGAATTTCTTCGTCTGGTTCCGTTTTGCTAAACGAGTCGTCTAAATTCATAAAAACTAATTCAGGGACTTTTAAGCCGATGGCACGTGCTATTTCTCCACCAATAAACTCAGCAATTAATGCTTTTTTTCCTTGTCCGGCACCTCTAAATTTTAATACATATAGAAAGCTATCATCAGCCTTAACTATGGCCGGAAGTGAGCCACCTTCTCTTAACGGATGCACATATTGCGTAACATCTACAGTGCGAATATCAATTTTATTCATAACGACGAAAATACTAAAAATGTAATTTTTAAAACGATAATAGACTTCTATTATTTCCCTGAACTATAAGAGCGATTTCTTATAGCTTATATAAGTTTGTAAGCATAGTGCTTATTAATCGTTAATTTGTTGAGGGGTTTATTTTTGGCAGACAAAATCTCATGTTGGTGCCTACACCAACTTCACTTTCTGCCCAAATTTTTCCTTTATGGTAATCAATAAAATCTTTACAAAGTATTAATCCTAGGCCTGTCCCACTCTCATCGTTTGTGCCAGCTGTAGTGTGCGATTTGTCGAGTTGAAACAGTTTTTCGAGATTGTCTTTAGAAATTCCAACACCGCTATCTATTACAGATATAAGGTGCTCGCTCTCCATTTCTTTCGTCTGTATATTAATAATACCTTTTTTAGGGGTGAATTTTATGGCGTTAGAAATAATGTTTCGGAGTACTGTTTCTATCATTTCTTTATCGGCATACACAATAATGTTAGCAGCTGCGTCGAGATTAATGTGTATTTGTTTTTGTTCCGAAGAGGTTTTTAGTAAATCTAAGGTGTTTTGTATTAAAGCGATTAAATCAATATACTCTGGGTTGAACTTCATTTGTCCAGATTGCGATCTCGACCACTCCATAAGATTTGATAATAAAGCCATGGCGTGCTCTGATGAGGTATAGATAATTTCGGCATACTCATCAATATCTTCGTAGTTATTCTCTTTAATTTGGTCACTAAGTATTTGGCTAAAGCCCATAATGCCGTTAAAAGGCGTGCGTAAATCGTGTGCAATTATCGAAAAGAATTTATCTTTTGTAGAGTTTAATTCTCTTAAAGTGGCTTCGCTGTTCCTTAAGTTAAACTCTGCTTTTTTTCTATTACTAATATCGTTTATTACTGAAATAATACAATCTTCATTATTAATATTAATTACCTGTGCCGTCATTGATCCCGGGAATAGTTCGCCCGATTTTTTTCGAAAGATATATTCGTTTTCTTTAACAAAACCGTTAGAACTTAGGCTAGACAAGAATTTTTCACGATCATCTTTTTGTCCCCATAAGTTTAGTTCGGAAGAGTTCGAGCCTATTAAATCTTCTGTTTTGTAGTCCGAAAGAGCTTCTACACTTTTATTTACTTCAAAAATTTTGCCGTCGCTAAATTTCGATAACATAATAACAAAAGGAGCAGCATGGAAGGCTTTAGAGAACTTTTCTTCCTGTTTATTTATGTTTATGATTAAGCGCTTATTATACATTAAAGTAATAATATAAGGCATAAGAATGGTAATAATAATCCAGCTTGAAAGAAATAAAGATTCTATAGTTGAAGATTTAAAATAATCTGACACAACCTCTTCTTTTTGCACATTGTAAATAATGTGAAGCACTTGAATTATAAAAACAGCGCAAAAAAGGTAACCAATAGAGCGTGTAATTTTTCGCATCGCTATAGGGGTTCTTCGAAACATTAAATAGATAATTTGAAAACTAATAATAACGTAGGCAAAGGCTATGTTTATATTTCTAGCATTTAAATCGGGCTCTATAAAGGTGTAATAAGAGTGTATAATAAGAAAAATAGACGTTAAAATGTAATTGTGGATATGACTTCCTTTTTTGTTAACAAATTGTTCTAATCCCATTAATAAACCAATTAATGAGGAAATAAGTAAAACATTGCCTAAAGGTATAGAGGCCCAGTCTGGAATATAGCCACGAAAAAACACCAACACATTTCCCATGGCACCTAAACAGAAGTTAATCAGGATTAAAAAAGTGCCAGGAAATCGTTTTTTTACTTGAATGTGTAACGAACTAATTAATACTATATTGAGAATATTAATTAATGTGCAGCATAAATAAAGGCTTCGAATATCAAGTGAAAACATACGGATTTCTCATTTAGTGCATATTGGATTTCTAATTTGAATATCATCTAGCTACTACACTAGGTTTTTCTGCTATTATTTAAAATAAAAAGCAAAGGTTATTAATTTTTTTGAGTTTTGTCCATTTCTTCTTTTTATTCTTAAACTATGATGTATTGTAAATGTACGAAACTTCTACTTAACTTTTGATGGCTTTGTTTAAAGGTTTATGTGAAATGGGTCTTTAGGGGGTCTCTTCTAAATTAATAGTTTTTTAGCCAATTTACATGATTTTCTGTTGCTTTTTTTGCCCAATTTTTTGCTCGTGTTCCAAAGCATTCTAAAATGGCGTCTACTCCAATAACGGTGCCTTTAGCTAGTCTTCCAAGTAATGCTATCGATGGTTTATTGTTGGAGTTATTCGAAATTATATAAGCATTCTCATCAGTGGCAACACCTAGCTCATCATGCACGGCTTCAATTAAATCGTTAGTAAGCATGTTTTTTATAATAGGTGAGTTCACTGCGTTTATTTTTGGAGCATCGAGAACCGAGTCAATCATAATATCTGCAGTTTTTGCTTTTTGGTTTACAAGCATTTTCCAGCCGTTATTTGTTAACTCGAATTCTGGATTGTTTGCGAAGTCTAAAGTCATCACGCTAGCTTCGTGTAAAGCAAGCATTTGTTGAATACTTTCTACTGGCGGTCCGTAAGAGTAACGTTTAGTGCTTTCATCTAATTTAATAATTTCAGAAAACACTTTATCAGAACATGAATTAAAAGAGAGTTTCTCATAAATAGAGGGTTGGCAATGTCTCCAAACCTGACCAATGCAAAAATCTAAACTAATTGCTTTTTTGCCAGTTGCCATGCCAACAAAATTCTGCATACTTTGGTCTGCGGGTTGTTGCTGAGGAATAATAGTTGGGTGCTGATATGTTTGATCTAATAACCATTTTTCTGTAATAGTTTCAATGTCTTTCTTCGGTAATTCAGGAAGATAATGCTGTGGGAGTTTTTGATATATTTTAGCAACAATAGGTGTAATGGCTTGAATTAAAAATAAAGGGCTTTCTGCTTTTTTTTGAGTTGATGTATTTTTTATAATGTCTTCAAAATCTGAAATCTGTTTTTTAGTAGGTTTAAACCAGTTGTCTATTTCTGCATTTAACGGTTTTGGAGCAGGAGGTAAACCGTCTAAAGAAAAGGGAATAAATAAGTCAGTGATTTTATAATCTGTTTTGTAACTGCATGCTTTGGTGTTTTCATCTGTTATAATGAAATTTCCAAATTTATTAGCGATACCTCTAACAACATCAATCATAGCTAATCCAAATCCGCGAACTCCTATTTTACTTTTGTGGGTTATGTTGTCGCAATTTAAAAATTGAGCAATAGGGTAAGGTGATTGAAATAAATTAATATTAGATTTTCCTGAAGCAAAAGCTTCCCATTCCTTAATTTGTTTTGATGTAAATGTGGGTTGATGACCAATGGTTAATAATACCTCGTCTATGTTTTTGTAAGTGTTTGAGTTTGTTTTTAAAACTATTTTAGAGGCTGTTTCTACTTCTGTTACTTTTTCTTTTACTAATGAAATAATGTTGGCTGTTAAAAGCGGATTTGCTAATGTTTGAAACCTTTGTTTTAAATACTCGCCAACCTGTGCGCGTGGCGGATAAGTATCTGCTTTCGCTTTGGTTATTTTATTAAAATCTTTGTCTATCCATTCGTGGTAAGAAGGGAATGCAGGTATTTTAATTTTATCAATATTAATGGCTTCACGGTTATCTAAATGTAGAATTCTTTCATTTATGTTTATCCAGTTGCTCGATACTTGGTCCATTTTGTAAACTTGGCCATTACCAAAAAGACCTGTTTCTTCAAAAAGTAATATATGTATGTTTGATAAGCTATTTGCTTTTATAAGTTCTTGAATTAAATTTTCTAAGGCATACCCGCCTCTCGGTCCGGTGCCTATAATTGCTAAAGTTCTTTGGTTGGTCATGGCTGTCTTTTTTTATGCAAACTGTAAAGTTTTGCAGATAAGTATTTTGCGGTTCAATAACGTGTAGTCTAAAAATAGCGAAATTTTTAAGAGTACTTATCTTTCAGAAACCGAAACAGTTCATTTTTTATTTGATAGGTATCAATATCTATATAACAGGGTGGAAATATTAAGCAAATTGAATGAAGCACTCCTTTAAGCCATCAACATCTAAGTTGATTAATTTGAATAACTCATCAACTTTGCCATGATCCATAAATTGGTCAGGAATGCCTAAGGTTTTAATGGTGTTTTTGTAATTGTGTTGCGCTGCAAACTCTAAAATAGCCGACCCGAAACCGCCGGTAATTGCGTGATCTTCAACGGTAATAATAGTGATGTTATTTTTAAAAATGCTATGTAATAGTTTAGCATCTAAAGGTTTTACAAAACGCATGTCAAAATGAGAAACATTGAGATTTTCAATAGCTTTACTTACGCTTTTCGATATACTACCAATACTTAAAATAGCTAGGTTTTTTCCTTTCTTTAATTCAGTAGCCTTGCCGATTTCAATTTTAGAAAAGGGTTGTTTCCAATCTACAGTTACACCTCGCCCGCGTGGATACCTTATAGCAATAGGGGATTCTAAACCTAATTGCGCGGTGTACATGATATTGCGTAATTCGATTTCATTTCTTGGTGCAAAAATTATTAAATCCGGAATGCATCTTAAGTACGATAAATCGAAAACACCATGATGCGTAGCACCATCTTCACCAACCAAACCAGAGCGATCTAAGCAAAAAATAACAGGGAGTTTCTGTATGGCTACATCATGAATTATTTGATCGTAAGCGCGTTGTAAAAACGTTGAGTAAATATTACAAAATACTACTAAGCCTTGTGTTGCCATACCTGCGGCTAAGGTAACGGCATGCTGCTCGGCAATACCAACATCGAAAGCACGGTCGGGCATTTCGTTCATCATGTGTTTTAAAGAACTTCCCGTTGGCATGGCAGGTGTAATACCTACTATGCTTTTGTTTGTTTTAGCTAATTCTACAATAGTGTGCCCAAAAACATCTTGATATTTTGGGGATTCAACAATGGGTGTTTTAATATTTAAATCACCGGTTTTGGCATTAAATTTTCCTGGTGCGTGGTATTTTACTTGGTCTTCTTCGGCTTGCTTTAAGCCTTTGCCCTTAGTTGTTATTACGTGTAAAAACTTAGGGCCTTTAACAGTTTTTAAACGTTCTAATTCTTCAATTAAAGCGGGTAAATTGTGTCCGTCTATAGGTCCGGAATAGTTGAAGTTTAAAGCCTCAAAAATGTTGTCTTGCTTTTGTGTGCCTTTTTTAACGTTGGTTAAGTATTGCTTTAGGGCGCCTACGCTTGGGTCGATTCCAATAGCATTATCATTTAAAATAACTAGTAAGTTAGCATCGGTAACTCCAGCATGATTTAATCCTTCGAATGCCATACCGCCAGCAATACTAGCATCACCAATTACGGCAATATGTTGTTTTTTTAAATCACCTTTTAGTTTTGAGGCAATTGCCATGCCTAAAGCGGCCGAAATAGATGTAGAAGCATGCCCAACTCCAAAAGTGTCGTAAACACTTTCGCTGCGTTTTGGGAAGCCGCTAATGCCGTTTAATTGTCTGTTGGTATGGAAATTTTCACGACGTTCGGTTAATATTTTATGACCATATGCTTGGTGGCCAACATCCCAAATAAGTTGATCCTCTGGTGTGTTAAAAACATAGTGTAATGCAATAGTCAATTCAACTACGCCTAAGCTGGCACCTAGATGTCCTTCTTTGGTTGCAACAATATCAATAATAAACTCACGTAATTCTCGTGCAAGTTGAGGTAAGTCTTTTTGGTTTAAAAGACGAAGTTCTTTGGGGGAGTTTATGTGGTTTAAAAGTTTGCTTTTCACGTCGCAAAAGTACATGATTTTTATTATTCTTCTACAGTGAAAACAATTGGTAGGTTGTAAACTATACTTGTGGGCTTATTTGCTTGTTTTGCTGGGGTAAATTGTGGTAAAAGGTTGATAACGCGTTTTGCTTCTTTTTCTAAGTTAGGATGAGGTGCTCTTGCTTTAATGTTAGCGACCTTACCGTGTTCGTTTATTCTAAATTGAACAAAAAATTTTTGTTTACCTGTTAATTCTGGGCAAATTGAAGTGTCGAAATTTTTAGTAACTATTTTTGAGATACGCTCAGAAAAATAGTCTCTTTTTTCTTTAATTGTGAGGCTTTTTGGTGTGTTTTCGAATTCTGGTGGAGATTCTATTGTAAGAAAACCGATTGTGATTGGAACTTCTGCTACAACATCCCCCATGATAACAGGCTCTATTATTTTTATATCTGGAATAATTATCGGTTCTATTACCGGTGGAGGAGTTTCTAATATTGTTGGCTCGCCAAGAGTGTCAGTAATTATTAATCCATCTGTAATTTTTATTTCTTTTGAAATAGTACTGCATGATTTTTTTGCGAGGCTATCTTTTTTAGTTGTTTTTGGTAACGCTTCTAAAATATTGATAGTTTTACTGGATATAGAGTCTACAATTTCAATACTGTCAATTTTTTGTTTGGCACCGTTTTTATTGGTGCAATTCATTAAAGTGGTTCCCATAACAATGAGTAGCGTCCATAAAAATATGTGGTTAAAGCTTTGTCGTTGAGTTAAAACATGTGATGGAATATGTAGATTAATACTATCTAGTTGTGTTTGTTTAAAATGTCCGCAGATATTGTTCTCTTTGTTTTGATCAATAAAATCCTGAATTTCCATGGTATCCATTTGAGTAAAATCGATAATGGTTTTAGAGCAAGAGTTGCAAAATCGACCTTTTTCTTCGGAAATCATGGTGTTCCAATTCTCATGGCAAGGTTTAGGGATAGAAATGGAGTAGAATTTTTTCATATTAAAACAGATTTTGAATTTTAATAAATCTAGATGAACTTTGTGCGTTAATTATTGTTATCAATTTTCTTGCCGAAGCTTAAATAAATGATTTCAAATTGTATTTTTGCTTTTATGATACAACCTTTTGATGATACATATTTTATGAAAAAAGCACTTCAGGAAGCTGAGGCTGCTTATAAAAGTGGTGAAATTCCTGTTGGAGCCGTTATTGTTATTGATAATAAAATTATTGCTCGCGGACATAATTTAACTGAGACTCTGAACGATGTTACAGCGCATGCGGAAATGCAGGCCATTACTGCAGCTGCAAATTTTTTAGGAGGTAAGTATTTACAGAAGTGTACTTTGTATGTTACGCTAGAGCCTTGCCAAATGTGTGGCGGTGCTTTGTATTGGAGTCAGATTTCTAATATTGTGTATGGTGCTCGAGATATGGAGCGTGGTTGTATTAACTTAAATACTAAGCTTCATCCCAAAACAACTATAAAAGGAGGCGTTTTAGCAGAAGAAGCTTCGGCGCTTATGAAGCAGTTTTTTATAGAAAGAAGAAACTTAAACTAAGCATTTTATATACTTGAAAAGTTTAATGGTTTAAAGGATTGTAGCCTAAATATGGTACTTGTTTTTCTTTAAAGGTAATTCCGAAATTTTGTAACTCTTTTAAAATAGGCGTGTAAACTTCTTTGTTAATTGGCAGTTGTACTCCAGGTGTTGTAATAGCTTTATTCAAAATAGCAAGTGTGGCAATAGCAACAGGTAATCCAACTGTTTTTGCCATGGCTGTATAGGTTTGGTCTTGGCCAATAGTTACCATGTTGGAGTCTATTTGATATTGTTTTCCTGCCTTTTCGTAACCAAATTTATGATACATAACAATCATGTCTTTATCCTCTTGAGATAAGGTCCAGCTGTCCATAAGTATTTTTTGAAGTATTTGTGCAGGCGTTGCTTTTTTTAGGTGAACCTTCTTGTTTGGGTTAAAAATATCGAGTTCAATAAGTTTGTTCCAAACAATATCATCTTGATCAATTTTAAGTTGATAACGCAGTTTAAGTTCTACGGAATCTGTTGGACTGTATGGTAAAAAGGCATTTACAAAATCGCGATAGCTCATATTTTCACTGTCATCTATGGTGTAGCTATCATCAGTCATGCCTAACGTTACAAATATGTGCCATGCTTTGCTAAATCCAACACGGCGCATGGTGCCTCGGTAAAGTGTTTTTATGTTTTGAAGTCCATAAATGGTTTGGTATTTTAAAGAGTCTCGGTTGGCATAAACTTCAAAGCGGCCAAAATTTTCAATATCTAAAAATTCAGTTCTTCTAAATAATCGATTATAAGGAATGTATTTATATGTACCTTCTTGTAAAAACTTTGCGGCACCACCTTGGCCTGCTGTTACTACATTTCTTGGGTTCCAGGTGAATTTGTAATTCCATAAATTATTATCACTTTCTGGTGCTACAAGTCCGCCAGTAAAAGATTCAAAAAGTATTATTTCTCCACCATCGTCTCTAATTTTGTCTATAACTTGCATGGCGCTCATGTGGTCTATGCCAGGGTCTACACCAATTTCATTCATTAAAATTACACCTTTTTTTATGGCTTTTTGGTTTAGGTTTTGCATTTCTGGGCTTATGTAAGATGCTGTTATCATATGCTTGCCACAGAAAACGCAGTCTTTGGCGACTTCAATATGAAAGCGCGCCGGAAGCATAGATATTACAATGTCGGCATTTTGAATGGCTGTTTTTCTTGAGCTTTCATCAAAAACATCGAGCTTTATAACTTTTGCATTTTTATGGCCGTTTGTTAATTTTTGGGCGTGTTCAACATTTAAATCGCCTATGGTGATAAATATGTTTTCTTCTTCAGATTTATCTAATAAATATTTTAGAAGATAAGAAGTAGATTTTCCTGAACCAATGATTAAAATTTTTCGCATTTTGAGTTTAGTTGAGTAGTTTTGTTTGGTAGTCGATTGTAGGTAAAAGGTGGTTTCGACTTTACTAATTTAATGAATATTTAAAAGATTTTTAAGGATATGAACAGAACTATTTTATTAACAGCTGCTATTTTAGGTGTTACAAGTATTATTTTAGGGGCTTTTGGGGCGCATGGTTTAAAGGCTTTAATTTCTCCAGAATCTGTACAAACTTTTGAAACGGGTGTGCGTTACCAAATGTATCATGCTTTGTTTCTTTTATTTGTTGGAAGCACAACTTATATTTCTGTAAAATCTAAAACTAAAATATTCTATTTAGTAGTGGTTGGGGTGCTCTTCTTTTCGGGGTCTATTTATGGTTTGTCAACCAATGTGTTAACTGGTTTCGATTTTAAAACCATTGGTGTAATTACACCTGTTGGTGGACTACTTTTAATAGTGGCTTGGGTGCTTGTGTTTATTGATTTCTTAAAAAAACAAAACTAATTTTGAATTTAATTTAAAGAAAATTCGATTTATTTGTTTTAAATTTACGGGATAATTAATTTAACATCGAAATATGAGTAATTACGCACAATTTACGAAAACGTTTGAGTTAGAAACTTATGGCATAAAAAACGCCAAAGTTCATTATCAATTATCACCAGAAGAGTTACATGATATTGCTATTGAAAATGGACAAGCTGTAGAGGCTTCTTCAGGTGCTTTAGCAGTTAATACAGGAGAATTTACGGGGCGTTCTCCAAAAGATCGGTTTATCGTAAAAGATGATATTACAAAAGATAGAATATGGTGGGGCGATGTCAATATCCCCTTCGATACAGATAAGTTTGATAAACTATATGATAAGGTTGTAGATTACCTTTCGGGGAAAACACTTTTTGTTCGTGATAGTTATGCTTGCGCAGATGAAAATTATAAATTGAATATTAGAGTTATCAATGAGTTTCCTTGGAGCAATCAATTTGCTTATAATATGTTTTTACGCCCAACTGAAGCTGAGTTGGAAAACTTTACTCCAGAATGGACCATTGTAAACGCACCAAGTTTTATGGCAGTTCCGGATGAAGACGGCACGCGACAACATAATTTTGCTATTTTAAATTTCACTAAAAAAATTGCCTTAATTGGTGGTACCGGTTATACTGGGGAAATTAAGAAAGGTATATTTTCTGCGTTAAATTTCATTTTACCGGTGTTTAAAAATACGTTACCAATGCACTGTAGTGCCAATGTTGGTAAAGATGGGGATACGGCTATTTTCTTTGGACTTTCCGGAACTGGGAAAACAACGCTTTCTACAGACCCAAATAGAAGTTTAATTGGAGATGATGAGCATGGTTGGACCGAAGAAAACTCGGTATTTAATTTTGAAGGTGGTTGTTATGCTAAAGTTATCAATTTAGATAAGGATCATGAGCCTGAGATTTTCGCTGCTATTAAAAAAGGAGCGATTTTAGAAAATGTTATTTTAGATAAAAACGGACATGTTAATTTTGCCGATACATCGATAACTCAAAATACACGAGTAAGTTACCCAATAGATCACATTGAAAATATTAGAAAACCATCTATAGGAAAGAACCCGAAAAATATTTTCTTTTTAACGGCTGATGCTTTTGGAGTTTTGCCTCCTATTTCTAAGTTAACGCCAAGTCAGGCTGCTTATCACTTTATTTCTGGATATACGGCTAAAGTTGCCGGTACAGAAGCGGGTGTTGTAGAGCCTACACCATCATTTTCTGCTTGTTTTGGAGCGCCATTTATGCCTTTGCATCCTTCGAAATATGCCGAAATGTTAAGTAAAAAAATGATTGATGCTAATGTAAATGTTTGGTTAGTAAACACGGGCTGGACTGGCGGTCCTTATGGGGTGGGAACCCGTATGAAACTTAAATACACACGCGCTATGATTAATGCGGTTTTAAATGGAGATTTAGGACTGTATTCTTACGATAAATACCATATTCACTCGGTATTTGGTGTGGCACAACCAAGAGAGTGTCCTGGAGTACCAACTAAGGTTTTAAGTCCGAGAGCAACTTGGAATGATGATGATGCATATTATAAAACAGCTTTTAAACTTACCAATGCGTTTCGTGAAAACTTTAAAAAATTTGAAGCACATTGTAGTGAAGAAATTAGACGAGGCGGACCACAGCGTTACGCGTTCTAAAATATATGGCATAAAAAAAAGCTCTGATAATTTATCAGAGCTTTTTTATTTTACAACAATAATGTTGTTATATCTTTTTATCATGCACTTTTACATGTTTACCTCCATTCCAAAGTGTTAAAATATCTGTAGCTACATGTGCGCCACTTCCGGAAGCGATAGCAAATTGACTACGCCATCCTGCTAAAGTACCGGCAACATATAAATTTTCTTCAATTAAATGGTCTGTGTTTTTTAACCAAATTCTATCTTTTTCTAAGGCTGCTCTTGGGTGTGGTTCAATGTATTGTTCTAAACCTTCTATATTTATTAAACTGGTGTAACCAACTGCAATAACTACAATTTTAGATTTATAGGTGCTTTTATTAGTAATAATCTCAAAGCCATTGGTTTGTTTTAAAATTTTTAAAACCTTTTCATGATCTATTTGCTCAACATGTGGGTAGAGGGAAGCGAGTTGGCTTTTTCCTTCATCTAAAATAGATTCTCCAGTAGTGCCAGGTGCTAAACCTAAAACATTATTAAACAATGCGGTTTGTAGGTGCGATGTTTTTTGGTGGGTGATAATTGCAATTTGTTTATCCTGCGCAAAGGTCTTGTTTTGGGCGGAACCCAAAACTAAAGCACAAGATAAGCCTGCTGCACCACCGCCAATAATTAAAGCATCGTACATACTATTTGTGGTCTTTTACTTTTTGCTCAATTTTTTTCGAGACTCCTAAAATTAACATTAATAATATCGCGCAAAGTGATGCTACTATAGTAATAATAGCAATCATGCTTTGTCCTTTAAAAGGATTGTCGAAATTTATTTGAGTAAAATTAAAAATAATAAGTCCTAATGCGATAATACTTAAAACTACAGATAAAATTTTCATACTATATAAGGTTATATTACTTCAAATAGAGCTTTAATATTATGTGCAAATAATTTTACAGCAATGGCTAGTAAAATAACACCAAATATTTTACGTATAATATTAATACCGTTTTGGCCAATTATACTTTCTATTTTAGCAGATGTTTTTAAAACGATAAAAATAATGATAACATTCATTAAAACAGCAACAATAATGTTTTCTGTTCTAAATTCTGCTCTTAGAGATAATAAAGTGGTTAAACTACCTGGTCCTGCAATAAGTGGAAATGCCAGAGGAAATACTGCTGTAGTCATAGAAGCTTCTTCTTCTTGTTTATAAAGTGTAATGCCAAGTATCATTTCCAAAGCAATGAAAAACAGGATAAAAGCACCTGCAACAGCAAACGAGTTTACATCAATACCAATAAGGTTTAAAATACTTTTTCCTAAAAACAGAAAAACAATAAGGATGACCCCGGCAATTATAGAGGCTTTTTCGCTTTGTATATGTCCTACTTTTTTGCGTAAATCTATAACAATAGGAATGTTACCTATAATATCGATTACTGCGAATAATACCATAAAGGCTGTAAATATTTCTTTAAAATTAAATTGCATGTCTTTTTTATAATTTAATAAATCGTAAAATTGCTTACGTTTTTCTTAGTAAAAACTGTTTAAACTGAGAAATCTCAATTTTTCGGCAAAAGTAGATTATTAAATTAATTAATTTCAATTTAAGATTAACTATTTTTGCACTTTATAACGTAAAATATAATATGTTTCAACTAGGTAAAACAATTATTTCTGAAGAAATAGTAAAAAAAGATTTCTTGTGTAACCTTTCGGCGTGTAAGGGTGCTTGTTGTATCGATGGTGATGCTGGAGCTCCTTTAGAGGAAGACGAAATTAAAATCATGGAGGCAATCTACCCTAAAGTGAAACCTTTTTTGCGTCAGGAAGGTATTGATGCTATTGAAGCTCAAGGTACTTACACAACATCGGAAGATGGTGATCTGGAAACGCCATTAATTAATGGAGCTGATTGTGCTTATGTTATTTTCGATGAAAAAAACATAGCGCTTTGTGCTATTGAAGAAGCTTATAATCAAGGTGAGATTGATTGGAAAAAGCCAGTTTCTTGTCATTTATACCCAGTAAGAGTTCAAGGTTATTCTGAGTTTTCTGCTGTAAATTATCATAAATGGCAAATTTGTGACGATGCTTGTGAGCTTGGTGAAGAATTAGGTGTGCCGGTTTATAAATTTGTAAAAGAAGCTTTAATTAGGAAGTTTGGTGAAGATTGGTACGCGGAATTAGAAAAAGTAGCCGAAACTTTATAAGAAAAAATAAAATACAATATCTTAATATTTAAAAAAAATGAAGCCTCAAAAGCTTCATTTTTTTTGTGAACTAAAAATTAATTTTCCAAAATGTTTTTTAGGAAAAAAATAAAAAAAGGGTGTTAAATATTTTGATTTTACGAAATTTTATATCCAAAATACTCAAAACTTATGTTTCAATAATTAGTGAAAACTAGGTTTAATTGAGGTTCTAAAATAAGGTATCAACAAGTGTAAAATAAGGGGTTTTAAGGTGAATTGAAGCAATGAAATTTTAGTCTAAAGTTTGATTTTTTTGATTTATAATAATTTGATATTCAATACAGTAAGAATCTCATAAAAAAAGCAGCCCTTTTTTGCGAGATTGCATAATTGTTAAAAACTTGTTGACAATGTTTATAAAATACCCTTTCATTTTCAGCAACAATTGTCAATCTTTGTTGTCGGCAAAAAAGGCAAAACTTTTCTTCTCAAATTTATTTAGAAAAGCGATGCGAAAGAAGCCTCTTTTTATTTCTCTTAAAGAAAAATATAACACAATTTTACAGATTAAATAATAGAATTTTGAATTATCAACATTATTCTAAATGACTGTCTAGCGATTAATAAAAGATAACTATGGAGATTACACAAATTATAAAAAGAGATTACGAAACAAGCCCCTTTGTTTTGAGTAAAATTGCTAGTGCTGTTGAAAAAGCGATGCTTTCGGTTGGAAACGGTTCTAAACAAGATGCCGAAACAGTTGCGGTAAAAGTTTTACAAACATTATTAGATAGAAAATCAAAAGATATTAATTACTTGCCAAACGTAGAGCAAGTTCAGGATCTTGTTGAAGATAAATTAATGGAAAGTTCTTTTCATGATGTAGCAAAAGCTTACATACTATATAGAAACGAACAGGCAAGAAGTAGAAAAACAAATATTTTTGAAAAAAGAATTAATTTAAAACCTTACGAATATCCTGCATTGAATGATTATGTGGATGCTATTCGTCACTCATATTGGATTCATTCAGAATTTAATTTCACAAGTGATATACAAGATTTTAAAACAAGATTAACTCCAATTGAGCAAAATGCCATAAAGAACACGATGTTGGCTATTTCTCAAATTGAAGTTGCAGTAAAAAGTTTTTGGGGAGATATCTATAATAAAATGCCGAAACCAGAAATTGGATCGGTAGGAGCAACATTTGCAGAAAGTGAAGTGCGCCATCATGATGCATATTCTCATTTATTGGAAATTTTAGGTTTAAACAACGAGTTTAAAAACTTAAAGAAGAAACCAGTAATTATGAGACGTGTTCATTATTTAGAAACCGCCTTAAAAAACGCAAAAAGTGAAAACAATAAAGATTATGCAGAATCTATTTTGCTGTTTTCTTTATTTATCGAACACGTGTCTTTATTTTCTCAATTTTTAATAATTATGGCATTTAATAAGCATAAAAACATGCTTAAAGGTGTTTCTAATGTTGTTGAAGCTACTTCTAAAGAAGAGCAAATACACGGCGATTTTGGAATCGATATTATTAAAATTATTAAAGAAGAAAACCCAACGTGGTTTGACGATGAGCATGCAGACTTAATTAAAAAGTTATGTATTGAAGCTTTCGATTCTGAAAGTGATATTGTAGACTGGATTTTTGAAGACGGTGAATTAGATTTCTTGCCAAAAGATGTTGTTAACGAGTTTATTAAAAACCGTTTCAACAATTCATTAGAGAGTATTGGTATTGAAAAAGTATTTGAAGTTAACGAAGAGTTAGTGCAAAAAACCGAATGGTTTGACGATGAAATAATCGGTACTAAGCATGGCGATTTCTTTGTAAAGCGCTCCATTAACTACAGTAAAAGAACAAAAAGTATAACTAGCGACGACTTATTTTAAAAAATGAACAATCAGACACAGAACCAAACAGACACGAGTTTAAATGAAAACACCAAATCATCTAACTATGATGATTTAAAGAAAGCAAGAAAAGAAGCTAGAAAAGAAATTGGAAAACAACCAGAAATTAAATGGTTAACCGAAAATAGTCGTCAATTTTTAGCTTCAGGATACCTTACCGATGATACAACACCGGAAGTTAGAATTAGAGAAATAGCAGAAAGAGCCGAAGAGATTTTAAAAATCGATGGTTTTGCAGATAAATTTTACGGATACATGGCAGAAGGGTATTACTCTTTAGCTTCACCAGTGTGGTCTAACTTTGGCAAGCGTCGAGGCTTACCAATTAGTTGTTTTGGTTCGCACATTTCTGATGATATGGGAGATATTCTATATACACAATCAGAAGTGGGAATGATGTCTAAACTTGGTGGTGGTACATCAGGTTATTTCGGGAAATTGCGTCATAGAGGTGCACCTGTAAAAAATAATGGAGAGTCTTCTGGTGCAGTTCACATCATGCAACTTTTCGAAAAAATGGTAGATGTTGTAAGTCAAGGTTCTGTACGTCGTGGCCGTTTTTCACCTTATTTACCAATTGAGCACCAAGATATTCACGAGTTTTTAGAAATAGGAACAGAAGGAAACCCAATTCAAGAGTTAACCCATGGTGTTACTGTAGGTAACGAGTGGATGCAAGAAATGATTGATGGTGATGCTGATAAAAGAGCAATCTGGGCAAAAGTATTACAACGTAGAGGAGAAATAGGATACCCTTATATTTTCTTTAGAGATAATGCAAACAATAATGCTCCTGATGTTTATAAAGATAAGAACCATGAGATTTACGCAAGTAACTTATGTTCTGAAATTATGCTACCTACAAACGATCGTTGGTCTTTTGTTTGTGTATTGTCTTCAATAAACTTATTACATTACGATAAATGGAAAGATACCGATGCTGTAGAAACTATGGTATACTTTTTAGATGCGGTATTAGAAGAGTTTATTACAAAATTAGAAGTTTATAGAGATTCTGATAGTCGTGATGATAGGCACACTTTCATGTTTATGGAAAAAGCTTATACTTTCGCTAAAGAAAATAGAGCTTTAGGTATGGGAGCCTTAGGATGGCACTCATTATTACAATCTAAAATGGTAGGTTTCGATAGTCAAGAAGCTTTCGATTTAAACAGTGAAATCTTTAAAACTATTAAAGAAAAATCTGTTAAAGCATCAAAAGAATTAGCAGTATTATTTGGTGAGCCAGAAGTTTTAAAAGGTTATGGCAGACGTAATACAACGCTTAATGCAGTAGCTCCAACAACATCTTCAGCATTTATTTTAGGACAAGTTTCTCAAGGTATCGAGCCAATTTGGTCTAACAGTTATGTAAAAGATATTGCTAAAATTAAAACAACTATCAAGAACCCGTTTTTATTAGATCTTTTAAAAGAAAAAGGAATTAATACTAATGAAATCTGGAGGTCTATTCGCGATAACGATGGTTCAGTTCAACATTTAGATGAACTTACCGATCATGAAAAAGATGTGTTTAAAACATATTCTGAAATCGACCAGATGACTATTATTTATCAGGCTGCTAACAGACAAAACCATATAGATCAAGCACAATCTTTAAACATTATGGTGCACCCAGATATGCCTGTAAAAGAGATTAATAAAATATATGTTACTGCTTGGCAATTAGGTGTTAAGTCTTTATACTATCAACACAGTATGAATGCTGCACAAAAATTTAAGCAAAAGAAAGAATGTAAAAGTTGTGAAGGTTAATCTTCACTAAAAATATAGTGTTAAGTAAATCCTACGGTAGTAGGTAAGTGTTAATAAAAAGCATCTCCACGGAGATGCTTTTTTTATTAAAAAATCTAGTATGTAAAAAATTACGTATATTTATTTCACCATTAATGAGTCTGTTTTTTTAAGATGAAAAATTACAGATTATCAACCCCCAATATGCTTAAACACCTATTTCTAATTACCCTTCATTGTGTTATGTTTTCTTTTGAAGGAACAAGTCAATCTCAAGGAAGCTCTACGCTTTTATTTAACGAAACTACATTACTGAAACATGTAGAATCCTTATCGTCCGATGCTTTTGAAGGCCGAAGAACAGGAACAGCAGGTGCCGAAAAAGCACGTAAATACATTGTAAACCAATTTCATGCTTTAAAGGTTTTACCTTTTACTAAAAACTACGAACAAAAATTTTCCTTTTATAAAAAAAGACAAACCTTTGAAGGTGTAAATGTTCTTGGATGGATAAAGGGTAGCGAGTCGCCTAAAAAGTATATTGTAATAAGTGCACATTACGATCATGAAGGCATCCATATGGGCGAAATTTATAATGGTGCCGATGATAATGCTTCTGGGTTAAGTGCTTTGTTTAGTTTTGCTGAATATTTTCAAGCACACCCTCCTAAGTATTCGGTTATTTTAGCAGCCTTTGATGGTGAAGAACTAGGTTTGCAAGGCTCTAAGTTTTTTGTAAAAAGTAACGTTTTAGCAGAAAAAAATATTCGTTGTAATCTTAATATGGATATGATAAGCCGCAGTGATAATAACGTATTATTTGCTGTTGGCACGGCTTATAACGAAACTTTAAAAAGCATTGTAACATCAACTAAAGGTGCAGGAGGTTTAAACTTAGCTACGGGCCATGATGGGCATGATGGTTTGGAGAATTGGACATATTCATCAGATCATGGAAACTTTCATAAAAAGGAAATTCCATTCTTATATTTTGGAGTAGACGACCATAAGGATTATCATGAACCTACGGACGATTTTGAAAATATTCACCCGGAGTTTTATATCAATGCAGTAAAAACAATTATTTCGGTTTTCGAGAAAGTAGATGATGTTAAACAGCTCTAAAAATAAGCTTTCAATTGAAAAGAACCCGTATGGATGGTTTTGCTCGATTCTGTTTTTCTTCCGAAGTAAGTAAAATTCAAATCTAAAAAATTAGTTAGTTTTTTTTGAGCAAGTAATGTCCATGTAAAGTTTTTTCCTGGTTGCAAGCCTTCTAGCATTTGGTAGGCTACAGGTGTGCCGGCCGAACCTTCAAAGCGATTAGATAGAAAGTTGAATTCGCCATTTAAGGCTCCTTTTTCTTTATTATTAAAGGTGAATGATGCGCCGTATTTTTGTTGCTCTAAAGCCTCAAGATCACCTATAGTGTTTGTTTTATCTTCGTATTGATAAAAGATATCAAAGCTAGAATTATCGTTAAACAAATATGATAATTTAGGATTGAAGCGCGTTTCTTCAAAAGTGTAATTCCTACTCGCATAATTCTCACTCACACTAGCATTGTTTTCTAAAGTTGAAAGGATATTGATTAGCCAATTGCCTGATAATTTATGATTGAAATTAAGCTGATGACTTTGAATACTATTTTCTATATAGCCAATAGATAAAACACTTCGCGTGGTGTTATCTAAAAACGTATACGATGTTGTATAGTGCTGTTTGCCGCGATTAAAAAACAGAACATTTCTAAAATTAAGTTGAATACCCAATTGATCGTCAGGATTTTTTTCAAAAGGATTTAAATTGAATTTATTGCCATCACGCTTGGTTTTTCTATCAATTAAGTAAGCGGTTTGGTTGTAGAAGTGCGACCAAAAGCGTTCTGATTTTTTCTCGGAAACCGACCAGGTAGACGGATTAAAAGTTAAGGTTTGGCTTAATCTATTTTGGTGCGTTTTAATGTAAACTTGGTTCGGCAGCAATACCCGAACATATTTACCCTGATCTTGAAATTGTGCAATCTCAAACTCATCAAGTTCTTGGATGCCGTTATTGTTGTAATCTACCCAAGTGTATGTGCCTAAGCCTGATTCTACCTCAATATAAGTGAAATCTTGTTGAGGTAAAGTACCCGAGTTTGTTTCAAAAATAGTATTCCATTGGATAAGTTGGTTAAATAATTTTTGATTGAATTGTAATCGAGAGTTTAACGATTGCTCATCGTCAATGTCTAAATCTTCACTTTTTAAAGTTCTGTAATTTGCGAATAGCGATAAACTGGTGTTTTTATTTTGGATCAATTTGGAGTCTAAATAAAAGGTGTTCGATGTGTTTACCTTCTCTAAAGTATTGTTTCTAATACTATCGTTTATGCGGTTTTTATAACCTATTTCAGCAAAAACTTGGGTGCTGTCACCAACACCAAAAAAGGCCTCGTACGATTTATAACGTTGGCTTAATTCTGTGAGTTGCTGCGTTGCTATATCGGTTTGCTTGTTGTCTTCAATGGCGAGTTTTGTGCCAATCCAACTCGATTTTAAACTATAGGTAACCCGATTGTAAGATCTTAAAAAAGTAGAAGTATTGCTGTTAGAATCGGCGTTTAGAAAGCTAGAGTTGGATGAAATACTTAATTTATTGAAAACTAAATTAGCAGAAGCTACATGGCGATTTCCGTTAAAGCCATCAGAAAAATTTAAGTGTTCAAATTGATAATTTAAAAAGCCTTTGTCTTTGTGAAATAAACTAAAACCAGAATTAACCATTAATTGGTTGCCTAAATTACCACCAATACCATTAAGATTGGTTAAATCTAAATTCCAATCTCTATTAAACTCTGGGTTGTAAAGCCCTTCGATGTTTCTAAAATTAGTGCTAATATAGTCTGAATTGAAAAGCGCGTTTACATTCCAAAGGCTATCGGTTTTAATAAGTTGTTGTTCAATGTTCAGTTTTCCTGCAAAGCCATCGTTATTTTTATCATCGGTGTTAGAAAATAAGTTTAAATCGTTTTTACTTCCGGCAAGTTCAAAATTAATAATTGTTTTTTCCGAAGGATGATAAGTACCATTAACTACGGCAAGTTGTAGTTTAGTTGGGGCAATTAACTGGATAATAGGCGCGTAGTTACCTTGTAGAATACCAACATATTCGTAGATGTTATTAATGGCGTTGCTGCTACTTAAGGCGTAATCTCCAAGGTTGTCGCCAACACGGGAGAAGGTTACACGGTAAAGTTCATCATCTTCATTATTAGAAAACACAAAAACTTCAGCACCATCAATCAGTTCTTTTTTATATAGAATTCTATTTTCATTTAAGGCCTCTTGTACTTCAGAGGGTGCAACCATTAAAGATTTATCATCGCCAGCATCAGCTAAAATTTGTACGTGTTCTTCAGATAGGTTTTGTTGCAAAGGCTGGTTTTTTGAATCATTTTCAGAATAAACAGAAACTCCAATTTTTAATTTTTCATTTTGAAATGTTCCACCACCATAAGCCACAAAACGCGAGTAGTTTCTATCACTAAATTGATAGTCTACAGTAATTCGCATTTCGGAAGTTATCGGGAATGTGGAGTTAAAAATAATTTCTCCAGCATTGTAATCAATAATATAATCTTGGTCCTCGCCACGTTTTACGGCTGTACCATTTACGTAAACGGTTTCACTTCCTGAAACTATAAGTACAAACAATTCGCCATTGGTACCTTGTAATTTGTAAGGGCCTTGGTTGCCTTCTTGGGCTGTAAATTGGCTAGTTGTAAATTGACCACGCACTAAAGCTCCTGCGGCAAATAAATCGGTTTGTTGGCTATCGTCTCCTAGGTTTAAATTAAAATTTAAACCTTGTACACGTTTAGAGAAACTTGCGAAATAAGAATCTGTATTTGTTAAATCGATATCTCCAGCTCTAATGTTCCAATCTTTGGTAAAGAGCTCTATAAAAACTTGATCAAATTCATCTAAACGCTGGCTGTAACCACTTTCTTGTAAAGGAATATTTGCATCCTGTATAGAGGCGCGGAGTGACACTTTCTCATTTAATTTTCCTGTAATTTGAAGATCGAGCTCACTATTTAAAACCGAATTTTGATTGTTACCAATAGTAACACCACGAGAAATACTTCCCGAAGTGGTTAAACCATCAAAAGGAATCGTGCTTTTTTCGGTATTTGGTTGTGATAGTTTGTATAATTTTTGGAGGTTATCTGTGTTTTTTACAATAATATTTTCGTCTAACTGCTTGTAGGTTTTAGTTAAAAAATCAGGAAACTTCAAGTAGTTAATAATTATCGAATCGCTAGATATAGGTTGCTTAAACGTTAATAGAGCTTTTGGGAAGTCAACTTGGTAAAGACTACTATCTATGCGTGTACCATCTTTAGTTGTTATAGAAAACTGACTCGAATTAATACTCACGCTATCTATTAAAATAATTTGTTTTACAGCAACGGTTTTAGTTTTGTAGATAGAAGTTTGCTCTTGCGAAAACCCGCAAAAACCAATAAAAACTAAAATTATGCTCGTAAAAAACTTCATGGATACACTTAAACTACAAAAACTTTAAAATATTTTGTTGATAGCTTGGTTAAAACTCCTCTGTAAATTATAGTGTAAAAGTAGCGTATTATTTATTTTAGCTGAAATTAGATTTGTTGTCAAGCAAATTGATTTGCGTAAAGGTGAAAATCTTTATAATTAATAGCATAATTTAAACAAAATCCCTCGGTATTTGTATCGTGGTAAAAGAGAAACATGAAAATTATATCATATAACGTAAACGGTATTCGTGCCGCATTAAAAAAGGATTTTATTGGTTGGTTAAAAAGTGCAAACCCAGATGTTATTTGTTTGCAAGAAACCAAAGCCATGAAAGAGCAGTTAGATTTAGAGGTTTTTGAAGAGGCAGGTTACATTTATAACTATTGGTATAGTGCACAGAAAAAAGGCTATAGTGGTGTTGCTATTTTAAGTAAAATTGAACCAAATCATGTGGAGTTTGGCACAGGAATTGAGTCAATGGACTTCGAAGGTCGAAATATTCGTGCAGATTTTGAAGGTGTTTCGGTAATGAGTCTATATTTGCCATCGGGAACAAACAGTGCACGATTGAGCCATAAATTTGAATACATGGATATGTTTCAAGAGTATATAAATAACTTAAAAAAGGAAATTCCGAATCTTGTAATTTGTGGCGATTATAATATTTGCCACGAAGAAATAGATATCCATAACCCAAAAATGAAAGGTGTGTCTGGTTTTTTACCAGAAGAACGCGAGTGGTTAGGGCAATTTATTGATAACGGTTTTACCGATTCTTTTCGTTTCTTGCACCCAGAAACGCAAACCTTTAGTTGGTGGAGTTACCGAGCAAATTCTAGAGCCAATAATAAAGGTTGGCGTTTAGATTATGCTTTAGTTTCTCAACCCTTACAAGAAAACATAAAAAGAGCCGTTATACTTACCGAAGCTGTACATAGCGACCATTGCCCAATTTTAGTAGAAATAGAACAATAGTAAAACAACCAAAATTATAATCTCAATTACAATGATTAAAAAAACCGCAATCACGCTTTTAACACTGGCCGTTTTAACCAGTTGTGTCTCTCCAAAAGTTTATAAAGAACTGGAAAGTAAATACGCAAAACTAAAACAACAAAATCGAAAAACTTCAGATGCTAACGAAGTGCTTTTAAGAGAGAAGACTGAAGCAGAAAATGAGTTAAAGCAATTGCATAAGGCTTACGATGAGGCTGTAGCGCAACGCGACAAATTACAAGCCGATTATAACTCAACTAAATCTAATTACGATAATTTAAAGAACTCTTACGATGCTTTAGAGAAAAACAGCTCGGCGTCTATTGCTGCTAACTCTCAAAAAAACCGCGAGTTATTAGCACAGTTAGAAGCTAAAGAACAAGCATTATCAGCAGAGAATGCACGTTTAGAAAAACTTAAATCGGAGTTAGAAAACAGATCTAACCGTGTTGCAGAATTAGAAAGCGTAATAGCGGCCAAAGATGCTGCCATGACGGCTTTAAAAGATGCGATATCAAAAGCTTTAACCGATTTTGAAGGTAAAGGTTTAACAGTAGAGCAACGCGACGGAAAAGTCTATGTGTCTATGGAAAACAAACTGCTTTTTAGTTCAGGAAGCTGGGCCGTTGGAGCCGAAGGTGCGCGTGCTGTAAAGCAACTAGGTAGTGTACTTGGTGACAATCCGGATATTGCAGTTTTAATCGAGGGACATACCGATAATGTACCTTATAAAGGTAACGGGATTTTAACAAGCAACTGGGATTTATCAACAAAACGAGCTACAGCAATTGTAACTATTTTACGTGAAAATGCCGATATCAATGCTGGAAATTTAACAGCAGCAGGACGTGGCGAATTTGCACCAGTAGCAACAAACGAAACATCAGAAGGGAAAGCAAAAAACCGTCGTATTGAGGTGATTTTAACACCAAAATTAGATGAGCTTTCAAAATTATTAAACGATAACTAAAACATTAATGTGGGCGTTACTCCTGCTACGCTTTTAAGGCGCAGCAGGAGTCGGGCTTTCACTACTCGCTCCTTCCTTAGGTCAGGGAGCTCAAACAAGCCGTTCAATCCCTAACGTAACTATTCTCAACGTTAGGTCTATATTACTGCATAATTCTTATTTACACGGCCACTGTAATCAAAAACACAGAAAACCCTTTCATTTTACAAGGAAATTATTATTTTTACCTTTTAAATCGAAATAGATAGGGGATGAAATCAAAAGACAAAGGCGTCACAATAGACGGGATCGACAAAAAAATACTTAGAACTTTAATGGAAGATGCCAGAATTCCAATTCTGGAAATTGCTAGAAATGTAGATATTTCGGGAGCAGCCATACATCAACGATTACGTAAGCTAGAGAAATCTGGAATTATATCGGGTTCAAAATTTGTAATCAACCCAAAAATGTTAGGTTACGAAACCGTAGCCTTTATAGGTGTTTATTTAGATAAAGCCATACAGAATCCAGAAGCTATAAAGCAATTAAAAAAAGTGCCAGAAGTTTTAGAATGTCACTACACCACAGGAAACTGGAATGTTTTAATTAAAATTTTGTGTAAAGATAATGCGCATTTAATGCATTTGCTTAATAACGAAATTCAGACTATTTCTGGTGTTTCTCGTACAGAAACCTTTATCTCTCTAGATCAACAAATAGATAGACAGATCACTATTTAATTTAAAAACTTTATTCATCAATTGGAATGATTATTGATTCAACCTGAGTCATTAATCAAAAACTATTTTCATGAAAAAGAAGTACTTAGCTCTATTTGTGTTAGCAGTTGTTTCAGTAGCATCGTATGCTCAAAAAGCAAGTGTAGAGAAATCAACTTACGGTATTCAAACAGGTTTTTTAGGTGTTTGGGTACATCGTGAAGTTAAATTATCTAATGAAATTGCGCTTCGTGCAGAACTCGGAATGGATTTAGGTTTATGGGGCGGTTCATTTTATCCAAAATCGGGATATTTATTAGCTCCGGTAATTCGTTTAGAACCTCGTTGGTACTATAATTTGGATAAACGAGTTTCAAAAATCTAGAAGTATTTCTGGTAATGCTGGTAATTTTTTATCATTACAAACAAGTTATCATCCAAATTGGTTTACAATTTCTAATTACGATAATGTAGAGGTTGTTAATCAAGTTTCAATTATTCCAACTTGGGGTATAAAGAGAAACATAGGTAAGCATTTTAATTACGAAATCGGAATAGGTATTGGTTATGCGTATTACTTTGCTAAAAGTGCTGGTTATCTCGAAAATGAAGGTTACACCACCGTTAACCTTAATCTTCGAATTGGATATCGTTTCTAATACTTAAATTATAATACTAAAAACCCCAATCGAAACAATTCGATTGGGGTTTTTAGTATTATAAATGTAATTTACATTTAGTTTTTTAGATTTTACATCTTCATTAACCAAGTACGTACATCAACTTCTTGTTTTATTATTTTTTGTAAATCATCGATATTAACACGTTCTTGTTCCATAGTATCTCTATGTCTAATAGTTACAGTGTTGTCTTTTAAAGTATCATGATCTACAGTAATACAAAATGGTGTTCCGTTAGCATCTTGTCTTCTGTAACGGCGCCCAACAGCATCTTTTTCATCGTAAATTACGTTGAAATCCCATTTCAATTCTTCTACAATTTTACGAGCAACTTCTGGTAAACCATCCTTTTTAACCAATGGTAAAATAGCAGCTTTTACTGGTGCTAAAACACTTGGTAGTTTTAAAACGGTTCTTGTAGTTCCGTTTTCTAATTCTTCTTCTTGTAAAGCGTTAGAAAATACAGCTAAGAACATACGGTCTAAACCAATAGAGGTTTCTAAAACGTAAGGTACATAGCTCTTGTTTTCTTCATGATCGAAATATTGTAATTTCTTTCCAGAGAATTCTTCGTGCGCTTTTAAATCAAAATCAGTTCTAGAGTGAATACCTTCTAGTTCTTTAAACCCGAAAGGGAATTTAAATTCAATATCTGCAGCAGCATCAGCATAATGTGCTAATTTGTCGTGGTCGTGAAAACGGTAATTTTCCGCACCCATCCCTAAAGATAAATGCCATTTCATACGGGTTTCTTTCCAGTGCTCGTACCATTCTTTTTGTGTGCCTGGTTTAATGAAAAATTGCATTTCCATTTGTTCAAACTCACGCATTCTAAAAATAAACTGTCTTGCAACAATTTCATTTCTAAAGGCTTTTCCGGTTTGTGCAATTCCAAAAGGAATTTTCATACGTCCCGTTTTCTGAACATTTAAAAAGTTAACAAAAATACCTTGCGCTGTTTCTGGACGTAAATATAAATCCATAGCAGACTCTGCAGAAGCACCAAGTTTTGTTCCAAACATTAAGTTAAATTGTTTAACGTCTGTCCAGTTTCTACTTCCTGTTAAAGGATCTGCAATTTCTAATTCTTCAATTAGAGCTTTTACATCTGCTAAATCTTCTTTTTCCAAAGATTGACCCATTCGCGAAAGCGTTGCATTTATTTTTTCTTGATATCCAACAACACGTCCGTTTGTTGCTAAAAATTCTTCTTTATTAAAGGCTTCACCAAAACGTTTTTCAGCTTTAGCGACTTCTTTATCAATTTTAGCTTCAATTTTAGCGCAATAATCTTCAATTAAAACATCGGCGCGGTAACGCTTTTTCGAGTCTTTATTGTCAATTAAAGGGTCGTTAAACGCATCAACATGTCCGGATGCCTTCCAAGTTGTTGGATGCATAAATATTGCGGCATCGATACCAACAATATTTTCGTTCATCTGTACCATGGCTTTCCACCAGTAGTCACGTATGTTTTTCTTTAACTCAGCACCATTTTGGGCGTAGTCGTAAACGGCGCTTAAGCCGTCGTATATTTCGCTACTTTGAAATACATATCCGTATTCCTTTGCGTGCGATATTACCTTTTTAAATTTATCGTCTTGATTTGCCATGTTGCAAAAATAAAAAAGCGTTTGAAACTATTCGTTATAATTAACTAAATTTACAGAACTACTTTTAATTTAAATGTTTAAATCTGTTGTAAATATATTTTTTCCGAAAGTGTGCTATGCTTGTCTTGGCACATTAAACGATAATGAAGATGCTATTTGTGTAGATTGCAGACACGATTTACCAGTTACTAATTTTCATTTGGATGATAGTGATGCCGTTAAAAAAGTACTTTACGGACGTTGTAAAATAGAACATGGTACGGCACTTTTCCGGTTTGAAAAAAAGAGCTTGGTGCAACAACTTATTCATGGCTTAAAATATAGAGGGTATCAAAATATTGGCTTTGTATTAGGTAATTGGCTTGGTGGCGAACTCCAAGAATTAGAAGCTTACCGAGATGTTGATGTGGTAATCCCGGTGCCATTACATAAAAAGAAACTGAGATCTAGAGGTTTTAATCAAGTTGAGAAGTTTGGGCAGCAAATAGCAGAAGCTTTAAATGCAGAATATTTGGATCAGGTTTTGGTGAAAATTTCTAATAATAAATCGCAAACTACAAAAGGACGTATTGCACGCTTAATTAATAGTGATGAGTTGTTCGCTTTAGAGCATAGAGAACTGATAGAAAGTAAGCATATTTTAATAGTTGACGATCTTATTACCACTGGCGCAACTTTAGAAGCTTGTATTTTAATTTTAAATCAAGCAAAAAATATAAAAATAAGTATTGCTACTGTGGCAATTGCTTAGGGTTTTAAGCGTTATATCTTTAAAATTATGTAGGTTTGTGAAAATTTTTAATAGGTAATGAATAAAACACTTTCGAATTTTATTTTAGCTGCGGTTATTGGTCTTATTTTTATTAATTGTGCCAATCGAGGAACTCCAGATGGTGGTCCAAAGGACGTGACACCACCTGTTATTGTTAAAACAGAGCCTGCAAACTTAACAACTAATTTTAAGGGCAACGAAATAAAAATTTATTTTGATGAGTACGTCAAAATGAAAGATTTAAATAAACAGCTTATTATTTCGCCACCCATGAAAAACCAGCCGGAAATTACACCTATGGGAACGGCTAGTAAATACATTACTATTAAAATTCACGATACACTAAAGCCTAATACCACTTACGCTTTTAATTTCGGTAACAGTATTCAGGATAATAATGAAGGAAATCCATATCCTTATTATCGCTACGTGTTTTCTACAGGAAGCTATATTGATTCATTAAATGTAAAAGGGAGCGTTGTAGATGCTATAAAACCAAAACCAGACACCTTTGTTTCGGTTATGTTGTACGAGGTCGATTCTACTTTTACAGATTCTATTGTGTATAAGGAAACTCCAAAATATATCACGAATACTTTAGATAGTGTTACTACATTTTCTGTAGATAATATTAAGGCGGGTAAATACATGCTTTTGGCTTTAAAAGATGCGAATTCTGATAATAAATTTCAGCAAAAAGTTGATCAAATTGCTTTTCACAAAAGCTTTATTACTGTGCCGAATGATTCGCTTTATACATTGAAATTATTTAATGAAGAGTTAGATTACAAAGCAACCCGACCAATGATTGTTGCTGGAGAAAAAATTGCTTTTGGTTATGAGGGTGATTATGAAGGTATGAAGATTACCTTAAATTCTGATGTGCCGGAAGATTTTGAATATCGTATTTTAAAAGATGCAAAAACTGATACACTTAACTATTGGTATAAGCCGAAATTAGAAGTAGATTCTTTACTTTTTACGGTTTCGAATACGGACTACGAAAAAGATTATACCGTTAGAGTAAGAAAGCTAGAGCGCGATAGTTTAGTCATACAATCAGCGCCTTCCGGAGCAGTTGGGTTTACCGAATCTTTTTATATCACTGGAAGTACGCCGTTTGTTGATTTCAATGCTGAAAAAATGACGGTTTTAGATAAAGATTCTACCAAGGTGACATTTACAACTAAGTTTGATACTATAAACAATATGTATCAATTCGATTTTGAAAAAACAGCAGATAATAGTTATCAAATTCAAATACTACCAGAAGCATTTGTCGATTTATATAATGAGAAAAATGACACGTTAAATTACTCGTTTAAAACTAAAAAAGAGTCTGAATTCGGGTATGCCCGTTTTACTTTAATTAATGCAACCTACCCACTAATTATACAATTAACTGATGATAAAGGAGAGGTGAAAAGAGAGAAGTTGGCTAAAACCGAAGGTGTTGTCGACTTTTTTAACGTAGCGCCAGCAACGTATAAAATACGTGTAATTCATGATGCGAATGGTAACGGGAAATATGACTCGGGTAATTATTTAAAAAAGATACAACCGGAAAAAGTAAGTCATTTTAAAGCAATAGAAATTCGTGCCGATTGGGGTTATCCAGAAACGTTATCGTTTAAGGATTAATTAAGCGACTCCCGTACTCCATGTCACTTCGAATGAAATGAGAAGCCACATAATAAAAGTAACGTAAAACGAGCCGCTTTATGAGATTTCTCACTGCGTTCGAAATGACAGAGCCAAACAGAACTTGCTAATAAAAAACGATATAAAAAAAGTCTCTGATTAATTTAAATCAGAGACTTTTTTGTTTTTATAATTTACAATACGCTGTTTTTTAAACCACACGCAATACAAAATAGTTCTTTTTACCTCGTTGAAGTAGTACAAACTTATTGTTTATTAAATCGTCTTTAGTAATGCTGTAATCGTCTTTTACTTTTTCTTTGTTTACAGCAATCGAGTTTTCTTTTAGTGCACGACGCGCTTCACCGTTCGATTTTAAAAAGCCTCCTTTTTCTGCTAGTGCAGCTATAATGTCTAAACCATTATCAATATCGGCTTGAGATATTTCAGTTAATGGAACGCCATCAAAAACATCTAAAAATGTTTGTTCGTTTAAAGCTTTTAAATCGTCTCCAGTAGATTTTCCGAAAAGAATGTTACTTGCTTTCATAGCGTTGTCTAAATCTTCTTTAGAATGTACCATGGTGGTTATTTCTTCAGCTAAACGTTTTTGTAACACACGTAAATGTGGTGCTTCTTGATGCTCTTCTATTAGAGCTTCAATATCTTCTTTAGATAAAAATGTAAAAATCTTGATATATTTTTCTGCATCAATATCACTAGTGTTTAGCCAATATTGGTAGAATTTATAAGGTGAAGTTCTTTCGCTATCTAACCAAATGTTTCCGCCTTCGGTTTTACCAAATTTAGTTCCATCGGCCTTTGTAATTAATGGCCAAGTTAAGGCGTAACCTTTTCCTGAATCAACACGACGAATTAATTCTGTTCCCGTTGTAATGTTTCCCCATTGGTCGCTTCCGCCCATTTGAAGTGTACATTGTTTTTCTCTATATAAATGTAAAAAATCGTAACCTTGAACCAGTTGGTAAGTGAACTCTGTAAAACTCATTCCTACGGAAGACTCTGAAGACAAACGTTTCTTTACAGAATCTTTCGCCATCATATAGTTTACGGTAATGTGTTTACCAACGTCTCTAATAAATTCTAAGAATGAAAACTCTTTCATCCAATCGTAATTATTTACGATAATAGCAGCGTTTGCTTCATCACTATCAAAATCTAAAAAGCGAGATAACTGTTCTTTTATAGCATTTTGGTTATGTAGAAGAATATCTTCTGTAAGTAAATTACGTTCAGCAGATTTTCCAGAAGGATCACCGATCATTCCTGTTGCTCCACCTACTAACGCAACTGGTTTATGTCCTGATAATTGAAAATGTTTTAACCCCATAACACCAACAAGATGACCAATATGTAAAGAATCTGCTGTAGGGTCAATACCTACGTAGGCTTTACGCATGGCTTCTAATAAATGTTCTTCCGTTCCTGGCATACTATCTTGTATCATGCCTCTCCACGTTAATTCTTCAACAAAATTCTTTATCATTATAATGTGTATTTAGTAATCTTAGGCAAATATAAAAATACGTGTAGAATTTGTTATGTTTTATGTGAAATTCTTTGTTAGCCATTGTTTTTACTTTTTTTGTCATTTCGACGTTAGGAGAAATCGCATCCTTCTTGCGTGTGCTTAGTTTTATTGTGTGATGTCTCTCTCTGATTGACATGACTACCGAGAATAAAAAAATGTTGCTTTTAGTCATTTCGACGTGAGGAGAAATCACATTCTGCTTGCGTATGCTACATTTATTTATCCGTTTAGTTTTACCGTTGTTGGATGGTAATTTCGCGATAGGGATTGCAGCGGCATCCTTTTTGTAAAGCTTTTAAATAGACTAAGCTTTAATTTTTAACTGAAATTTCTTTGGAATTGAACAGATCCTGAAACAAGTTCAGGATTGTTTTGCAAAAAGATATAGCGGAAAGCCCGGTTTGGTTTGGGTTTTTCTCCCAAAACAAAATTGCCCAAATAAAAAAATCCCAAACATTGCTGCTTGGGATTTAATTTATTATTGAGATACTGAAACAAGTTCAGCATAAAAAACTATCGTTTTTTTAGTATCTGTAATGTTCTGGTTTGTATGGTCCGTCTACAGTTACACCAATATAGCTAGCTTGATCTTCACGAAGTTCAGTAAGCTCTACACCAATTTTTGCAAGGTGTAATTTAGCTACTTTTTCATCTAAAGCTTTTGGTAACATGTACACATCGTTTCCGTATGCGCCTGCGTTTGTCCAAAGTTCAATTTGAGCTAAAGTTTGGTTTGTAAATGAGTTAGACATTACGAAACTTGGGTGACCTGTAGCACAACCTAAGTTTACTAAACGACCTTCTGCAAGAACGATAATATCTTTACCGTTGATAGTATATTTATCAACTTGTGGTTTAATTGTGTTTTTAGTGTTACCGTGGTTTTTGTTTAACCAAGCCATATCGATTTCGTTGTCGAAATGTCCAATGTTACACACGATAATTTTATCTTTCATAGCTTCGAAATGACGCCCTTGGATAATATCTTTATTTCCTGTAGTTGTAATAACGATATCGCTATTTGCAATTACAGTTTCTAGTTTTTTAACTTCAAAACCATCCATTGCTGCTTGAAGCGCACAAATTGGGTCGATTTCTGTTACTGTTACAATAGATCCTGCACCTTTAAAAGAGGCAGCGGTACCTTTACCAACATCACCATAACCACAAACAGTTACACGTTTACCAGCAAGCATAAGGTCTGTTGCGCGACGAATTGCATCTACTGCAGATTCTTTACAACCGTATTTGTTATCGAATTTAGATTTTGTTACCGAATCGTTAACATTGATTGCAGGCATTGGTAATGTTCCGTTTTTTACACGCTCGTAAAGACGGTGAACTCCTGTTGTAGTTTCTTCTGAAAGTCCGTTAATTCCTGCTGCTAATTCTGGGTATTTATCTAAAACCATATTAGTTAAATCACCACCATCATCAAGAATCATGTTTAATGGTTTTCTATCTTCACCAAAGAAAAGTGTTTGTTCGATACACCAATCAAATTCTTCTTCAGTCATATCTTTCCAAGCGTAAACTGCTGTTCCTGCTTCTGCAATGGCAGCTGCTGCTTGATCTTGCGTAGAAAAAATGTTACAAGAACTCCAAGTTACTTCTGCACCTAAAGCTTGTAGCGTTTCAATTAAAACGGCTGTTTGTATCGTCATGTGTAAACATCCTGCAATACGCGCGCCTTTTAAAGGTTGCGAGTTACCGTATTCTTCACGAAGACTCATTAAACCTGGCATTTCGGCTTCGGCTAATTCTATTTCTTTTCGTCCCCATGCTGCAAGAGAAATATCTTTTACTTTGCTAGCTACGTAAGGAATTGTTTTTGTGCTCATATCAATATTCTTTTTTATTTAATAACTTAAACAGGATTGCGATTCGTGTTAAAATGGTTAAATTCGCTCGTCGAAATCGTATAATTTGCCTAAGATTGTGCAAAGATAATCAATAACATTTAGAATATTAAATGCCTCTTTATAAAACCATAACGCCAAATTCACAAACTGTTGTTAAAATGTGGAAGATTACTGAGTCTTTCGATGATTTAATGGCTGCTGTAACTTTAAAGCCAGAGACGCTAAAACGTGTGCTAGGCATGAAAAGTGAACTACACCAACGTGGGTTTCTAAGTGTGCGTAAATTATTAGCTGAGTTTGGTTATGCCGATGCCGATTTGATTTATGATGACAATGGAAAGCCTCATTTAAAGGATGGGAAACAGATTTCGATAACACACTCTTTTAATTTTTCGGCGGTAATAGTTAGCGATCAAGTTATTGGTATTGATATTGAAAAGCAGCGCGATAAAATTACAGTAATTGCTCATAAATTTATTGGCTACGAAACCGATTACCTAGATAAAAAACAAGCCGATTACATAAAAAAGTTAACAACCATTTGGTGTGTAAAAGAATCGCTTTACAAGCTTTTTGCAACGCCAGGTACCAGTTTTAAACAGTGTTTTTTGGTTATTCCTTTTGAATTGCAAGATGAAGAAACCATGGCTTGGATAGATTATGAAGGTGGGAAATACCGCTACTTAGTGCAGTTTTTTGAGTTTGAAGGTTTTGTTTGTGCGTATGCCATAGGAGAATGAGAGATGTTTATCAAAACATACAAAACAACACCAAACAACTAGCAGTTTTAATCGATCCGGATAAATTTTTAGTTAAAAACACTGCGGGTTTTATAGAGAAGGTAAATCAATCTATTGCTACACATATTTTTGTAGGTGGCAGTATAGTAGATATAGATGTTACTGATATTTTAGTTGAAGAAATTAAAAAACACACCCAATTGCCTATTGTTTTATTTCCGGGTGATGTTACTCAAATTACCGAAAAGGCAGATGCTATTTTGTTTTTATCTTTAATTTCGGGTAGAAATCCAGAGTATTTAATCGGGAAACATGTTGAGGCTGTTTCTAAATTAAGAAACACAACACTAGAAGTTATTTCAACAGGTTATATTTTGATTGAAAGCGGAAAAGCAACAGCCGTACAGCAAGTAACCCAAACATTACCTATAGAACGAAGAGATATCCAACAAATAGTAGATACAGCCAAAGCAGCGCAGTTGTTAGGTATGAAACTTATATATTTAGAAGCGGGCAGTGGTGCACGTTTTCCTGTTTTGGGTACTGTAATTTCAAAAGTGAAACAAGAAACGGAGTTGCCTTTAATAGTTGGTGGAGGCATTCGTAATTTAGATCAATTGGAAAACGCCTATGCTTCGGGAGCCGATTTAGTGGTTATTGGGACTGCTTTTGAGGAGGACGAATTGTTTTTTGAGGCGTTAAAAAAATAAACTTAAGCACAAACTTATTGTTATGGATAGCATTTTTGATTTTTTCTTCAAGCAATATTCCGAATACGAAACTATTGATATTTCTTTAGAGATTATCGCCACTATTTTTGGTTTGTTATCGGTATGGTATTCAAAACAAAATAAAGTTTTAGTCTTTCCAACCGGTATGATAAGCACTGTTATTTTTGTGTATTTATTGTACAAGTGGGAGCTTTTAGGAGACATGATGATTAATGTTTACTATTTTATAATGAGCGTTTATGGTTGGTATATTTGGACACGTAAAGTGGACGAAAGCGATGTAACTCCTATATCTAAAACAACGTTTAACGAGAAAAAACTTAGTTTGGCTATATTTTTAGCCACCTTGGTATTTGTTTATTTAGTTTACCATGCATTTGGAAAATGGACCAGTTGGGTTGCTTATGTTGACACGCTTACAACCGGTATATTTTTTGTTGGTATGTGGCTTATGGCAAAGCGAAAAGTTGAAAACTGGTTGTTTTGGATTGTTGGAGATATTATTTCGGTACCGCTATATTTTTATAAGGGGTTTACGTTTACTAGTCTTCAATATTTTGTGTTTACAATTATAGCAGTTTATGGCTATTTAGCTTGGAAGAAAAACATAAAAGAGTCCCTTCAAACAGCATAAACATGTTTTGTTTGCTTGAAGAATAAATGGAGTACAGAAGTGTTGAATTTAAGTTGAAAAATTTGCTAGAGAAAATACTTGCGAATTGTGTTTTTTGACTTATCTTGAAATGCCTTAAAAAGCAAATGGTTAACATGAAAAATCAGAGAAAAGGTATGAAGTGTTTAACGCTTTTTAAAATAAAAAAATAATTAATAAACGACCATATGTGTTGTTGAAAAGACGATAAATAAAACGTCTCGAAATAGCCATTTAAGCATATAGATCAACATTAAAAAATAAATGATGTTTTCTGAACAAGATATTATACAGATCAAAAATAAAGGAATAACAGAAAAACAAGTTGAAGGACAGGTTTCTCGAATAAAAAACGGGATGTCTTATTCTAACTTAATTGCGGCAGCAAACATTGGAACAGGTATTGAAAGTTATTCCGCCGAAGAAACGCGTGATTTTATTGCTGGTTTTGAAGCGAAGAAAAACGATTTAAATATTGTGAAATTTGTACCAGCTTCTGGCGCAGCAACGCGCATGTTTAAGTTTTTATTTCAGTTTTTAAAGAAATACGATCCAAACAGAGAATCTATAGAAACTTATATAGAAAGTACGAACGATATTTTAATTGAAACTTTTGTTAAAGGCATTCGAAAGTTTCCCTTTTATGATGAAGTTTTAAAGGAAATTAAATCTGTAAAAGCTAATGTAGATAGTTTAAGCACAGGAGAACTTTGCATAGAGTTTGTTAAAGCTATGCTAGATGAATCTCGATTAAATTATAGTTTTTTTCCAAAAGGCTTGTTGCCCTTTCATACCTATCAAACGGGAACTATAACAGCTTTTCATGAGCATTTATTAGAATCTACTTTATACGCTTCTTCTAACAATAAAGCAAATTTACATTTTACAGTTTCAGAAAAGCATCATAAATATTTCAATACAGAGCTCGATAAAATTAAGAGTGCTTTAGAAGAAAAAACAAATACATCTTTTAATGTTTCTTTTTCATATCAAAAAGAAGAAACAGAAACATTAGCCTTAACAACAACTAATGAAATTTATAGAAATGATGATGGTTCTATCTTGTTTAGACCGGCAGGCCATGGTGCATTATTAGAAAACTTGAATGATTTAGATAGTGATATACTTTTTATAAAAAATATCGATAATATTGTTGTTTTCGAGAAGAACAAAGAAGTTTCGGAATATAAAAAAATGCTTGCGGGTGTTTTAGTTGAAGTGCAAGAGCGTGCTTTTAAATTCTTAGAAGAGTTAGATCAAGATGAAGTTTCAGAAGCAGATTTACTTGCTATAGCAATGTATGTTTCTAAAAAGATGAATGTGTCTTTAGTTGATGATTTTGATGATTTCGCTTCCGAAGAAAAGAAAAACTACTTAAAGAGTAAGTTAAATAGACCTATTCGTGTTTGCGGTATGGTTAAAAATGAAGGCGAACCTGGTGGTGGACCGTTTTGGGTAAAAGATTATAATGGCGAAGTGTCTTTACAAATTGTAGAGTTTGCTCAAATTGATATTGCTAACGAAGCGCAAGCTAAAATTGTTAAAAACGCTACACATTTTAATCCAACCGACTTGGTTTGTGGTGTTAAAGATTATAAAGGTGAAAAATTCGATTTATTAGATTTTGTAGACCCTGAAGCTGCTTTTATTACAATGAAAACGCAAAACGGAACCGATATTCAGGCGTTAGAACTTCCTGGTTTATGGAATGGAAGTATGGCTGATTGGGTTACTATTTTTGTTGAGGTGCCATTGCGTACGTTTAGCCCAGTTAAAACGGTTAACGATTTATTAAAGTCGGAACACCAAGGGTAATTATGTTTAGTGAAGCCGCGTTAATTCAAGAATTACAATTTAAAGCAGTAAGAAGTTCGGGTGCGGGAGGGCAACATGTAAATAAGGTGTCTTCTAAAATTGAACTTAGTTTCGATTTGGCGAATTCGTTGGTGTTTACCGAAAACCAAAAAGAGCGTTTGTTAGTTAAATTAAAGCATCGATTAACTAATAACTGGGTACTTTTAATGCAATGTGGCGAAAGTAGAAGTCAGCATAAAAATAAAGACCTTATTATAAAACGGTTTTTTGCGCTTATTAAAGCATCGCTTGCGATTCCAAAAAAACGTATTCGAACCAAAATTCCAAAATCAGTAATTAGAAAACGATTAAAAAACAAAAAGAACCTTTCTGATAAAAAAGCGAACAGACGTAAGCCAAATTTAGATTAGAAAAAGAATTATTTCATTCTGCACGGTTAATTCTAAATTCTTAATTACTTTTGCAGCGTTCTCAAAAAAGGGGTGCCTAATATCGGCTGAGATCATACCCATTGAACCTAGAACAGGTAATGCTGTTTAGGAAATGTTACATCATGAAAATGTTGTAAATAGTTATGCTAAGCTTGGCTTAGTATTTCGAAAACTAATTAATTTTTAAAGAATAATGACCTCTTTTTATTCGATTATAAATATAGTCGTAATGAAAAATATGTTTCTTTTTTTAGCACTTTTTGTGTTATCAATTTGTGCTAATGCGCAACAAAATCCAGTACAACAAGATTCTACTAAAACAGAAACTCTCGATGAGGTTTTGGTAAAAGCAGTGCGTGTAAATGCCGATTCGCCAATTACACACTCTAATCTTTCTAAAGAGCAACTTGCAAAACGTAATTTGGGGCAAGATATCCCTACGCTTCTTAATTTTTTACCATCTGTAGTTACTACAAGTGATGCTGGTGCTGGCGTAGGTTACACGAGTATTCGTGTGCGTGGTACCGATGGAACACGTGTTAATGTTACTATTAACGGGATTCCTTATAATGATCCTGAAAGTCAAGGCACATTTTTTGTGAATTTAGGCGATTTTGCATCGTCTACAGAGAGTTTACAGTTGCAGCGTGGTGTTGGTACATCAACTAATGGTTCTGGTGCTTTTGGAGCGAGTTTAAACCTTTTAACTGATGCGTATTCTGATGAAGCTTCAGGTGAAATTTCTAATAGCTTTGGGAGTTTTGGGACCCGAAAGCATACAGTGAAATTAAGTACAGGATTGTTAAATGATCATTTTGAAATTTCTGGTCGTTTTTCAAAATTAAATTCTGATGGTTATGTAGATCGTGCTTTTACAGATTTAAAATCTTACTTTTTACAAGGGATTTATAAAGATGGTAATACATTAATAAAAGCTTTAACTTTTGGGAATGAAGAGCGTACTTACCAAGCTTGGTATGGTTTAACGGCCGATGAGCTTAAAGAAAATCGAAGACAAAACCCATATACTTATGATAATGAAACCGATAATTACTGGCAGGATCATTACCAATTGCATTGGAATGAACGTTTTGATAATAACTGGTCTACCAACTTAGGTTTAAACTATACTAAAGGAAAAGGGTATTTTGAGCAGTATAAATCTGAAGAATCTGCTGCCGATTTTAATAATTTAATAGAAGAAGACTCTGATGTAATTGTGCGTCGTTGGTTGGATAATAATTTCTACGTTGTTAATGCCAATGTTACTTATAAGAATAACGTAGTTGAAGTGATTTCTGGATTGTCATATAGTTCTTATGATGGCGACCATTTTGGAGAAGTTATTTGGGGTAGTGATTTAGCTACAAATGCAAATATTAGAGATCATTATTACGATGGTGATGCCACTAAAAACGATTTTAGTGTTTTCTCTAAGGCAACCGTTAGGTTTAATGAGCAACTTATTGGTTTTGTTGATTTACAAGGTCGTTTTGTGGATTATAAAACAAACGGATTAAATTCTGATAGAGTTGATTTTACTACGGATGCTAATTTTAGTTTTTTCAATCCAAAAGTGGGGTTAACTTATAAGAATTCTAAGTTTAGCAGTTTTTACACTTCTTTTGCTGTAGCGAATAGAGAACCAAATCGTGATGATTTTGAAGCAGGAGTTACCAAAAACGAAACACTTAGAGATATTGAGTTAGGGTGGCGTTTTAATAAAAATAAAGTAAGCATAAATTCTAATTTATACTACATGTTTTATAAAAACCAATTGGTTTTAACTGGTGAGTTGGATGATGTTGGAAGCCCAATAAGAGCAACTAGCGGAAAAAGTTACCGTTTAGGTTTGGAGGTTGATGCGAATATTCAATTTAATAAAATGTTTAGTATAGCTACTAATTTTACGTTGAGTACGAATAAAAATAAAAATTTCAATTCGTCTATAAATGGTGAAGTTGTTGATTTAGGAAGCACAAATATTTCGTTTTCACCGGAAGTTGTTATTGGGAACGCTATTAACTTTTCACCTGTAGAAAATTTACAATTATCACTTTTAAGTAAGTTTGTTGGTGAGCAGTATATGGGAAATATTGATAATGAAGATTCTGTTTTAGGCGATTATTTTGTAAACGATATTAGTATAAACTATCTTATAAAAACGAACAAAATATTCAAGTCGATTACTTTATCTGCTTTAGCAAACAACATACTAAATAGAAAATATGTGTCTAACGGTTATTTTGGTGCTTATGATTATGATGATTCTGGAAGCCAAACAGGGATAAGTACAGGTTATTTTGCTGGATACTATCCGCAAGCAACGTCTAACTTTTTAGTAGGCGCTACATTAAAATTTTAAATACTCTTTATTTGAAATAGCATAAAAAAAGCGACTCGAAGGAGTCGCTTTTTTTAGTTGTTATATATTCTGATTAAAGATCCTGAAACCTCTACACGGTATCGGATTAATGGATAAGTGCCCGTAGTGCCTTCCATTTTAATACCATTCAGTAAATCATAGGAGTTGCCGTCGTCGCAATCACAAGTAGCAATAATGCCGTTAACACTTAAAGTGGAACAACTGCTTAATTGGTGGTTGGGGTCGGTAAGTTCAAAGGCGTTATAGTTGTCTCCACCGGCATAATAAAGTACCACACCATTAATGCCATATGGGCTTTGTAAAACAATAGAGTTTGCCGCAAATTTTAGTTGGCTGTATTCGGGTAAGTTGGTGTTTATTAAGCTTCCAGTGTTAAAACTGTAGTTTGGTAAGTACGGGTTTTCGGTTACCGTATCCGAGCTACAACTTGTTAAAAAAATAATGCAAAAAACAGATAATAATAATTTCATTTTTTAACTAAAGTTTTGATTCGCAATTTACAACAAAAAGCAAATTGAGTTATTTATTTTGTATATTTGTTTTCGAATCTCGTGTGAACGGGATTTTTTTATTCCGAATGCTTTAATAAATGTTATTAAATTGTATTTCGGAATCTTTTTTTATTAAGTAAACGACGAAGTTATGAGTAAAGTATCTTACTATACACCTGAAGGATTAAAAAGATTAAGAGGAGAGCTTAAGCAATTAAAAGATGTAGAACGTGTAAAAGCTTCTAGAGCTATTGCAGAGGCTAGAGATAAAGGCGATTTAAGTGAAAATGCCGAATATGATGCAGCGAAAGAAGCTCAAGGGATGTTAGAAATGCGAATTTCTAAGCTTGAGGATGCTTTGGCAGGTGCACGTGTTATTGACGAATCGCAAATGGATAATACTAAAATTTTAGTATTATCTAAGGTGAAAATAAAAAATCAAACCAATGGTATGGAAATGAATTATACTTTGGTTGCCGATGGTGAAGCAGATTTAGCTACCGGAAAAATATCGGTAAACTCACCTATTGGAAAAGGTTTATTAGGTAAATCGGTTGGAGATGTTGCCGAAATTCAAGTACCAAATGGTGTTATGAAGTTCGATATTATTGAAATTTCTAGATAGAAAATCCTCATGTTCTATTTCCGCGAAAGCGAGAATCTAAAAAAATAAAGACACATATAAAAAACAAAAATTATGGCATCTATTTTTACTAAAATTATAAACGGAGATATTCCATGTTACAAAGTAGCAGAGACCGAAGATTTTTTAGCGTTTTTAGATGTTAATCCAAATGCAAAAGGGCATACGCTTTGTATACCTAAGCAGGAGGTTGATAAAATTTTTGATTTAGATGAAGCGACTTATAATGGTTTAATGTCTTTTTCAAGAAAGGTAGCCTTAGCTCTTGAAAAGGCGGTGCCATGTAAACGTATTGGTGTTTCTGTAATTGGTTTAGAAGTGCCACATGCACATGTGCATTTAATTCCGTTGCAATCTATGGAAGATGCCCGTTTTATTCAGAAACAAAAATTATCTACAGAAGAATTTGTAGCTTTAGCCGAAGCTATTAAGGCAAATTTATAATCTTATTGTAAATTAAAAGTGTAACAATTACCGCTACAATTGCCACACCAAGTAGGGCGAAAATAAGGTAAGCTGGTTTTTTAAATTGACGCGATGTTTTTTTCGGAATAAAAGCTCTTTTTTGATATTCGAAAACCCGCTCAATATGCTCATCCCATTGTACAGGATAAATTATAGAATCGCAAGTTTTGCAGAATAGCACATGTTTAATGTCGTCTGTAATACGTTTGTAAAATGTGGTTTCAATAAAGCGCTGTTTAAAGGTGAGTTGCATACCATCGTTACTATAACATTCAGGACAGTAGTTTTTTAAAACAACTTCTTTTACGGTAATAAGCTTATCTTGTTTCGTCATGAGAAGCGCGTTTTAGGGTGATTAAAAACGTAGTGCCTACACCTTTTTCCGATTGTAATACTTTTATTTTTCCGTTATGGAAATCTTCAATAATACGTTTGGTAAGCGATAGCCCTAAACCCCAACCACGTTTTTTTGTGGTGTAACCAGGTTCAAAAACTTTATTATAGTCTTTTTTAGCAATACCTTTTCCAGTATCGGTTATGCTTATTTTAACTTGCAGTTCTAATTGCGAAATTTCAATTTTAAGTTTACCACGACCCTTCATGGCATCAATGGCATTTTTAACTAGATTTTCTATGGTCCAGCTGTAAAGTTGTTTGTTTAAATTTACAGGAATTGGGTCTACAGGTGTTTTTATTTCGAACTCTATTAATTTAGATGATCGTGATTTTAAATAATCAAAAGATTCTAAGGTTTCTTTAATTATATCTGCTGGTTCTAAAGTTGGTAAAGAGCCAATTTTACTAAAACGCTCGGTTATGGTTTGTAATCTGTCTATATCTTTTTCAATTTCAAGAATATAATCGGGATCTACATTTTCAGTTTTTAAAATTTCAGTCCAGCCAATTAAAGAGGATAGGGGTGTGCCAATTTGATGTGCGGTTTCTTTAGCCATACCAGACCACAATTTGTTTTGTATAGCATTTTTATTACTGCTGTAAAAAAAGTAAATCACTGCCGAAAACAGAAAAATAATAAGCAATAATGCCAGCGGATAATATTTTAATTTATTCAGTAGCGGTGAGTTTCCGTAGTAAATAGTGCTTACTATGGTGTTGCCCATTTTTACATGTTTTGGGGTGTTCTCTTCCTTAAATTTGGCAATTAGTTTCTGTACATAAATGGAGTCGGTAATCTTTGTTTCGTCAATGTTATTATAACTACCAAGGCTACCATCTTCATTAATAACAAGCATTGGTGTGGTTTTGTTACTGCTTAAAATTTTAAGGGTAAGTTCTAAATCGCCATTGGTTTCATCGTTTATAAAATCGGTTTGTGCAAACGACCAATTTTCCATTTTTATACTTTCCTCCTTTTTAAAATGCTGGAAAAACTCGTAGGTGTTCCACAGAATTAGGGAGACAATAATGAATGATGTCGCTATCATTACCCAACGGAATGCGGCATTATATTTGGTGAAAATCATGTTATTATTAATTATAAAGTAATATAATGCAAATCTGTTAATATTATTGTTCAAAGTTGTTAGTAAATCTGTTTTTAGTTCCAAAAGAGAATAGTTACCTTTGTCGAAATTAAAACTTAATGGTATCTATAGACCCTAAAAGTGTTCCAACAAGTAAATTGCATAGCTATTTATTAAGTGCCGTAGCGCCCAGACCAATAGCATTCGCAAGCACTCTGGATGCAGAAGGGAAACCTAATTTGTCACCATTTAGTTTTTTTAATGTGTTTAGCGCAAAGCCGCCAATATTAATTTTTTCGCCTGCCAGACGTGTTAGAGATAATACAGAAAAGCATACGTTGCTAAATATAGAAGCAACAAAAGAGGTGGTAATTAATGTGGTTAATTTTGATTTAGTACATCAAATGTCATTATCGAGTACGGAGTATGCCGATGGTGTTAACGAATTTGATAAAGCTGGGTTAACCATGCTGAAATCTGATATTGTGATGCCATTTAGAGTAGCCGAATCGCCTATACAGATAGAATGTAAGGTGAATGAAGTTATTAGGTTAGGGCATGAAGGTGGCGCTGGTAATTTGGTGATTTGCGAGGTTGTAAAACTGCATATTGATGATGCTGTTTTAAATGAAGATGATACCATAAACCAAGAAAAACTAGATTTAGTTGCCAGAGCAGGTGGTAGTTATTATAGCCGAGCTAAAGCTGGATTTTTTGAAATACCAAAACCTATTGCAACTAAAGGGATTGGAGTGGATAGTTTTCCTGATGCGATTAAAAAAAGCATGATTTTAACAGGAAATGATTTAGGTATGTTGGGTAATGTGGAAGCTTTGCCAACTGCCGAAAGTGTCGAGGCTTTTGTTAGTGATTTGGAGATAAGTACTCTAAATATCAAAGAAGCAACGGACGAGCAAAAACATAAACTAGCTCAAGATTATTTGGGTTTAGGTGATGTTGAAAATGCTTGGAAAATATTACTGTCTTAAATAAAGGCATTTTAAAGTTACGAATACTAATAAATTATATAAAATGGAAGTTCAAGGAAGAGTAAAAATGGTTGGAGAAACTCAAACGTTCGGTGGAAATGGGTTTAGAAAAAGAGAGATTGTAGTGACAACAGAAGAGCAATATCCACAACACATTATGGTGGAATTTGTACAAGATAAAACAGATTTATTAAATAGTTATAAAGAAGGCCAACAAGTTAAAATTAGCATTAACTTACGTGGTAGAGAATGGGTTAATCCACAAGGAGAAACTAAATATTTTAACTCAATTCAAGGTTGGAGAATTGAAGCAGTACAAGCAGAAGCTTCTGGAGCAGGTATGCCAGCAGTGCCACCAGCAGATGCTTTTGAACCAGCAGGAGATTTAAAAGAAGAAGATCATGACGATTTACCTTTCTAAATAAAAATTTTTGCATATCCACGTAGTTGGAAGTCAAATAAAAAAACCTCAATATTTTACTTAAAATGTTGAGGTTTTTTATTTTTACAATTAATAGAATCTCTTTTGGTTTGTTTAAAGAGGTTTATGTTTTATAACAATTATTAAATGTATTATTTAAACGAAAACATACAATTTCCCGATGTCTCGGAAGCGTCTCCCGAAGGTGTACTTGCTATTGGTGGCGATTTATCTGCAGAGCGCTTAATATTGGCTTATAAGACGGGTATATTTCCTTGGTTTGATGATGCCGAGCCTATTGTTTGGTGGTCTCCAGATCCGCGTTTTGTTTTGTTTCCGGAGAAACTTAAGGTTTCTAAAAGTATGCGGCAGGTTTTAAGAAATTCCGATTTTGAAGTTACCGTAAATAAAGACTTTAAAACTGTAATTACCGAATGTGCTAAAATGAAACGAGATGGCCAAGCTGGCACTTGGATTACACAACACATGATTGATGCTTACATAGAACTGCATAATCAAGGTTACGCAAAATCTATTGAGGTTTGGCAAAATGATAAACTTGTAGCCGGACTTTATGGTGTTGATTTAAACAATGGCGTGTTTTGCGGAGAAAGTATGTTTACCAAAGTTAGCAATGCTAGTAAAGTTGGTTTTATTACGTTTATAGAGCACACTAATTACAAATTAATAGATTGCCAAGTATATACTAACCATTTAGAAAGTTTAGGTGCAGAAGAAGTTGATCGAGAGGTTTTTCTATCATTTTTATAATTAGTAAGAAATCTTAATAACCGATTTTGAGAGGTTAACTAAATTTGGATATTTAACTGGTAAAATAGTTTTGTTTCTGGTGTTTGCTCTAGTTGCCTATTTCACCCGGAAAAAGAATGTTAAGGCTACTGCCTAAAAAGCGAATAGCTTTTTTTATTCAGTGTTATACAAAAAAAGGCAGTAAATTAAATTACTACCTTTTATTGTGGAAAAACGTTTTGAGGATTCACATCCTTAAAACACTAACTAATTTACACCTTGGGCATCGCTAATAACACGATCTATAAAATCGGTGTTAATATATAATAGCCTTGCCAAATTGTGTAAAACATTAATTTCGCTATCATCTATTTCTCCATCGGCATAGGATATAATAGATAAATCTCTAAGAATATTTAGTTTTTGCATCACAGATAGTACAATATCCAAATCTTTGGTAAGTTGTTTTACCTCGTCTATCATTTCATCTTCTGTAAGGCCTTTGATAGTCATCATACAATTGGCGAAAATTTTAGGAGCAACAATACTACTTAATGCTTGTATTTCAGAATCGTCTACAACGCCGTCTGCATTCGAAATTAAGTAACCACCTAAGAACATTAATCGTTGAATTTTTTCAGAATGTTCGCTTTCATCATCTAGGTTTTCAGGTTCCATTAACGACATAATACGTTTAATTTCAACCTCCATAGCTTCCTCTGTAATTTCACCGGTAATGTTCGGATTAAATTCAGCATAGGTTTCACTTTTGTTAAAAAGCTCTAAAGCTTTAATTCGTAAAGGACTAAATGGATGACTGCTATACCAATCGGAAGGGTCGTGGTTAGCATCGTTTAAAACTTCTTCGAGATCTACAAATTGTTCGATGTAAGCATTAAGTTGAAAATCTAAAGAATCTGTTGTAACTCCAGAAGATAATTTGAAGAATGTACGGCCTACAGCTTCAAAATCTTGACAGCATAATAACCCGGCTCTATCTGCACTTATTTCTGCATTTCTATTCCATGCATATAATTTCATGGCGTGTATTGGCGCCAAGTGGTTCTCGCCTTCATCTAAAATTTGACGTACTGGATAATCAAAATGCTCGAAAAGTACATGTCCGATTTCGTGACCAACAACAAAAATTAATTCTTCCTTAGAAAAACGTTCTAAAATTCCTGAAGATAAAATAATGTATAATTTATTGTCGTCTGGCGGATAGCATGATGCGTTAAAGATGTCACTTTGGTATACAAAAAACTCAATGTCAGCCTTTAATTTTAGAGTGTTTTTACAATGCTCTCCAATTTCATGAAGCATTGGTGCCAAGGTTTTAGTAAGTCTTAAACTCGATTTTAATAAGTGTTTTCTAGACTTAAATTTACCACTGTTTTCGTTTACACGTTTTAAAGTGTCTTGTATTAATTCGTCTTTTTGAAATTCAATAACAAAGTCTCTATCTCCATCATAAACCAGTAAGTTTAAATCGATGTTCGCACGGTCGTTAGTATAGATTTGTGGCTCGTTATCTGCCACAGCTTTATGGTTTAGCTCATTAATTTCTTCAATACGTTTGGTGTATTCTTGAGCTAGCTCTGTTGTTATATTTTGAAATTCAACACTCGCTTCTTGTATTTTACTGTGATCTCCTGAAGTTTGTGCTTCATTTAAATCTGCCATCATTTTTTCCTGCGCTGTATTTAAAGCTGCTTGATGTTCTTTTTCTAGATCCGAAATAGTTTCTGATGTATATGTCATAATATATTAAGCTTGAACTGTTATTTTAGAATTAGAAATTTTCATGAGTCTTCCTTTTAAATCAAAAATCCCAAGAATTTGATCATCATTCTTTTTAGCAACAATATTATTTCCTGGTAGTTCTACTTCGTAACCTTTTGCTTTTAAGTAAAAATATAAGCTGTATTTATGTGGAAACTTATAGCTTGCTGCAACTTGTGTAAAGTGAGAACAAATTAAAGCAGGTGCAGTTCTGGCCTTGTCATCGGCTTCTTTAGAAGTAATAGTAACATAAACGGTTAAGCCTTTAAAAGTTAATGGTACGTAGCAACTCTCTTTTAGCATAGAAGACGCTATAGTTGAAAAATAAGCACCTGGATCGGAGTCTAATTCTGTTTTAGGATTTATTAAATCGTCTATTTGGTAAGTTTCACCTACAGCTTTCATGGCTAAAGCTGTTTGTGTAAATTTTTCAGGAATGCCACTTTGAGTATTTGCCCATGCCCATAACCAGCTTTTTTCGTTTTCAGCATAAGTTCCTATTACTTGAATGTCAAAAACCTGATTGTCTCCATAAGTTAATTTGCCTTCAAGCATATCGCAGCTCCAGCCTAAATCTTCTATCATTTCTCCAAAAATCTCTTGTTTTTCTAGAGAAAGCACAAGCGACTGGTTGTACAATTCTTGTATTGTCATTTTGTTAGGAGCTTCTGTTGCTTCTTGTTTCTTTTCGGTTGTAGGAGCAGAAGTTTCTGTAGTTGCTGTATCAGGAGTTCCTTCAGCAAATTCTTCTAGTTTATCTTCTAATAAAGAAATAATACGTGCTGTTCTATCTTCAACCTTATCGGCATTAATAAACTGGGCTGTGGTTTATTCTTAGAATACCATCTTCAAAAGTAATGGCACGTTCTGTATTATGCTCGTCGTTTTCGTTTACAATAACCACTTCTTTTAATCCGGCTTGTAAAAGTTCCACACCCATCGTGTCTACGCAAATAGCTTTAAAAGCTTCTATTAATGGTAGAAAATATATTTTTGGAAATGTATCGTTGTATATATGAGAAAAGCGATCTTCCATAAGGGTGTTCCATGAAATATTTAAAGGTACAGTGTAACCTGCAGCTGTGTTAATTTCAGTTTCTAATGCTGGAAATAAATCGTTTTGAAAGGCTTGGATAATTCTTTTTTCTTTAAGTCCCATAATTTTATTTTTTTAAGAGTGTATTTAATTTTTTTATAATATTTGAAGAAGCTTTTCTTCTAAAGTGTCGGCTAGATTTTCAGGCAAAGCCTTATCTATAGCTAGAGATATGGTTAATGTTTTAGATTGTATTTTAAGCTGAAGTGTTTCTGTTTGTTCGAATACAATGGTATCGAGTACTTGATAAGCTTCCTCGCCTAGAGCATCTGTGGTGATGTTGTTTACAGCCTTTTGCAATGCGGTAAATACATCTTGAACATTCAATCTATTATTTAATTCTTTTAAATTTAGCGTGTCTATTTTTAAATCATTTATTTGATTTCCTAACAACAATTTTTCATTGTTCAACCAGCGTTTAAGTTGTAAAACAGTCAATTCTTGATTGGCAGATGATAAAGGCCTACTGATAGCGCCTTTAGATAATTCTACAACCAGTTTTTTAGGTTGTTTTACCGTTACAACAGTAATGTCGTGTATGTTGAAAAATGATACGTTATCGTTTTCTGAAAGTATACAAACCGATTTTTGATGCTTGTTTTCTTCTGAAATATCTAGAAGCGTACCTTCCATGTAACTGCCGTTGGTTAAAGAAATAGCTATTAAAAGTGGTTCTTCTTTTTTTAAAATAGATTGTAGGATATCCTCGGGCGTTTGGGCTACAAACGCTTTATAATAAGATGGTTTTTCCATGATGTAAGTTGGTGTTATGGGTGTTCTATAAGAAATTGATAATCTTCTGGTAATTGATCCATAAGGGAATAGAAGATACCGTCTCTAGGAGTGGTTTTGTAGTCGTAATATTTTAAGGTTTTCATGTCTAGGTTTGGGTAGTTCATTTTTACCATATACACGCCTACTGCTTCCGTTATGTGTCTGTTTCCTTCAGCTTCTTTTAGTGGCTCGTGTTTTTCAAAAGCGATATAGAAACTGTTTAATTTAGATTGGTTTACCCATATACGATTTAAATAAATAGGAGAATCTGGTTTAGCGAATTCTTGTTTTATCACACGGTCAATATGTTCTGCCTTTTTAGATCCAGCATTATTTGCAACAATAGCATTGGAGTAATACCTGTACGTTAGGTTGCTGTCGTTATAAGTATTTGGCTTTACTATAAGTTCGTAAAAACCTTTCTTTTCGTCTTTCAATTTGAAATCTACATGTGCTTCTTGAGTCCATGTGTTTGGGTAATCTTGCAAAACGTAACGGATTTTTCTTGAAAAAGCATCAAAATCCCTTTGCGTTGGTTCCTTTTCTAAAGTGATGCTAATGGTATGGTTAAACACATTTACTTCCATGTCTACAACATCAGCATCCAAAGTTTCGTGCATTTCTTCTCTTAAAACAATTTCTTGTTGTTGATACCGTGTTAACGATTCGATACTTAAGTCGTGTCTGTTGTGTGATGCTATGTATAATGCTTTGTTCTTCGCATTCCAATCAAAGTTTATAACAATATCCGGATTTTCTTTAAGCTTTAATTCTACCCAAAATAAATCTGGATTCATGCTAGCCGCATTAAAATCTCTTTTAAAAGTAAGTACCTCATACTTATCTTTATGGTGCATTTTTAAATAGGCTATTAGCCCTCTTTTTGCTTCAATTCCTGAAACACCGCAACTAACAAGCGATAAAAACAATCCGATTAAAAAAATATAAAAAATAGATTTAGACATATCAATAACTTTTACCAATTAAACAATAGGTTAAAACGCTTACTTATAAATTGTTTTCTAATAAATCAACGAGTACTTTGGTACGGCTATCAACATCGTCCGCATTAATAATCGGGCTATGGTCTAGAGTTAAAATTCCGTTAGAAAAACTAAAGCCGTTACTCGGGTTGTGATGATCTTGAGTATTTGTTATGTGTATTTCTTTTAAGCTTTCAGCAAGTGCTTCTTTACCCATATCATCTGCAGTTATAGACGTTAAGGCTTCAATCAATGGTAAGAAATAAATTTTTGGGTAAGAGTCGTTGTATAGGTGTAAAAAACGATCTTCGAATAAGTTTGCCCACTCAATATTTAAAGGTACGTCGAAACCTGCCGCTTCAATTATTTGAGCTTTTAATTGTGGAAATTGTTCCTCTTGAAAAGTTTTAGTAAATCGGTTTTCTTTTAATCCCATGATTTTAAATTTTAAGGTTATTTGTTTATTTACCTCAAAACTAAGACTTGGATAGGATGATTTTAAAACCGTTTTACATTTGCCACTTTTCGTTTTGTATTTGCACTTATAGAGTGTCTAAAAGTTGTTTTAGATAAGATTTTTTTCGAGTTGCTACTGGTATTTTTTCGTCGTTTGTTAGGGATACTGTATTGTTCGCGCTAATCGTTTTTATGTATTTAACGTTTACTAAATGCGATTGGTGTACTCTAACAAAAGTGTGTTCACTTAAAATGTTTTCGTAGTATTTAAGGTTGCGCGCACTCATTATTTTTTTATCTACCGTATGGAAAATGGTGTAACTACCATCGGACTGACAACGGATAATATCTTTTATTTGAAGAAAATATTGCGCATCGGCTGTTTTAATTAATAGGGTTTTTTGATGTTCTTTTTCGTTAATTTCCGAAACCTTATCGATGGCACTTTTATAAACTTGTTCTTTTTTAAAGGCAACCCTAAAACGGTCAATACATTCTGATAATTCTTCAGAATCTATAGGTTTTAATAAGTAATCTATAGTGTCGAATTTAATGGCTTTTATAGCAAACTCATCATAAGCTGTTGTGAAAATTATTTTGAAAGCAATACTATCTAAAGCTTCTAAAATTTGAAACGCATTACCACCAATAAGCTCAATATCCATAAAAACTAAATCTGGAGTTTGGCTTTTTAAAAAGGCGGTTGCTTCTGTAATGTTATCTATTTTAGCAATAACCTCAATATCTTTTTGAGTGTATTTAATAAGTTTGTCTAAGGTATTTAGAGCATTAAACTCATCTTCTATTATAACGGCTTTTATCATTAGAATTTTAATTTAAAAAACACTTTTGTGCCAATTGGAGTGTTGTTATTATCAAATAAATCTTCGATAGTAAATGTTTTCTCTTCGCCCTTTTTTCTCATTTTTAATCGTTCTATAAAAATGGATGTAGCGTGTAGCTCTTCGGTTATCTTTTCTTGTTTAGCTTTTGCCGATCGACCTATGCCATTGTCTTGAATTATAAACAATAAACCTTGCTGTTCTTTTTCAATCTTTAAAAGTAGATTTCCGCCTTCCTTTTTCTCTTTTAAGCCGTATTCTATGGCGTTTTCAACAAAAGGTTGCAGTAACATTGGTGGTACTTTTATTTCAGAAGCATGTATAGAGTCTTCAATATCGATGGTATAGGTAAATATGTTATTAAAGCGTAATTGTTGTGTTTCTATATAGTTAGAAATCATGGCGATTTCTTTATCTAGTGTAATAGATTCTTTTCTAACATAGTCGAAATTTTGACGAATAAGTTTAGAGAACTTCGCAATATGATTAGAGGATTTTACAGGGTTTCCTTCTAAAGTTATATTTTGAATGGCTGCTAAGGTGTTGAATATAAAATGCGGATTCATTTGCACACGCAACAAGCTTTGCTCTAATTTCGAGGCTTTGTTAGCAGCGCGCAACTTGGTGTTGTAAACATAAAATGCGGTTGCTATAAGTAGCATTACAGCCAATAATATAGTACTGATTAAAAGCCATTGGTTTCTAGAGTTTATTTCTTTTTGATGATTAATTTCTGTTTCCTTTTGCTTGACTTCGTAATTAACGTTAGCAAAATCTAAAAGGCGGTTTTTTTCTAAACGACTCACATCTAATTGTAAACTATCTCTAACTATTTGATTATCGAGAGCCTTTACATAATCGCCAGACATTATAGCTATTGCTATAAGTTTATCGCGTACTTCTATTTCTTCTTTTGCATTATTGTTAGTTGCGTAGATCTTTAAAGCCTTGATGTAGTTAACTTCGGCCGAATCGTTCTTTTTAGTTAATAAAAACATAGAACCAAGCCCTTTGTACGGAGCGGCGTTAATTACTTTTATGTTTTTATTTAACTGAATGGCACCTCTCAAAAATGTTTCGGCCATATTATATTCTCCGGCTTCTATATAAGTGTAGCCAATATTATTTAAAACGCTAACTAATGTTTTTGGGTTTCTATTAGACTGGCTTAAGGACATAGCCTCAGAATAGCTCGTTAGCGCCTTATTGTATTGTTTAAGCTGTAGGTAAACACTAGCAACGTTACTCTTTATGGCAATAATAGATGTGGTATCGGTAGTTTTAGAATACAGGCTATCGGTTGCTTTTATATAAGTTAAAGCCTTATCGTAATCTTTCAATTTAAAGTGTAAGCTAAAAAGCTGATTATAAGCTTTTCCTTCTACACGTTTGTCTCCAATTAATTGGGCTAAATGCAGCGCTTTTAAGGCGTATGCTTGAGATGTTTCTATATCTCCCATGTGCAAAGCTGCACCACTTAGGGTAATTAATGATCGGCTTTCGTTGTATTTATCTTTTAGTTCAGAAAATAATGCATATGCTTTTAAGTGCACATTAAATGCTTCGTGGTATTTATCGTTTAGGTATAAGGCTTCTCCTTTTTTAAACAATAACATGGCACGCTCTAAGGTGGTTAAATCATCATCTATTAATAAGTGATCTAAATCTAAGAGAGATTGATCGGGATGTGTTAAAGTTAGCGTGTCGAATGCTGCTAACTGAGTTTTGATATTAGGACGAAGCGTATCTTGCCTAGAACAGGTAGAGAAAAGCATTAAAAAAGAAATGACAAAGCCAAGTTGCCAAAGGCTTTTGTTTTTTAGAGTCATAAAAGCAAAAAGGGATATTATTTGGAAAGGTAAAAATAAGCAATCATCAATATTTAATGAAGAAATTCAGTAATATGTTTACCGCTTTAACATATACCTACTTAAACTCGATATATTGTATTCTAAATGTTTATAACAGCTGTTGTTAAAACAAAAACGTAATGTTGAGGTTCTATATTAAAAGTTTCCAATCGATGCTCTAAACCTGCTTGTAGTTTTAAATTATCACTCAATAACCAACCAAGTTGTGCTGTAGAGCGTTCGTCTAATTCCAAAGTTGTTTGTTTAGTTAAACTTAATAAACCTTCTAGTGCTCCAATAAAATAAGTATCATTATTTATGGGTAAGTTTAAAGAAAAGCGATAGCGTTCTCTAAAAATAGTTTTATTTTTTAGAAAGCGCTGTTCGGCTCTAAGTCTATGGCTAAACCGCATATTGGGGTTTTTCTTTTTGTAAGTGAATTGCTGAGTAAAGCGTAACTCGTTGCTACCACTATCAAACGGGTCTCTTGTTCTGTAGTAAGCACCTAAACTTAAATCGTGACGTTTATCTAGTTTTAATTTTGAAAAGTGATAGAGGTCGACTTGTTGTTGGTTGTATTTTAATTGTTCGTCTTTATAAAGAAAATATCGAGATCTTAGCGTAAAATTGATTCCGTAAGTATCGGAAACCTTTTTATTTAAGCCAAAACTTGTTTCTCCTAAAGCGCTAAAATGTTCTTGAGAAAAAGCTTCAAAATTTATAAATATGAGAGTTAAAAAGAGGAGTGTTTTAATATGGGGCATGCTTAAAATTTGGAGATTCTTTTCTTAATAAAACGACGTTTAAAATTAAACTTCCGAGTACCTAAAACATTTTGTTTCGTGGTCGTTAACCATTCCTGTAGCCTGCATATGTGCATAAACAACCGTGCTACCAACAAATTTAAAACCACGCTTTTTTAAATCTTTACTTAAGGCATCACTAAGCGGTGTGTTTGGTGGTGCATTTTTGTATATATCAACACTGTTTTTAATAGGTTTACCATCTACAAATTCCCAAATGTATTTACTAAAACTCCCAAATTCTTCCTGAATTTTTAAAAAAGCTTGAGCATTGGTAACGGTAGCTTTAACTTTTAATTTATTACGAATTATACCAGCATCTAAAAGTAAATCGTCCATTTTATCTTGACTGTATGTTGCAATTTTTTTATAGTCGAAATTATCAAAAGCTTTCCTGAAGTTTTCTCGTTTTCGTAATATGGTAATCCAACTTAATCCCGCTTGGAAAGTTTCTAAAATTAAAAACTCAAAAAGTGTAGCATCATCATAAACGGGAATACCCCATTCTTCATCGTGGTAAGCTTCATATAAAGCATCGCCTTCGCACCATCCGCATCGGTGTTTTGTCATTATTATTGTAATTTTAAAGGTTTAAGTTTTCATCATTTTGCCTTATCCACATCCTTAAAATTTTTAAACCTATTTAAAATAGTGTAAGTTTTGTAATTAAAACATGACAAAAGTCAGCATAAATCAAGGTACAAGATACTAATTTTGTATAAGTTAAAAAAGAATATTATGAGTAACTCAATTATAAATTCCGGATTAAAAAACAGTGTAACTTACCAAGCTTACAGAGATTTGGTTAAAAACCTGGTAGAAGAAAATGCAAGTACAGGCCCTGTGCAAAATGACGATTTGGCTAACTATACAAGGCTTAATGATAAGCGTATGAAACGATGGGACAAAACTATTAAAATTACTGAAGACGATAGAAAAAAAATAGAAGCTTTTGATAAAAAATCGACTTGGTTAGTTATTACAGAAAGCTGGTGTGGCGATGCTGCCCATGTTTTACCTGCTATTAATAAAATGGCAGAGTTGAATGATAATATTGATATGAAAGTGGTGCTTCGTGATGAAAATCTAGAACTTATCGATGCGTTTTTAACTAATGGTGGTCGTGCAATACCTAAAGTTATCATGATTGATGATGCTACAGGTGAAGTTTTAAACACCTTTGGACCAAGACCAAGTGAAGCAACTAATTTAGTGAATAGATTTAAAGCTGAAAATGGTGGCTTAACACCAGAGTTTAAAGAAGATTTACAACATTGGTATAATAAAGACAAAGGACAAAATATTATTAAGGATGTCGCTAAAATACTTACGGAAGTAAGCCCTGTTAATGTGGCTTAATGCTTCCCTACGAAATTAAAAGTAATACTTCCAATTTGAGATGCCTTGGAGCCATCGCTACTAAATCTCGATTTTTTAGCGTATTCCAAGGCATGTTTGATTAAACAATCGTTCGATGAGTTGGACGATCTGTTTAAATATGCATCGGTAACATTTCCGCTAGAATTTACTTTAATATTTACAACTACTTTACCATCAACTTCACATAGATAAACAGGAATAGGGATGTAGATTTTTTCGCGATTAGAAAGCGAAAAGCTTATGGTACTTTTTGAGTTATTAGCTTCGTCTTTTTGTTTTTTAAGTAAGTCGTTTACTTTATTGAAAGATGATAGCTGGTCTTTATCAAGTTTAGAGTCTATAGTCTCATATTTTTTAATGTATGATTCATCAGTACTTTCCTCGTTGCTTTGGCTTTGCGGTACATAATCTTCGGGTGGTGCAACCGTTGTATAAGCTTGCGCAAAATGTTTGCTTTTTTGCGTTTCGTTAAAGGCCGAATTAGTCTCTGCTTTAGTTTTATTAAGCTTTTCGAGCGCTTCAAGTGTTTTAACGTCTTCTATAGTAAGTTCTTTTTCGGGTTCTAGTTCGTAGTAACTTTCGGCAGCTAATTCATTCTGCAGTTTAAGGCCCATATTGAATATAGTAAGCACTACGGTTCCTGAAATTAGGAGCGTAATAAGTAGGGCTTTATGTTGATCTGTTAGGTTCAAATCGATGGGTTTAATAGCAAATGTTTAATAAATATACGCAAAAGTATTGATACTAGACTTTTAAGGATGCAATGAAGTCTTCGATAGATTCTCCCTTTGCAACATTGAAGTCACCAATTTTGGTTCTGCGCAATGCCGATAAATGAGCGCCAGATTGCAATGCTTTTCCAAAGTCGTGAGCTAGAGAGCGTATATAAGTTCCTTTGCTGCAAACAATTCTGAAATCAATATTTAAATCATTAATTTTTGTGATTTCGAATTCAGAAACTTGCACTTTTCTCGATTTAATTTCAACCGTTTCTCCTGCGCGAGCGTATTCATATAGACGTTTTCCGTCTTTTTTTAATGCTGAAAATATAGGCGGGAATTGTTCAATATCACCTGTAAATTGCGCAGTAGTACTGTGTATTAAATCTTCGGTAATATGTGCGGTTTCAAAGGTTTCATTTATCTCGGTTTCCAAATCGTAAGATGGCGTAGTGCCACCTAAAACAAATGTACCTGTATATTCTTTTATTTGACCTTGAAAGGTGTCAATTTGTTTGGTCATCTTTCCGGTACAAATCACCAATAAACCTGTGGCTAAAGGATCTAAAGTTCCGGCATGACCAACTTTTATTTTTTTTATGTTGAAAGCTTGGCGTATTTCCCAACGTAGTTTATTCACCACCTGAAAAGAAGTCCAGTTTAGAGGTTTATCAATTAATAGTACTTCTCCAGCTTGGTAATCGTCAACAGTTTTCATCTTAATTTAATAAAGCGTAAATAATAGCAATAACTCCTACCGCTAAGCAATAGATAGCAAAATATGATAATTTACTTTTCTTCACTAAAGAAATCATCCAAGTACAAGCAAATAAACCAGCAACAAATGCTGCTACAAAACCAATGGAAAGCGCAGTAAAGTTTCCGCTATCATAAGTTAAATCACCACTTAAAAGGTCTTTTGCTATTTTTCCAAAAATTAAAGGCACAACCATTAAAAATGAAAAACGCGCTGCTTTTGTTTTATCGTTTCCTAATAAAACCGATGTGGAAATTGTTGCTCCAGAACGCGAAATACCTGGTAACATTGCAATAGCTTGAGATATACCAATAATAAATGCGTTTTTAAAAGTCACGTTTTTGTCGGTGTCTTTAGCTTTATCGGCTAAGTATAATAAAATAGCGGTTACAATAAGCATGCAACCTACGAGTAAAATATTACCTCCAAAAAGAGATTCTAGTTGTTCTTCAAAAAATAAACCAACAATAACTGCTGGAATCATGGAAATTGCAATTTTAGAAATAAACTGTAAATCTTCGTTCCATTCAAATTTTAGAGCGCTTTTTATCAAGCTTAAAATATCTTTTCTAAAAATAACTATCGTACTTAATGCTGTTGCAAAGTGAAGTACTACAGTAAAAAGTAAACTTTCTTCCGGAACAGAATTATCGCCCAAAATGGCTTTTCCTAGTTCTAAATGTCCACTTGACGAAACGGGTAAAAATTCGGTAAGTCCCTGAATAATACCGAGTATAATTGCATCTATTATTTCCATGGCGCAAAAATATTAAAATTGAGGTACTAAAGGGAGAATCTTTTATAAATTTTAAACTTTAAAAGTGGAAATGCTAGGTTAGGTCATTATTTCGTATCTTTTCTACTCCTATCTTTTTAGTAAAAGTAAAGGTTATGAAAATTGTACTCGCACCCGATAAATTTAAAAATTCTTTAACCGGTATGCAGTTTTGTCAAGCTGTTGAGGCTGGTATTCATGCTGTAAATCCAGACATTGGTATTTTAAAGTTACCACTTGCCGACGGAGGAGATGGTACTATTGAGGTGGTTAATTTTTATTTAAATGGACAGGTTGTTGAGGTCGATGTTAGTAATCCGTTTTTTGAACCTATAAAAGCGAATTATCTCTATGCTGAAGCGTCTAAAACAGCTTTTATTGAAATGGCTGAAGCTTCGGGTTTAAAACTTTTAAAACGTAAGGATTTCGATTGTAAAAATGCCACCACACTCGGTACAGGAGATATGATTTTGGATGCTTTAAATAAAGGCGCTAGAACTATTATTTTAGGTATTGGAGGTAGTGCAACCAACGATTGTGGTATTGGTATGGCAACAGCTTTAGACTATCGTTTTTTAGATGAAAAAGGAAAGGAAGTTGTGCCTACGGGATTTAATTTATTAAATATTACGTCTATTGATGCCACTAATGTACATCCTAATATTAGCGAAGTTAATTTTAAAATAGCCTGCGATGTTACCAATCCGTTGTACGGAGAAGATGGTGCGGCTTATATTTATGCAACTCAAAAAGGAGCAAAGGCACGCGATGTTATTTTATTGGACGATGGCTTAAAATCTTTTGCTAAAATATTACAATCTATTTTTGGTGTCGATGCGCAAAGTATTCAAGGTGCAGGTGCTGCCGGCGGCATGGGGATTGCTTCAAAAGTGTTTTTAAATGGTACGTTAGAGCGTGGTATTGAGCTTATAAAAGACTTAGCTCAGTTTGATAAGCAATTGCATGGTGCCGATTGGATTATTACAGGGGAAGGCAAGCTAGATACGCAAACCATGTCTGGAAAAACAATACAAGGCGTGCTATCTTCCGCGAAAGCGAAACAAATAAAAGTCGCTGCCTTTTGTGGATCTATAGATTTAGAAAATGATAACGCTAAAGATTTCGGGATAGAATATACCGATGCCGTTATTAAGTATTCGAAAAGTTTAAATGATGCTATGAAAAATAGCTATGGCTATGTAGAAAAAATGGCAACTACGTTTGCTAGACAATTATAAAAGTGCGTTTGTTTTCTATGGGCTACTCATTTCTACCTAAGGAGAAATCGAACAAGAGTAAGTTAATCTAACTCGTCTTACTTTTTATTCGGATTTAATAAAATGGCATAAACTTGAAAGCCAAACCCAATAAGAATAAGCATTGGTGCCAAACGGATACGTCTCCAGCTAAAAATTTCTGGATTAAAAACTGCAGGATCGTCGCTACCACCACCAGACATTAAAATAAAACCAAGAGCAATAATTGCTAAACCAATAAACATGAATTTATAGTTTTTCTTGCCAAATACAAAGGTGGCTTTTGCTACTTCTTTTTGTTTTTTATCTTCCATAGTGTTTGTAAGTCATGCAAATTAACAGAATTAATTCAGAATTTCTGTTAATGTTGTTTTAAATTTCTTTCGCCTAATAATACAGCTCGTCTGTTTTTAAATTTAAGAAACGTTGTGTTGCAAAATGTGTGCTTATCCAAGTTATTAAAATACCTAGCGCGAAAATAACGCCAAATAAAACAGCTATTAAAATCGGGTTGCTTAGTAGTTCTAATTCGGCAAAAGTTTTGTTTAAATAATACAATACAACGGCCATACCTATTAAGGCTAATATAGCGCCAATAATACCTAAACGTACGCTTTTCCAAACAAACGGACGGCGAATAAAGCGTTTTGTAGCGCCTACCATTTGCATGGTTTTTATTGTAAATCGTTTAGAATATACTGCCAAACGAATAGAACTATTTATCAATAATACCGCAATTAAAGTAAAAATACCACTGATAACTAAAACCCAAAAACTAATTTTTTTAACGTTGTCGTTCATGAGGTTTACTAGGTCGTTATCATAAGTTACTTCTTCTACAAAGTTTTTATGTAACGCTTCCGCAGAAATTTTTTCAAGGTGTTCCGAGGTTACAAAGTCTGCTTTTAAGTGTACATCAATCGAGTTCTGTAAAGGGTTATAGCCCACAAAATCCATAAAATCTTCACCGTTTTCTGCTTTCATAAATTCAGCAGCTTGTTCTTTAGAAACGTATTCGGTAGATTTTACATAATCGGCCATAGCCAAACTTTTTTCAAGTTGTTTGGTTTCAACCTCTTTAGCCGAATCTTTCAAGTAAATAGTAAGTACTACTTGTTCTTTAAAATGATCAGATACTTTTTTAGCATTTAAAACCAACATACCCAACAGGCCTAGTAAAAATAAAACTAAGGCAATACTTAAAACCACCGAAAAGTACGATGATATTAGTCTGCGTTTTTGATGTTTTTCAAAAGATGAACTCATAAAGGGTGTCGATTAATGCTGTAAAAATAATAAAGAATAAGCAATCTTCATTTATATAAACAGAAACATATTGAAATTGTTATTTTTCAACCTAAAAATATTTCAAAGATTACTAAAACAACTTGGTCCAATTTTACTATTATGCTAGATTTTTAGGCGGTTTGCTAATAATGTAAACGCCAACAACAACCATAAAGCAACTTAGTATTTTAACCAGGTTAATATCTTGTGCGTATTCTTCTTTCATTAATACAAAAGCATAAATACTTACCATAGCAAAACTAATTACGGGTTGTAAATAAATATAGCTACTCGTTACCGATGGCATAACGTGGTTTAGCGCATACAAATTAAGTAAATAGGTAGTGAACGTGGTAAACAATACCACAAAACCAATAACTAAATACGTATTGGTTGTAAAACCCGCAAAATCAGTTTCCATTATAGGTTGAATAGAAAACGGTGTAACAAAAAGTAAACCAAACAAAAACATCCAACAAATAACGGTTAGGGCATTATATTTTCGCATTAGGGTTTTTGCAACAACTAAGTAAAGACCATAGGAGGCAGCATTACAAAACACCAAAAAATTACCGAGTAGTGAGCTTGTGCCTTCAGATTTATTACCATAAGCAATAAGAAAAATGGCGGCAATACCGGCAATTACGGTGCCTATAAATTTGTTCTTCGTCATGCGTTCCTTCAGAATGAAAAAACTAAAAATAAAAACTAAAACAGGCGTAACTGTCATAATAATAGAGGCATCTACCGGCGAGGTTTTATTAATGCCATGAAAGAAAAACAGCATATTGGCCGCTGCACCAAGTAAACCACAAAGTGCCAAGCGTAAAAAATCTTTACGTTCTACTTTCTCTTTTACAAACATAAATTTAAGTGCCCAAAATAGCACAACACAGCAAGCCAAACGGATAAATACAAAAGCCGTTGGGCTAATTTTATGAGGCATAATGCCTTTGGCAATAATATAATTGAGGCCGTAAATAACATTTGCGCCAAAAAGTGCAAAATGGGCCTTGTAGATGTTCGCGTTCAAGGAGTCTTGTTTTAAGCGTGCAAAAGTAAAAGTATCTCGTTAAAACAGCATGTTTTTTAACGGTTTTAACTTATGAAAATAAAAGATTTTTAAGTTGATTTATAAAACGTAAATTTGCGCCGAATATGGCCGTTTTAAAAACGACCTTATAGTAATACGAAAACAAGATATAGGATGATATACGATTTCAATAAAATCGAAGAAAAGTGGCAGAAATATTGGGCAACAAACCAAACTTTTAAAGCCGAAAACCAAAGCGAAAAACCAAAATATTATGTGTTAGATATGTTTCCTTACCCAAGTGGAGCAGGCTTACACGTTGGGCATCCGTTAGGTTATATCGCATCCGATATTTATGCGCGTTACAAACGTCACCAAGGTTTTAATGTATTGCATCCGCAAGGGTACGATAGTTTTGGTTTACCTGCCGAGCAATACGCGATCCAAACGGGGCAACATCCTGCAGTTACTACGGCTGATAATATTAAAACATACCGTCGCCAATTGGATCAAATTGGATTTTCTTTCGATTGGTCTCGTGAGGTACGTACTTCAGATCCGCAATATTACAAGTGGACCCAATGGATTTTTATTCAATTATTCAACTCTTGGTACAATAACGATACTAATAAAGCTGAAGATATTTCTACTTTAGAAAATATTTTTGCCTCAGAAGGTAATGCGAATGTAAATGCTGTTTGCGATGATAACATTGCGCCTTTTACAGCAGAAGCTTGGCAAGGATTTTCTTCGGAAGATAAGCAAAAAGTATTACTTCAATATAGATTAACATATTTAGCCGAAACGGAAGTAAACTGGTGCCCAGCATTAGGAACCGTTTTAGCAAACGATGAAATAGTAAACGGAGTGTCCGAACGTGGTGGTCACCCGGTTTTGCGTAAAAAAATGACCCAATGGAGTATGCGGATTTCTGCTTATGCAGAGCGTTTACTTCAAGGTTTAAATACTATTGATTGGACAGATTCTTTAAAGGAAAGTCAGCGTAACTGGATTGGGAAATCGGTTGGAGCTTCTGTTACCTTTAATGTGAAGGATAGCGATGCTGTTATCGATGTGTTTACAACAAGACCAGATACTATTTTTGGTGTAAGCTTCATGACGCTAGCTCCAGAACACGAACTAGTAGCACAATTAACAACACCAGCAAAAAGCTGAGGTAGAGGCTTATATTTTTAGCAACTGCTAAACGTAGCGAACGCGATAGAATGGCCGATGTAAAAACCATTTCTGGTGCATTTACTGGGGCTTATGCCGAGCATCCGTTTACTAAAGAGCCAATTCCGGTTTGGATTGGCGATTACGTTTTAGCGGGTTACGGTACAGGAGCCGTAATGTCTGTACCTTGCGGAGATGAAAGAGATTACGCTTTCGCGAATCATTTCAATATTCCAATTATTAATATTTTTGATGGTGCCGATATTTCGGAAGCAGCGTTTACAGATAAAGAAAAAACCGTTATCGGGAACAGTGATTTCCTTAACGGCATGAACTATAAAAAAGCGACCAAACGTGCTATTTTCGAATTAGAAAAAATAGGACAAGGTGAAGGTAAAACCAATTACCGTTTGCGCGATGCTGTATTTAGTCGCCAAAGGTATTGGGGCGAGCCATTTCCGGTATATTACGTAAAAGGTATGCCTCAAATGATTGATGCTGCGCATTTACCTATTAAGTTACCCGAAGTAGAAAAATATTTACCAACTGAAACCGGCGAGCCACCATTAGGTAATGCTACAGTTTGGGCTTGGGATACTAATAAAAATGAAGTGGTTTCTAACCATTTAATCGATAATGAAACCATCCATTCGTTAGAACTAAACACCATGCCAGGTTGGGCAGGTAGTTCTTGGTATTTTAACCGCTACATGGATTCTACAAACACCGATGAATTCGCGAGTAAAGAAGCGATGGACTACTGGAAAGATGTGGATTTATACATTGGCGGAAGCGAGCATGCTACAGGACATTTATTGTATTCTCGTTTTTGGCAAAAATTCTTGTTCGATAAAGGGGTTGTGCCTGTTGATGAGTTTGCTAAAAAACTGATTAATCAAGGGATGATTTTGGGGACTAGTGCTTTTGTGTATAGAGTAGTTGCGCTTACTTCAGACGCAAATGATTTTCAAAAAACAACCAATATATATGTTTCTAAGTCTTTAAGAGAAGAGATTATTTCAGAAAAGAAACAAGAAGATAATTTTGTTTTTGATTTAGCTAAAAAGGAGTTGAAAAAATCTTTAGATGAAGATAGTTATCAAAAATTAATTGGAATTGTATTTAATAAAATTCACGTTAAAGTAGAGTATGTAAATGCTTCAGATGAATTAGATATTGAGGGGCTGAAATCGGATAATGAATTTGGAGAGGATTACAAGGATGCTATTTTCATAGGTGAAAAAGGTGAGATAATTGAAGTAGGTAATGACGTTTATAAAGTAGGTCGCGAAGTCGAAAAAATGTCAAAATCTAAATACAACGTTGTCAATCCAGACGATATTGTTTCAGATTACGGCGCAGACAGCCTTCGTTTATACGAAATGTTCCTTGGGCCATTAGAGCAATACAAGCCATGGAATACAGCCGGAATTACAGGCGTGCACAACTTCCTTAAAAAACTATGGAAATTGTATGTCGATGATAACGGATTGAAAGTTTCAGACCAAGCAGCAACAAAAGATGCTTTAAAAACACTTCATAAAACTATTAAAAAGGTTCAAGAAGATATCGAGAATTTCTCGTTCAATACATCGGTTTCAACGTTCATGATTGCTGTAAACGAGTTAACAACTCAAAAGTGTACGTCTAAAGCTGTTTTAGAACCACTTTTAGTGTTGTTGTCGCCTTACGCGCCACATATTGCAGAAGAATTATGGAATCAACTAGGGAATAGCGAATCTATTTCTACTGCGGCTTTCCCAGAGTTCGATGCGAGCCACTTGGTAGAAAGCAGTAAAAACTATCCAATTTCTTTTAACGGAAAAATGCGTTTTACTTTGGAGTTTCCAATGGATATGAGTAAAGACGAGATAGAAAAAACTGTTTTAGCTCACGAAAAAACACAAGAGCAACTTGCAGGCCGTACCCCTAAAAAGGTTATTGTTGTGCCAGGTAAAATTGTAAATATTGTTGGCTAAGGCCAAATAACATATAGAAATAAGCCATCTTATTTTATAAGGTGGCTTTTTTAGTTTAACCTCAATTTATATTATCAAATAAAATTATGTTCGAAATTCAACCCATGGAAATAGTAGGTTTGGTTGCAGCCACTTTAACTACTGCATCATTTGTTCCGCAGGTCTATAAAGCCTATAAAACTAAAGATGTAGAAGGAGTGTCATTAACCATGTTTTTAGCCATGTTTGTTGGTGTGTTGCTTTGGTTGGTTTATGGGTTTTACTTAAAAAGCTTGTCGATGGTTATCGCTAATATTATTACCTCGGTACTTTGCTTAATGATTTTAGTTCTTAAAATTAAACATAGAAAAAAATCATAAAAAAAACGAGTCAAAAAGAGCTGTAAATTGCACTTTTTAAAAGCTTGAAAAATTCCTATATTTTCATAAAAACAAGTGGTTTTTTATCAATACCAATTAAAACCCCGTGTTTTTCGAGCTGTTTTAACCAAAAAAGCGTTTTCCCATTAAATTGATGTGAATTATAGATTGTTTGGTGATATTGGGTTTTAGCTGAAAATAAATTAACAAAATTGCAATATTGGTTATAATGTTAAAAATTTTGTATTAATTTTGTTTCGATTTAAATCTATAAAAAAGCTTAATACATGAAAATTGGAGTTCCTATTGAGATAAAAAATAGCGAAAATAGAGTAGGTATGATACCTTCTGGAGTTTTCGAATTAACTAAAAGAAACCATGAGGTTTACGTACAAACAAACGCAGGTTTTAATAGTGGTTTTCTTGATGAAGAATATATAGAGGCAGGTGCAACTATTTTAGACAGCATAGAAGCTGTTTACGAAATTGCAGACATGATAGTGAAGGTAAAAGAACCTATCGAGGCAGAGTACGAATTAATTAGGGAAGACCAAGTGGTATTTACCTATTTCCACTTTGCATCTAGCGAGCCATTAACTATGGCTATGATTAAAAGTAAATCTATCTGTATTGCGTACGAAACCGTAGAAGATAACGACGGCTCTTTACCACTTTTAATTCCAATGTCTGAGGTTGCAGGTCGTATGTCTGTACAACAAGGTGCAAAATTCTTAGAGAAACCAATTAAAGGTCGTGGTATTTTATTAGGTGGTATTCCAGGAGTTCCTCCAGCAAAAGTACTTATTCTAGGTGCTGGTATTGTAGGCTACCAAGCTGCAAAAATGGCATCAGGTTTAGGTGCACAAGTTACTATTATGGATATTAACATGAAGGCTTTACGTTATGTAAGTGATTCTATGCCAAACAACGTAATTAGTGAGTTTTCTAGTGAATATAACATACGTAAGCATATTGTAGATGCCGATTTAATTATTGGTGGTGTATTATTAAAAGGAGCAAAAGCGCCAAAATTAATAACACGCGATATGTTAAAAGAAATGCGCCCAGGTACTGTAATGGTAGATGTTGCTGTAGATCAAGGCGGATGTTTTGAAACTACACACCCAACAACACACCAAGATCCAACATATATTATAGACGAGGTTGTACATTACACCGTAGCCAATATGCCAGGTGCTGTACCATATACATCTACAATGGGTTTAACCAACGTAACCTTACCATACGTTATTAAATTAGCAAACGAAGGTTGGGAGCAAGCTTGTCAAAACAGCGCGCCACTAGCAAGAGGTTTAAATATTATAAAAGGAAAAATTGTGTACAAAGAAATAGCCGAAGCTTTCGATATGTCTTTAGAAACTGCATAGTTTCTCAAAACACACAAACTATATATTAAATCTGGTTTTAGGCATTATGTCTAAAACCAGATTTTTTTTTGTTTTAAATAATCATTTGGGCGTTACCCGAAAAGGGGCGGGCTATCACTACTCGCTCCCTCCCAAAAGGTCGGGGAGCTCAAACAGGCCGTTCTATCCCTAACGCGAGCTTTCGGTTAAGGTTGTTTTTTTAGTAGGATACAAGTGGTTTAGGCTACGTTATCAGACTTCTGTTTTATAATTTCTAGTATTTGGTTTCTATCATTTTCAGAAAGGACCTCAAGAAAAACTCTGTGACTTTCAGTTTCTCTAGATGTACTATTAACGATATCCAAATAATACCCTTTGTTAGTAAATGTGTCTTTCTGGTACACTCTAGAAATATCTCTATAATTAAACTCCAACATTCCTAACTGGTTCGAAGCTATTCTAATCAAGATCATTATTCTAAACATTCCAAAATTAACGGTAGGATATTTAGGTAAAATAATTTTGGTTGGTTGCACTTCGGCTATTTTTCCAAAGTTCATTTTCTTAAGGGCGAGCTTAATTAGAATAGATGCAATTATTGTCCATAATATTAATTTAACACCACCACCAAATTGCGATTTAAATAAAAACAGAACAAGAAGTACTGCCAGTAAAATCGAAAAAATTGTAGTAATATCTCCTTTAACGTAATATGCTTTTCCGTTTTTTAAAATATGAGGTATTTCAAAAGAATTCATGAATGCAATATTCTCCTTTGTAAAAATTTTGTCTTCCTTTTTCTTTTTGGTGTTGGTTTCAGTATTAGATTTTACATTTGTTTTTTCTTGTGTATCTGCTAACGAAAGGTTTCTTTTAAGTAATTCAGCCTCTAATATTGGTATTACTTCTTTTCTTAAAGATTGAATGTCTTTTGTCGCTATTTCAATTAACTTTTCATCATCAAAATTTTCGTAATTTCTTTTTATATCTTCTAAGTTCATGTTATAAAATAAATAAAAACAATTTCTTTTATTAAGTAGGGTTTTGGGTATGTGTCATTCTGCTAAAGCCTTCAGCATACCTTTAAAAATAAAACCATGGAAAGGCAATACCGAATACCAATACAATCTACCGGCTAAACCAAGCGGTCTAAAAGTTGCTGTTTGGGTAAGTTTACCGTCAACCACTTTAAACTCCAACCAAGCTTCACCCGGAAGTTTCATTTCAGCAAATAAAAGTAAACGACCTTCTTCTTTATCAGCATATAAAACACGCCAAAAATCAATAGAATCTCCAACATTAATGGTTGCCGGATTGGTGCGTCCGCGTCTCAAGCCAACACCGCCAAAAAGCTTGTCCATGTAGCCTCTAATTTTCCAAAGCCATGTACCGTAATACCAACCGGTGTTCCCGCCAATAGCCCAAATTTTCTTTATAGAAGCTTCGCGGTTTTCAATAGCTTTCGTTCTACTATCTTTAAAACAACCAAAAGAGGGTACTTGTATAAATTCCGATATATTAAAGTTTAATCCGCTACTGGAATAAGCATCTTTCCAACTCGACAGAATTTCATTATTTTCAATTTTACTAAAAGCGCGTTTTAAAGCTTCTTCATAACTTAAAGGTGTAATGCCTAAAATGGTATTTATTCTGTTATCACGGCAAACTACTTCAACTTTCATGCTATGTACTAGAGACGATGCTAATTTGTACGATGTTGAGGTTACAAAATAAAGCCAGTACGATGATAGTTTGGGTGTCATTACCGGAACCGTATAAATTCTACGTTTTAAGTTTCTGGCTTTACCAAAATTTAAAAGCATCTCTTTATAGGTTAAAACATCAGGACCTCCAATATCAAAATTCTCATTATAAGTTTCGGGGTTAAACATCGATTTAGAAAGAAAAGCCATAACATCGGAAATGCCGATGGGTTGGCATTTGGTGTTTAACCATCTTGGTGTAATCATAATCGGGAGTTTTTCTACTAAATCCCTAATAATTTCAAAAGAAGCACTTCCGGAGCCAATAATAATTCCGGCGCGTAAAGCTGTAAAGTTGTAATCGCCTTTCGCTAGTTCTATTTCTACATTTTTTCTTGAGCTTAAATGTTTAGAGAGTTCGGTCTCGTTAACAATACCACTTAAGTAAACCACATGATTTACGTTGGTGTTTTTTAAAGCATTCCTAAAGTTTTTGGCAGATGTTTCTTCTAAAGATTTATAATCACCATCCGAAGACATGGAGTGTACCAAATAATAAGCACCATCGATATCTTTTGGAATATGTTCTAAAGAAGCCTGATCTAAAAGGTCTAATTGAAGCACCGTAATGCTTTTTGCAAGAGATTCTGGCGGATTAAACCGTTTGGGGTCTCGCACGCAGCAAATCACTTCGTGTCCGGCTTCAACTAAAACCGGAATTAAACGTTTGCCAATATAACCTGTGGAACCTGTTAGTAGTATTTTCATTATTTAGAATCAGAATGTAGCGATATTAAATCGTTTCATTAATTAATATGTGGGGTTAAACGAAGTTAACCATTTTTTTATAAAGCGCTATGCATCTAAAAATTAACTGACAAACTAGCACAATATGCAATTGGCTTTATTTTTGATATATTTACATTAGAAATTAAAAACGAAACAAAATGATTGGATATTATATATTATTAGGTGCCATAGCGCTTTTAAGTTGGATAGCGAGTAGTACCTTAAAGAAAAAGTTTGCCAAATACTCTAAAATACAACTGAGAAATGGCATGAGTGGCGCCGAAATTGCTACAAAAATGTTAGCAGATAACGGTATTACCGATGTTGAGGTTATTTCTACACCTGGACAATTAACAGATCACTATAATCCAACAAATAAAACAGTAAACTTAAGTGAGTCTGTTTATAATCAAAGAAACGCAGCAGCTGCGGCTGTGGCAGCACACGAGTGCGGTCATGCAGTGCAACATGCGCAAGCGTATCAATGGTTAGGGTTGCGATCTAAATTAGTGCCTGTTGTTAGTGTAACGTCAAATATGTCGCAATGGGTTGTTATTGGTGGTTTAATGTTAGGTGCCGCTGCAGGTTTAGGTTTTGGATACTGGGTAGCTGTTGCGGGATTAGTGATGATGGGTTTTGCAACTCTATTCAGTTTTGTAACTTTACCGGTAGAATACGATGCTAGTAACCGTGCTTTGGCATGGTTGAAAAATAAAAACATGTTGTCTCAAGAAGAATATGCAGGATCGGAAGATGCCTTAAAATGGGCTGCTAGAACATATTTAGTTGCAGCAATTGGTTCTTTAGCGTCTTTAGTATATTGGGCTTTTCAAGTATTTGGTGGCTCTAGAAATTAATACCTATTAATAATTTAAAAATCAATTAAATCCCAAATTATGAATCAAACATTTAATGGTAAGCTTATGGTAAGTCAACTATCTGAAATAGATAGAGTGGCTTTTTATAAAAAAACGTATTCGCATGTTGCGGGTGGTGTTTTGGCATTTATTCTTTTTGAATACTTATTATTACAAAGTGATACAGTTGTAGAGTTCGCTTTATCCATGACGCAAGGTTGGCGTTGGCTTATTATGCTTGGTGGTTTTATGTTTATTACAAACTATGCCGAAGGTATGGCGCTTAAAACGCCAGACAAAAACAAACAATATTTAGCTTATGGACTTTACATTTTAGCCGAAGCTTTTATTTTTGTACCACTTATATACATTGCAGCTTATGCCATGGAAACCGGGCCAGATATTTTAAAACAAGCCGGTATTGTTACCTTGGCTTTGTTTAGCGGATTATCGGCTATTGTGTTTGTCACTAAAAAAGATTTTTCATTCTTAAAAGCAGGATTAACCGTTGGCTTTTTTATTGCTATTGGGTTAATTATCGCTGGTAGTATTTTTGGTTTCAATTTAGGGCTTTGGTTCTCGGTTGGTATGTGTCTTTTAGCTGCTGGTTCAATTTTATATCAAACATCAAATTTGGTAAATAAATATGGCGTTGAAGATTATATTCCTGCTGCTTTAGGCTTGTTTGCTTCGCTAATGCTGCTGTTTTGGTATGTGTTACGTATTTTTATGTCTAGAGATTAAGCATTATAAATAAATACCTTTTGAAGTTTAACATTCTAAGCCATGTTAAATTCAATGTAAAACTTAGTTAAAAACAAAGCTCTGAAAAACAGATTTCAGAGCTTTTTCGTTTCTTTACCATTTCAAATAAACAAAATGAGTGCACCTATAGATTATTACCAAGAACATCAAGCAACATACACTGCAGAAGCACAAAAGTTGCATAAGCAAATGATAACCTTAAGCATGCTAAGGTTGTTGGTTTTTGTTGCTACAGGCTTTGGTATATACTTCACTTTTCAAAACTGGCAAATTGCTTTAGGTATTGGTGTTTTGGGTATTGCAGGTTTTCTGTTTTTATTATCAAAATATAACGATATTAAACGCGAACGTCAGTTTAAAAAGGCTCTTGTTTTTATAAATGAAGAAGAGATTAAAATTGCTTCGGGTAATTTTCATGATCGCGATCAAGGCCTTAAATTTCAAGACCCAAATCATTTTTATAGTTTAGATATCGATTTATTTGGTCGAGGTTCATTTTTTCAATTTATAAATAGAACAACGATTACCGAAGGACAAGAACGATTGGCAGATTTACTAAAAGCGAACAATACTGAAAACATTGTTTCACGACAAAAAGCCATTGAAGAATTAAGTAGTAAGCCCGAATGGAGGCAGCATTACGATGCTAATTCGAGTTTAATTGAAACAGAAACGTCTGCAAATCAAATTGTAACATGGTTAAAAAATTATAAAACCTTTTTGCCAAAAATGATGCAATGGTTACCAATAGGGTTTACTGTTATTTCGGTAGCATTATTTGGATTAACTATTTTGAATTTAATTAACTCTGAAATTGTTGGCTATTGGTTGCTTATTGGTTTAGGTTTTTCTGGTGTTTATGTAAAACGTATCAATCAACTATCAACTGGAGCCGATCAGGTTAAAGATACATTTCGTCAGTATGCTTTATTGTTAAATTTAATTGAAAATGAAAATTTTACTTCGGAATTGCTTCAGAAGAAACAAGAAAAAATTCAATCGGAACATAAAAAGGCGTCACTTATTTTTAAAGAGTTATCCAAAGGTTTGGATGCATTAGATAATCGCAATAATATTATCTCGGCTATATTTGGTAACGGCTTGTTCTTGTCGGATATTAAAAATAGCTACCGTATTGAAAAATGGATTAATCAATATGCTGATAAAGTTGAAGATTGGTTTGAGGTGGTTTCTTTTTTCGATGCGTATAACTCCTTAGGTGGTTTTAATTTTAATCATCCTGATTTTGTGTTTCCTAAAATAGTAAACAACGGTTCGGTTATAAAAGCTACAAATTTAGGGCATCCTTTGTTAAACGAGTCTAAGCGTGTAGATAGTAATGTCTCTATGGGTAACGAGGAGTTCTTTATTGTTACTGGGGCAAATATGGCAGGAAAAAGCACCTTTTTACGTACTATGTCTCTGCATATTGTTATGGCCAATGTTGGTTTGCCTATTTGTGCTGAAACGAGTGAATATTCGCCTGTAAAATTGATTACAAGTATGCGCACCACAGATTCGTTAACCGATGATAGCTCGTACTTCTTTTCTGAGTTAACGCGATTAAAATACATTGTAGATGCTATTCAAAAAGAACCTTATTTTATTATTCTAGATGAAATTTTAAAAGGGACAAATAGTACCGATAAGGCTATTGGTTCTCGTAAGTTTGTTGAAAAATTAGTGGCTTCTAAGGCTACAGGAATTATTGCAACGCACGATTTAAGTTTGTGCGAAATTGAAAAAGAACTACCGCAAGTAAAAAACTATTACTTCGATGCCGAAATTATTAATGATGAACTTCATTTTGATTACACTCTTAAAACCGGAGTTTGTAAAAATATGAATGCATCTTTTCTATTGAAGAAAATGGAAATTGTATAATATAATCTATAATTAAGAGTTTCTTTTAAGGTGTTCCGAAGAAAAAATAATCGCCACTCTTTGATTATTGTGTCATTTTTCAGCTCTAATTTTAACATACGCGTTTTTCAATTAAATGGCTAATACGTTGTTTAACTTAGTTTTACGTTAATTTGAAGAGGTTGCGAACTTAGGCCTTTGTTAAAAGCGTGTTAAGCTAGTGACTAACCCTTAATTTTGTGTCTAAATAAATAGTGAATCTTAAAAAAAGATAAAGAATATGAAGATGATAAAAATATTACCCATAGCATTAATTGGTTTATTCATGTCTTGCGGAAGTGGAGAGCGTGTTATAATGGAAGAAGGTGCTGTGTATAAAGTGAAAAACGATAACTTTTATAGTAAAGGTAAAGATATTACAGAGCTGTTATCCGAAAACGAGAAGAAAGACATTAAGGCCGTTTTAAATAAGCGTCTGGAAGCTGAGCGTCTTGCTGAAGATAAAAAAGAAAAGCTAGAAAAGGAGCAGGAAAAAGTTGAGAAAACCATAGAGAAAGCTAAGGAAAAACAAGAAGCCTTAGAGGAAAGTCAAAAACAATTAGAAGAGAAACAAGAAGCAATAGAAGATGCTCGACACGATTTTTTAAAGGCTAAAGAAAAACTAGAGAGTAAAAAAGAGAAGTATAATAAACTAAAAGAAAAAGGTAAGCTATCGCCTAGTGATGAAGAGAAGTGGCAAGGCCGTTTTGAAGATTTAGAAGCTAAAATAAAAGATTATAACACTATTTATAAAAACTTAAAATAAAATAATTATGAAAAATATATTTGCAACCCTAGTCTTATTTGTATTCTGTTTTGCAGTTAATGCACAAGAGGTGGTATTTAAAGAAGCAACATACCAAGTTAAAGGCAGTAAAATTCTTAAAGATGGAGCCGATGTTACAAAAACATTATCTATTGAAGATCAACAACAAATAAAGGATGCTTTTAGTGTTAAAAAAGCAGAATTAGACAAAGCTAAAGCAGCTGAAAAGGCAGAGCTTGAAAAGGTAAAAGCCAAAGAAAAGGCTGTTAAGAAAGAAGAGAAAGCGAAAAAGGATCAGGAGAAAGCATTAAAAAAAGCTGAAAAAGAACAAAAGAAGGCCGAAAAAGCATTGAAGGCTAAAGAGAAGGCAAAGTCTAATTTTGAAAAAGCAGGAAAAAAACATAAAGATGCTATTTCGAAATACGAAAAGTTAAAAAATAAAGGTAAATTGTCTCCAGTAGACGAAAAGAAGTCGCTAGAGAATATTGAGAAGCTAAAAGAAAAGCTGGACAAAGCAAAAAGTAAACTATAAAATAAAATCACGGTATGGAAAAAGAGCTTAAGGTTGCATTAATTCAGGCGAATTTAGTTTGGGAAAATCCTCAAAAAAACCGTGAACAGTTTACAGAAAAAATAGAACAAATTTCAGGCAGTATAAATTTAATTATACTGCCTGAAATGTTTACAAGTGGTTTTACCATGAATGCTGAAAAGGTAGCCGAAACCATGAATGGGGAAACTATTACATGGCTAAAAGATATGGCCGCTAAAAAAGATGCGGCTATTGTTGGTAGTTTGGTGATAACAGAAGCGGGTAAGTATTACAATCGTTTAGTATTTGTTGAGCCTTCGGGTAAAATTACTACTTATAATAAACGTCATGCTTTTACCTTAGTTGGTGAAGAGAAAACATATACGGCAGGTAATGAAAAGATAATTATTGATTATCTAGGTTGGAAAATCTGTCCGTTAATTTGTTACGATTTACGTTTCCCGGTATGGGCAAGAAATATTGAAGATTACGAAGTCTTGATTTATGTGGCCAATTGGCCAAAACCACGAGTTACGGCTTGGGATACGCTTTTAAAAGCGCGAGCTATCGAGAATATGAGTTATTGTATTGGGGTGAATAGAGTAGGTGTAGATGGTGTGAATAGTGAATATTCTGGTCACTCTGCTGTTTATGATGTTTTAGGAAATCAGTTATCTAATTTCGAACCGCATGAAGAAGGGACTCAAGTAATTATTTTAGAGAAGCGCCATGTGGAAGCTTATAGAAATAAATTGAAGTTTTTAAACGATCGCGACACTTTTATAATTCATTAATAAAAACAAAAAGCCCGACTTTTACATCGGGCCTAATAAATTAACCAAAATTTATTACTAATCATTCTTTTTCTTAGCAATGGTTTGGTCGTATATAGTTTCAATTACTTACAAAGTATTTTTTGCAATCATAACACCATTAAGTTGCAACCTCGAATATCAGAGTTGTCAAAACGACCAATAACTTCAAAAGCCCCATCTTGGTTTACACGACCTAAATCTTGGGTTGCAATAAAGGAGCAAGAGTTGATGTTTGCTAAATCTATAACGTTAATTCCGCCCGCTTTTTCGCTGGTGTTTATAGTTAAAGCATCTTCGGTGTCTCGAGTTAAGACTTTCATCCAACTTGGGCATTTAAATACACCATGACCTTGTGAGTATGCTTGGCTTAATAATTCCGTCATACCATATTCACTATGGATTTCTTTTGTGCCAAAACCAGCTTTTAACTGTTTGTGCAGTTCTTCGCGAATCAATTCTTTTCGGCGGCCTTTCATGCCTCCAGTTTCCATGATTACGGTATTTTTTAGGTTGAACTGATGCATTTCAACTAAATCTAACAACGCAAAAGAAACACCAATAAGTAATATTTTTTTGCCTTTAGCATCTAGCTTTATTAAGGTGTCTTTTAATTCGGAGATGTTATCGAGATAAAAACCACTTTCAGCATGTTTCGATTTCGAAATCATAGCATCGACCATATATATTAATGATGAGCCTTCACGTTCTAAGTAAGATGGCAGTAATCCAAGAATAACATAATCTTCAATCTTGCCATAAAAGTGTTCAAAACCTTTATTAAAACTTTGTTCGTAGATCTTTAAATCGGTAACATGGTGTTTGCTCGTCGCACTTCCGGTAGTTCCAGAACTGGTAAAGGTTGTTTCAACGGCATCTTTAGTACTTAAAATATCTCGAGTTTTAAAAAACTGAATGGGTAAAAAAGGAATATCGCTACTTGTTTTTACATCTGTTGGATGGATGTATAATAGGTCGCAAAATGAACGATACACCCTATTGTTTTCAAACTGAAATTTAAAAACTTTTAATGCTAAGCTTTCAAATTCCGCGGGTGTTTTTATTTTGAAAATGGCGTTTTTATCGATCATAAATAGATTTCAATAGTCATTAAAGGCTTAAAAACGTTTTGGTGGTTTTTAGTGACCTTTATATTATAGTACAAAAGTAGATAAAATAAAAAAGCACCACCAATTGGTAGCGCTATTATATTTATATGTTCAAAAAAATCATTTTACAATGAGTTTTCTGGTTTCACTTACTTGGTTTTCGGTAATATGTAAAATATAAACCCCTTTACTTAGTTTTGAAATATTAAGTGTTTTACCAATAAGTCTAGCAGAAAGTACTTGTTTTCCCAGCACATTAAAAACCTTAACCGTTTTTGTTAAGTTGCTTTTTGATGCTATAGAAACTTCATTATCGTATGCACTTACCGGGTTTGGGTAAATGGTTAAACCTTCGATTTTAGGTGTTGTATTGCTAGAGGTTTGCGCATCCATAGTCTGGACGGCAAAAAAAGAAATAATGGTAAAAAAGATTAAAAAGTATTGTTTCTTCATATTTACTCGTTTGTTATTTCAAAGTTAGATGAATACTACAATTTTAATGCCAAAAAATAGTTAACTTTATTATAATTTGTTATAAAGTTTATCAATTTGTTTCGCGATTGTTACCTTAGTGTTATTAATTTTTTAATTTTAATAAAATTATGTTATTAGCTTTATCTTTACTTCAAGAAACAGATTTTCTTTACAAATGAAAAAAAAAGACATTAAAATATTGTTGGTTGATGATGAACCGGACATTTTAGAAATTGTAGGTTATAATTTATCAAGTGAAGGTTATCAGGTACTTAAGGCTGAGAATGGAGCCGAAGGGGTTAAGATCGCAAAGAAAGAATTACCTCAGTTAATTATTCTAGATGTTATGATGCCAGAAATGGATGGTATTGAAGCTTGTGAATTAATTAGAAAACATCCCGATTTGGCTAATACTATCGTGACTTTTTTAACAGCTCGTGGTGAAGACTATTCTCAAGTAGCAGGATTTGATGCTGGTGCAGACGATTATATTACAAAGCCTATAAAACCAAAAGTTTTAGTGAGTAAAGTAAAGGCGCTTCTTCGTCGTTTTAAGGAAGAAGATGTTGCTGATACCTTGAAAATAGGATCATTGGTTATTAATAGAGACGAGTATAAAATCACTTCTAAAGGGAAAGAAATTATTTTACCAAGAAAGGAGTTTGAATTACTTTCTTTATTAGCCTCTAAACCTGGAAAAGTTTTTAAACGCGACGAAATTTTAGATACCGTTTGGGGTAACGAAGTGGTTGTTGGTGGGCGTACTATTGATGTGCACATTAGAAAATTACGTGAAAAATTAGGAGATAAAAGTTTTAAAACCGTAAAGGGTGTAGGTTATAAGTTTGTAGATTAATTTGTAATGAAACAGACTAAATTTAAAAAATCGTATCGATTCGCGAGAGTTACTTCGTTTTATATTACCTTATATATAACGCTCTTATTGAGCGTTTTTTTATTTTACTCCTCTAATATCGAGTTGTGGAAAATCCCTGTGCTTGCTATTAGTACCTATGTTTTTTGTTTTATAGTAATTCAATATAGAGTGGAACGATTTATTTATCGTCGTGTTAAAAAAATATATGATGATTTGACTTTATTAGAATCGGCTAAGCTTCCAAAAGGAGCTATTACCACCGATATGCACACGCTTACTCAAGAAATAGATAAGTTTGCCCGCGATAAAAAGTTAGAAATAGAAACTCTTAAAGTTAGAGAGCAGTACCGAAAAGAATTTTTAGGTAATGTCTCTCACGAGTTGAAAACGCCATTATTTACTGTGCAAGGTTACATTTTAACCTTACTCGATGGTGCAATGGACAACAAAGAAATTCGTGAAAAATACTTAGAACGTGCCAGTAAAGGTATTGAGCGATTAAGTTATATCGTTGAAGATTTGGATATGATTACTAAACTGGAAGTTGGTGATTTAAGACTTAAAATAGAAACTTTTAATATTGTAGAGTTAGTAGAAACAATTTTCGATATGCTAGAAATGAAAGCGGCAAAGAAGAAAATTACACTAACCTTCGATATGAATTATAAAAAACCGATTTTTGTAAAGGCGGATAAAGAACGCATCCAGCAGGTTTTAATAAATCTTATCGTTAATTCTATTAAATACGGAAGTGAAAAAGGTACCACTGAAATTAGCATCGAAAATTTAATAAAAAACAAAGTTATTGTTCGGGTAACCGATAATGGAGAGGGTATTGCATCTGCACATTTACCGCGATTGTTTGAGCGTTTTTATAGAGTTGATAAAACAGGGTCTAGAAAAGAAGGTGGTTCTGGACTTGGACTTTCTATAGTAAAACATATTATTGAGGCACACCAAGAAAAAATATATGTTGAAAGTGAATACAGTGTGGGTAGCGAATTCTCATTCACCCTCGAAAAAGCTGAATAATTTTTTAAAGTCGATTTCAAAATCAAAAGCTTTTAATCCAGCATAACCGGTAATGTTTTCTAACATTTTTATGGTAAAATCGTCCTGACTACAAGTTGGTACCAAGCGCATATCGCTAAGGCGTTCTGCTAAATATTCTTGTTCAAACTGGCCAGGTGTAGGTATAAAAAGAGCTTTTTTATTCAGTTTAGCTAAATCCATTACGGTGGTGTAACCCGATCGCGACACAATCAATTCGCTTTCATTTATTGTTTTTTCTAGTAACGCGGATGTCATAAAATTATAAATGGTTATGTTGCCCTTTACCTCCTTGGTTTGCTCATCTTCCATAACACCTTTTACAAAAACTACTCGACCATTAAAAACTTCCAATTCATTTAAAAGACGTTCTTCTAGCATGGTGCGTTGCGGCTCTGGACCAGAGATTAGCACCATAACATCATTTTTTATTTCGGTCTCCTTTTTAGTAAAACGACTTAATGGCCCAATGTAAGTTGTAGGCAGTTCAAAACGTTTTACATGGCCTAGTTTTCCGCTTAAATTAATATCGCCTGGCGTATCCGGAACCCAACAGGCATCAAACTTATTAATAATCTTTTGATGCATTTTAGTGCTTAGCCAAGTCGTGCTGCCACTCAAGACATTTAATTGATGTGTAATAAAAATAGATGGCACTTTTTTACTTCTAACACCTAATCGGTTGTCCGATATAATGCCAGAAATTTCTTCAGAGTCTACAATGTCTTTAATTGCCTTTTTTTCAGCCTTAATAGCTTGCATCAATTTAGGCGAATCTTTAATAAGTTTTAGCTTAAAATGCTTTCCGTTTTTAGCATACGTTACGTTGTATGCAGGTAATTCAATGCATTTTAAATTAGGGAATTCCTTTTTTAACAAAGCCAAAGCTACGCCATCACTAGCAATTATAGGTTCGAAGTTGTTTAAAATTAATGCATTAATAATAGGTATACATCGCGTAGCGTGCCCTAAACCCCAATTTAACGGCGCAACTAAAATTCGTTTTTTCATCAATTAAAATTCTAAATAAAAGCTTTTATTATGGCGTTACCACAAGGGTCGGGCTTTCCGCTATATCTTTTTTTTGCAAGTTTATAAAGTTGGTTTTATTAAATTATAGACAAACCAAGTGGTTATTGTCGGTTTTTTAAGTTTAATCTAGCAAAAAAAAGGATGCCGCATCAATCCCTAACGCACTTTTCGGCAAATTCAAAGGTAAGCATATAAACACTTGGGTATATTTCCGTAATTTTACCAATTCAAAACTAATAATAACAAATAGTTAATATACTGTGGGTAGTAAAAATAAACTGAAACGATTTAGAGAAAACGAAACTTTTTCCAACGTGTTTCAACCATCAAGAGAAGAATTGGTAGAGTCAACTTTTAGTCTAAAAGGTGAATGGCGTTCTAAGGTTTTTAAAAACGATAATCCGTTAGTTCTAGAATTAGGCTGTGGAAAAGGAGAATATTCGGTTGCATTAGCACAAAAATATCCAAATAAAAACTTTATTGGTGTCGATATTAAAGGTGCTAGGTTTTGGAGAGGCGCAAAAACAGCTATAGAAGAAAATATACCTAACGTGGCTTTTCTGCGTACGCAAATAGAACTTATCGATCATGCTTTTGCTAATAATGAAGTAGATGAAATTTGGATTACTTTCCCAGACCCACAAATAAAATACAAGCGTACCAAACACCGCATGACTAATGCTGTTTTCTTGGAGCGTTACAAGCAAATTCTAAAACCAGATGGTGTTATGAATTTAAAAACCGATAGCGAATTTATGCATGGTTACACACTTGGTTTATTACATGGTGCAGGTCACGAAGTATTGTATGCTAACCATAATGTTTACAAGCAAGAAGGTAGCCCAGAAGAAGTAACAAGTATTCAAACCTTTTATGAGTCGCAATACTTAGAGAAAAATAAGCCTATTACCTATATTAAATTTAAAATCAAATAGTTTTGAATATTACATTTATCTTCTTTTTAGGGTTGGTTTTTGCGCTTGTGGGTGTTATTCCGCCAGGATTACTAAACATGACGGCCGCAAAAATAAGTCTAAAAGAAGGTCATGTGCGCGGCATCATGTTTTCTATTGGTGCCTGTGTTGTTGTAATTATTCAAACTTCTATAGCAGCTATTTTTGCGCGCTATTTAAGTAAAAATCACGATGTAATAGATGTATTGCAGCGTGTAGCATTCGTTATTTTTGTTTTAATTACTATCTATTTCTTGTTTATAGCTAAGTCTGAACCTAAAGAACAAGTAGAACCAAAAATTAGAAGTAAAGGAAGTCGTTTTTTTCAAGGTTTGTTTCTATCTGGTATAAATGTATTCCCGATACCTTACCAAGCTTACATGACTATTACTTTAGCTTCTTTTGGATGGTTAGATTTTAGTCAAACAAGTATTATCTCTTATGTTGCTGGTGCAGCTATGGGTACTTTTGTTACTCTTTACATGTACATTTTCTTTTTTGATAAAATAAAGAGTAAAACATTAACATCTCAAAAAAACATGAACCGCATTATCGGTAGTATTACCGGTATTATTGCAATAGTAACTTTAATAAATATTATTAGAGAAATATAACCATGAAACCGGAAACATTAAATTTTTTCGATAAAGTTTACCAAGTGGCTAAGCAAATTCCATTTGGTCGTGTTACTAGTTATGGAGCTATTGCCAAATATTTGGGAGCTGCAAGAAGTGCTAGAATGGTTGGTTATGCCATGAATGGCTCTCACGGAAAAGATGTTGCTGCCCACCGCGTGGTAAATAGAAAAGGTTTACTAACCGGTAAGCATCATTTTGATGGAACCAACCTGATGCAACAACTTTTAGAAAGTGAAGGCATAAAGGTTATCGAGAATCAAATTCAAGATTTAGATACGGTTTATTGGGATCCTTCCGAACATCTGTAAATATTACTTCTTATTATTTAAGTTCAATTATTCAAAAAAAATCATTCCATTAATAAGAGTGAACCAAGCAAATCAACTTTTAAGGATTTGGAATTGGCTTCATTTTATTCTATTTTTATAGGCAGAGGGTTTTATGGATACGTTTCCATAAGTAAATTATGCTATTAAATTTGTAGTGGTTTCAATTTTAGTGTCTTCAAATGTTAAATTGTTGAAGTGCTTTAAAATCAATTGAAAAACGTCAAAACTCAACTTACTCCAATATTTTTTTTAATCTGTTACATATTGTGTTTTTATAGAAAAACTTGGCATAGTTATGCTGTTTATGTAAGTAGTTAGGTTTTGTTGAGACTAGTTATAGTACAAGTTATTTTATTTAAACTCCGTAAAACCAGACAAATTTCACGTTAATAAAATTTATGACTATAAACGAAAGGTATCAAAGTATTAGACGGCAAACTATAGGTTTTTGCAGTTATTTGCAACCGGAAGATTATGCTATTCAGGTCGTTAAATTTGCGAGTCCTGCAAAATGGCACTTGGCCCATACCACTTGGTTTTTTGAAACTTTTATATTAAAAGCAGAACTTGATGGCTATGTGGAATACGATTCAAACTTCAATTTTTTATTCAATAGTTATTATAATAATGTTGGTAGTCGAGTATTGCAATCTAACCGAGGAAATATGTCTCGCCCAAGTACCGATGCTATTTTTGCCTACAGAGATTATGTAGATAAGCATATGTTGGATTTTTTTGAAACCAATCCAGAACAGAAACTATTAAATTTAGTGATTTTAGGTTTAAATCACGAACAGCAACATCAAGAATTATTAATAACCGATGTAAAGTATATGCTGGGGCATAATGCATTGTTTCCTGTTTTTAATGCTGATTTCAATTTAATAAAAGATGAAAATACCGCTACCGATAGTATGAAAATATCAGCAGGTGTTTATGAAATAGGGCATCAAGATTCCGAGTTTTGTTATGATAATGAATTAGGTGTGCATAAGGTGTATGTACCCGATTTTGAAATAAATAACTTTTTAGTAACCAATGGAGATTACATGGCTTTTATGGAAGCTGGTGGTTATTCCGATTTTAATCTTTGGTTAGATGAAGGTTGGGCTTGGGTAAATGCAGAGCAAATTAAAGCACCCCTGTATTGGCATAAAATAGATGGAGAATGGCATGTTTATACCCTTGCCGGATTACAAAAAGTAGATAAAAATGCTATTTTAAGCCACATTAACTTTTACGAAGCTAATGCTTATGCTGAGTGGAAAGATATGCGATTACCAACCGAGTTTGAGTGGGAAGTTGCTGCCCAAAAGTTAGATTGGGGCAAACGTTGGGAGTGGACCAACAGTGCTTATTTACCATATCCTAATTTTATAAAGGAAAATGGAGCGGTTGGTGAGTATAATGGCAAGTTTATGAGTAATAAAATGGTGTTAAGAGGTGCTTCGGTAGCGACATCTCAAAACCATAGTCGAAAGACGTATCGCAATTTTTTTCATCCTTCGGAACGCTGGCAGTTTACCGGAATAAGATTAGTAAAGTAATATGATAGAAGTTTTTAAGAATGAAGTTGATAAAGGGTTACAAGCAGATAGCAAAACATTACCATCAAAGTATTTTTATGATAAAATAGGCGATGCCCTTTTTGTAGAAATCATGAATTTGCCTGAATACTATTTAACCCGTTGCGAGTTGGATATTTTTCAGAATAAAACCCAAGAACTTATTGAGGCTTTTGGAGTTTCTCCAGATTCTTATTTTGAGTTGATAGAGTTGGGTGCCGGAGATGGTACAAAAACAAAAGAGTTGTTGAGATCGTTAGATGCTCAAAGTTATAATTTTGATTATTTTCCTATCGATATTTCTTCCAATGCATTGAATTTATTGGAAAAAGATTTAAAAAATGAGCTTCCAAATTTGTCTGTGCAAATTCAAGAAGGCGATTATTTTAAAGTTTTAGCGTCCTTAAAGGAGAGTAAGAAACCTAAAATAGTATTGTTTTTAGGGTCTAATATTGGTAATATGTCTGATGATATGGCTGCCGAATTTATATATAGTTTGGGGTCTAACTTACAAGCTGGAGATAAACTCTTGTTAGGTGTAGATTTAATAAAGGCGAGCCATGTTGTGCTTCCAGCGTATAATGATAGCCAGGGTGTCACAGAAAAGTTCAATCTTAATTTATTGGATAGAATTAATAATGAGTTAGGCGGGAATTTCAACCTTAAACAGTTTAAACATCAGCCAGAATATGATGAGCATGAAGGCGTCGCTAAAAGCTATATAGTAAGTACGGCGAATCAGGCTGTTGAGATTAATGCCACCGGAAAAACCTATAATTTTACAGAAGGAGAAAAAATTCATACAGAAATATCTAGAAAATATAACGATGCGTTAATTGAGAAAATAATCGAGAAAACCGATTTTAATCTTGAAACTAAAATACTAGATAGTAAAGCCTATTTTGCAGATTATATACTTAGAAGAGATTAAAATACTATGTTTTGAATAATAGAATTTAACAACTAAACCGATAACTATGAGCGAGAAAAGATTTAAAGACCTGAAAGCAATTTATGTAAATTGTACACTGAAGAAATCTCCAATGGAGAGTCATACATCTAAACTCATAGAGGTTTCAAAATCTATTATGAAGAGCGAAGGTGTTTCTGTAGAAGATATTAGATTTATTGATCATGATGTCGCAACCGGCGTTTATCCAGATATGATGGAGCATGGTTGGGAAAAAGATGAATGGCCTGAGCTATTTAAAAAAATATTTGAGGCTGACATTCTTATAGTTGGTACACCTATTTGGTTAGGAGAAAAATCGTCTATTGCTCAAAAATTAATTGAAAGACTGTATGGAATGAGCGGACAAACAAACGATAAAGGGCAATACAGCTTTTATGGGAAAGTTGGCGGATGCATGGTAACAGGTAATGAAGATGGCGTAAAACATTGCGCTATGGGTATATTGTACTCGCTTCAGCATGTTGGATATTCTATACCGCCACAAGCGGACTGTGGCTGGATTGGAGAAGTTGGGCCTGGTCCTAGCTATGGCGATACGGAATGGCAGGGTAAAAAGTTGGAAAAGCCATTAGGTTTCGATTCAGATTTTACTAATCGAAATACTACATTTATGACCTATAATTTATTGCATTTAGCGTCCATGTTAAAAAAACAAGGTGGATACCCTAGTTATGGAAATTCGAGAGAAGACTGGGACGATGGAACAAGATGGAATTTTGATAATCCTGAATACCGTTAAAAACTAGTTGGTTAAATCTATTGTTTTTCAGGAGAAAACTAATTTTAATTCCTTTTAAATAAACTTGATATGAATAGTGTGAAACTTGCTGTTTTAGGTCTTGGAAGCCAAACGACCACCTTTTATATTAGTGAGTTGAATAGGCTATATAATGAAAAATATGGTGGTTATAGTACATGTCCATTTATTATGTGGAATGCGAATTTCGATGCTATAAATTCACTTTTACCAAACAGTTCTGAGAGGTTGAATGCGTTAACTCAAGATTGTATTAACGAAATCGAAAAATTAGATATATCACATATTTTGGTTCCTAATATCACCTTGCACGAAAGTATAGATGAAATAGAGGTTGATAAAAATATTTTGCATCCGGTTTATTTAACGGTTGCAAAAATTAAATCGCTAAAGCTTTCAAAAATTGTTTTAATGGCTTCGGAATACACCATGAATTCAGCATATATTCGTTCCGTGTTTACCGCAAATGGAATAGAAATAGAGATTCCTTCGGAAGAAGATCGAGTTCAAATTGATACATTTCGAAAACAAGTTTATGTTAAACAAGAAAGCCAAGCAGGCATAGTCGGTTTTCAGAATATCATCGAAAAATATACAATTAAAAATACCGTTTTGTTGGCATGTACGGAATTGTCTATTTTTAAACCTAATAATAACTCACGTCTTTTAGATATGGTGGAAATTCAAATTAGAGAAGCGATTAATATCTTATGAAATTTTAAAATAGAATATTACTATGAAAATAGCAGTCACTTCGGCAAACGGAAAATTAGGTTCTACTATTGTAGAAAATCTAATAGAACAGGTGGGTAAAGAGCATGTTGTTGGAATTGCCCGTTCACCAGAAAAAGCAAAACACCTTGGTATTGAAATACGAAAAGGCGATTATAATAGTCGTGCGGAATTCGATACGGCATTGCACAGTATAGATGTTGTTATGTTGCTTTCAGGAATGGATGAGCCTGATAAAAGAATTCAGCAACATCGCAATGTTATTGATGCAGCGGTGAGTAATGGCGTTAAGAAAATAGTGTACACCAGTATTGTTGGCGATGAAAAAAACACGGCGTTTAGTCCCGTGGTGCAGAGTAATAGGCAAACAGAAAAGGATGTTCAGAACTCAGGTCTTGATTATGTTATTGGTAGAAATGGCATATATATTGAACCCGATTTAGAATATTTAGATACTTACATTAAAGAAGGTGAAATTAGAAATTGCGCAGGCACGGGTAAGTGTGCTTATACAAGTAGAGCGGAGTTGGGGTTTGCTTATGCTAAAATGTTGGTAGAAGATAAACATAACGGAAAAACCTATAACCTTGTTGGTCATGCTATTTCTCAGAGTGAATTAGCAGATTATATAAATCTAGTTTTTAATACTAAACTTAAGTTTAATCAAGTATCGGTAGCTGCCTACTTATATGAAAGAAAAATGGCATTGGGTGATTTTCTTGGTACTGTAATCGCTGGAATATACGAAGGGATAAAAAACGGTTCTAATAATGTGCTTTCAGATTTTGAATTGGCTGTAGGTCGACCACATAAATCTGTTGAAGATATTATGAGAGCTTACAAAGAGGAGTAATCAGCGTTGGATGTTTTTTTATCAGACTTTGGTAGATTTTAAAATAAAAAATGGTGATTACAAGGCGTTTTAGTATAAATAGCTATTTTCAATCCTAACATAAGTAAAACTTCTAATTTAGGTATTAAGACTTCCGTCGATATTATTTATCTTTGTAAATTATAATTATTCTCAATTAAGCGGTAGTCAAATATGCTGACTGCCAATATTATTACACAAGCAATGAAATTAAATAAACAAGATATATTAAAAGCGCTTGAAACTATTACTGTTCCTGGCGAAGGACAAAATATGGTTGAAAGTGGTGCTGTAAAAAATGTAATGACTTTTGGAGACGAAGTTATTGTAGATATCACAATTAACAACCCAAGTTTACAAGCAAAAAAACGTACGGAAGTTGATGTGTTAAAAACAATACATGAACAAGTTTACGAAAAAGCAAAAATTACAGTTAATGTAAAAGTAGACGCGCCTGCTAAGCCAAAGGCTAATGTAATTAAAGGGAAACCTGTTGCAGGAATTCAAAATATAGTTGCAATTGCATCTGGTAAAGGTGGTGTAGGGAAATCTACAGTAACGGCTAACTTAGCCGTGACTTTAGCAAAAATGGGATTTAACGTTGGTATTTTAGATGCTGATATTTACGGGCCATCTATTCCAATTATGTTCGATGTGGCTGATGCAAAACCTTTAGCTGTAAATGTCGAAGGGAAATCGAAAATGAAGCCTGTTGAAAACTACGGAGTTAAAGTATTATCTATTGGCTTTTTCACACAACCAGACCAAGCTGTTGTTTGGCGTGGACCTATGGCTGCAAAAGCACTGAATCAAATGATTTTTGATGCACATTGGGGTGAGTTAGACTTCCTACTATTAGATTTACCTCCAGGAACTGGAGATATTCATTTAAGTTTAATGCAATCGCTACCTATTACAGGAGCTGTTGTTGTTAGTACACCGCAAAACGTGGCTTTGGCCGATGCTAAAAAGGGTGTGGCTATGTTTCAACAAGAAAGCATTAATGTGCCTGTTTTAGGTATTATTGAAAATATGGCGTACTTTACTCCAGCAGAATTACCAGATCATAAATATTTTATCTTCGGAAAAGAAGGAGCTAAAAACTTGGCAGAAGATTTAAAAGTGCCATTTTTAGGAGAAATTCCTTTAGTACAAAGTATTCGTGAAGCCGGTGATGTTGGTCGTCCAGCAGCTATGCAAAAAGGAACACCTTTAGAGCAAGCTTTTGAAAAAATAACGCAAAATGTAGTGCAGGAGGTTGTTAGAAGAAATGACGATTTACCGCCTACAGAAGCAATTAAAATTACAACAATGGCTGGATGTTCTGCCGTAAAAAAATAAGATATGACCAGCGAAGAAGTAAGATTGAATGTTGAAAAAGCATTAGAAGAAATTCGTCCGTTTTTACAAAGTGATGGCGGCGATATTTCGTTAATGTCGATTGAGGATAACGATACTCTAGTAAAAGTACAATTACAAGGTGCTTGTGTAGGGTGTTCGGTAAATCAAATGACATTGAAATCGGGTGTTGAAATGACTATTAAAAAGTATGCACCACAAATTGAAAAGGTGGTTAATATTGAAATTTAATAGATTAATATCATTATAATTTATAAATAAAGAATCTTCAATTTGAAATAAATGAAGATTCTTTATTTTTTTATAAAGGTTTCTATTTTCTGTTAGAAAAGTATGAAAATTAAAGCGACAAAACTTAAATTTGTGGCACGACTTATGACGTATCACTAATTGAATTACAAAACAGTACTATGCAAGACATAAATATTAAAATTACCGATAGAGACGGTGTAAAACACGAAATTGTTGCCCCTACAGATATGGCAATGAATTTAATGGAAGTTGTTCGTTCTTACGAGTTGGCTCCAGAAGGAACTATTGGTATTTGCGGAGGTATGGCTATGTGTGCATCATGCCAATGTTATGTAACTAGCGATACAGAGTTACCAGAGATGGGAGATGATGAAGAAGCAATGCTGTCTGAGGCTTTTGATGTTAAAGATAACAGTCGTTTAGGTTGTCAAATTCAAATGACGCCAGAAATGGAAGGTCTAGAAGTAGAATTAGCTCCAGAAAGTTAATATTTGGCACAGTTGTGCTTTAGTTTAAAAAATTATATTAGATACAGCATTCCTAATAATGGATAGTGAACACAATTTGAAATTTGATTTCTTAATGGGTTTGTTTTTTCTTTATTAGGAATGCTTTTTTTGTTCTAAAACTATAGGTTTAATGTAATTATCAACTTGTAATTACTCAAAGTGAAACATGGTTTTAGTTGTTTAAAGAGGTGCACGTTTCAAAAATATTCAGTTTAAGTATGCTTTTTATTTCTATAATGAATTGTAAACATCGGGTCTTCTTTATGTCTTGCTCTTAAAAGAAATTATATTCATAGTTTAAATTGAGAAAAAGGTTTTCTGAAGAATTTGTTGAGTTTGGAGATTTATTTTTGAATTAGAAAGTGAGGATTAGAAAATTAGGTAAAATAAAAAAAGTTGTCGTATTCGTTAAAATAGACAACTTAGTTTATAGGGTTAAAAACCAGAAATGGTTTTAGTTTTTTTCTTTCTTCGGCTTAAAAATGAAAGCACTAGGGAATTTTTTCTTAATTTTTTTAAGTGCACGATCGGCTTCTAAACGCGTGCTAAAATTACCAGCCCAAATTTTAAAATTTGGTGTTTCATATTCTATAGATGGATTCCACTCAGAAAACGATTGGTTGAAATCTGCTTTGGCATTTTGTGCAGCAGAACGATTTCCAGAGTAAATTTGGATTTTATAACGATCGGAATCATGTTCGTTTTTATTCATTTCCTTTTTCAAATCTAACAAAACTGCTATGTTTTGATCTTGATTTAAAGAAACATGGCCTTCTTGCGAAAAACTTATTGTTGATGTTAACAATAGAGTTAATAGGGGTAACAAAGTTAATTTTGTTTTCAATGAGTTCATTTTCAAATTATTTTGTGCAAAGATATACGATGCAATTAAATTATTAGTTCTTTTATTTATTTAGAATCTCTCTAAATTACCAATTATACCTGTGCTATCATTTCTAAAATCGACTTTTAATATTACTTTTGCGAGAGATTTTTTTAACTGTATTTTTTTCAATTATTAGTAATGAAAAAATCATACCAAAGTTTAGAAGTTAATTTAACCAACAATATGAGACAGGTGATTCACCGTATATTAAGTAAAAACACTCTTAGTTTCAGCTTAATTATTTTATTAGCGTTTACATCAGTCCTTTCTGCACAGGAAGGCGATCCAGCGAAAGGAAAATCTTTATTCAATGCCAATTGTGCGGCTTGTCATCAATTAGACAAGAAAATGACCGGGCCGGCTTTACGTAATGTAGAGGCACGTTTGTCTGACGAGCAAGGCTTAGATCGTGATTGGATTCACGCTTGGGTACGTAACAGTTCAGGGCTTATTAAATCTGGCGATTCTTATGCCAATAAGGTTTACAATGAGTACGGTGGTGCTGCCATGACGGCTTTTCCTCAATTATCTGATGATGATATTAGCAATATTTTAGCATACACTGCTGAAGAAAAGAAAGCGCCAGTTGCACCTGCAGGTGGAGCGGTTGTTGCTCAAGCATCTGAAACGTCAGGAGGAATTTCAAATGAAATTATTTTAGGGGCCTTAGCGATCTTGTTTATGCTTTTAGCTGCAGGATTGTATTTAGTAAATAAAACACTACGTCGTTTTGCAACAGCTCAAAATATAGAATTACCTGAAGATTCAAAAAGAACTCCAATTTGGAAAGCATTTGTACAAAACCAATTTTTAGTAATGGTTCTTACAATATTCTTTTTACTATCGAGTGCGTATTTTGTTTACGGGTATTTATCTCAAATTGGGGTAGATCAAGGTTATCAACCAGTACAGCCAATTCACTTTTCGCATAAAATACATGCTGGTGATAATGGAATAGATTGTAAATACTGTCACTCTTCTGCAAGAGTTAGTAAAACATCTGGTGTGCCTTCGTTAAATGTTTGTATGAACTGTCACAAATCAATTTACGAATACAACGGTGAAACATCTCCTGAGTACTCTAAGGATTTCTACGATGGTGAAATTAAAAAATTATATGCTGCTGCAGGATGGGATGATGCCGAGCAAAAATATACAGGTGAATCTAGTCCGGTAAAATGGGTTCGTATTCATAACTTGCCAGATTTTGCATACTTTAACCACTCGCAACACGTAACTGTTGCAGGAGTAGAGTGTCAAACATGTCACGGTCCTGTGCAAGAAATGGAAATTGCTTATCAACATGCTCCATTAACAATGGGATGGTGTATTAACTGTCACAGAGAAACAGATGTTAACGTAAAAGATAATGCTTACTATACTAAAATTCATGACGAATTATCTAAAAAATATGGTGTAGATAAGTTGACAGCTGCTCAAATGGGTGGATTAGAATGTGGTAAGTGTCACTACTAAAAAAAATAGTTTTTCTTTTCTGCGAAAGCAGGGAACTTTTAAAAATTAATAAGAAGTAATTCAATTATATAATATGTCATCAAACAAGAAATACTGGAAAAGTGTTGAAGAGCTAAACGAAAATAGCTCTATTGTTGAGACGCTTAAACAAAACGAGTTTGTAGCTGAGATTCCTACCGATGAATTTTTAGGAGATAAAGATACATTAGAAGAAAGCTCTACAACGCGTCGCGATTTCTTAAAGTATGTTGGGTTTAGTACCGCTGCAGCTTCTTTAGCTGCTTGTGAGGGTCCTGTTAAAAAAGCGATTCCTTATGTAGTACAACCAACAGAAATTATTCCTGGTGTTGCTAACTACTATGCAACTACTATAGCGAATGGTTTTGATTTTGCTAGTGTTTTAGTGAAAACCCGTGAAGGTCGTCCAATTAAAATTCAGAACAATGTGATGGCGGCTACCAATGGTAGTGCTAACGCAAGAGTTAATGCTTCTGTATTAGGATTGTATGATAGTTTAAGAGTTCAAGGTCCAAAAAAGGCTGGAGATTCTATTACTTGGGATACTTTTGATAGTGAAACAACTAAGAAATTAACTGATTTAGCAGCAGCAAACAAGAGTATTGTGTTATTAACACAAACTTTTGCAAGTCCTTCTACTGATAAGTTAATTACTGAATTTAAAAATAAATATGGTAATGTAAGCCACGTGGTTTACGATGCTATATCAGAATCTGCTGCTCTTGATGCTTACCAAGCCAAATATGGTGAGCGTGGATTAGCAAACTACGATTTCTCTAAAGCGATGACAATCGTTTCTATTGGAGCTGATTTCTTAGGGGATTGGCAAGGTGGCGGTTTCGATTCAGGATATGCGAAAAACAAAGTGCCTAACCATGGTAAAATGTCTCGTCATATTCAGTTTGAATCTAATATGTCTCTTACTGGTGCAAACGCTGATAAGCGTGTGCCATTAACTCCATCAGAACAAAAAATAGCTTTAGCTAAATTATATAGCTACGTTGTAAATGGTTCTGTTTCTGGAACATTATCACCTAAAGTTGATGAAGCTGTTAAAAATGCAGCATCTCAAATTAAAAAAGCGGGAAGTAATGCAGTTGTAGTTACTGGTCTTCAAGATGTGAATGCTCAAACTATTGTTTTAGAAATAAATGCAGCATTACAGAGTAAAGCTTTCGATCCTAGTACTCCAATAAAGACTAGACAAGGTAGCGATAAAGCAGTGACTAAATTAGTTGCTGATATGAAAGCTGGAAAAGTTGGTGCGGTTATCATGAGCGGTGTTAATCCGGTTTATAGCTTAGCAAACGCTTCAGACTTTTCAGAAGGATTAAAGAACGTTGAATTGTCAATTGCTTTTTCTTTAAAAGAAGATGAGACTTCAACTCAAACAGAATATATAGCAGCAGCACCGCATTATTTAGAATCTTGGGGTGATGTTGAAATCAAAAAAGGTCATTATTCTTTAATGCAACCTACTATCCGCCCATTATTTGATACGCGTCAGTTTCAAGATGCATTATTAAAATGGACAGGTAATGAAGATACTTTTCACGATTATATTAAGAACAATTGGAATTCTAGCGTGTTAGGCGGGAATTCATTCAATCAAGCATTACACGATGGTGTTTATGTTTATGGTTCTTCTATTGGTGGATTAAATGGTACTTCAACTAAAACAGTAACAACTTCGACTACAGAATTAAAAGATAAGAAAGACCGAACTTTAGTGGGTGGACTTCTTCACGATGTTGCTGTAGGTGTTGGTATTAAGAAAGAAGATGAAGATGAGTTTACTACAAGCACATCTACTTCAACAGTAAGCGCTAGTAACGCAGTTGATGGTGCTTCTGTAATAGGAGGTGTTGCTGCAGCGAAAGCTTTGGTATCTTCAGCTACTTCAAACGGACTAGAATTATCATTATATACCAAAGTAGGTATGGGAGATGGGCAACAAGCCAATAACCCATGGTTACAAGAGTTTCCAGATCCAATTACTAGAACATCTTGGGATAACTATTTAACAGTTTCTAAAGCTGATGCAGAAGCATTAGGTTTAATGAATAAGCACGTTGCAAACGGCGCATTAAATGGTAGTTATGCAAATGTAACTGTTAACGGTGTTAGTTTAACTATACCGGTATTAATACAACCAGGACAAGCTAAAGGTTCTGTTGGATTATCTTTTGGTTACGGTAAAACAAAAGGATTAAAAGAAGAAATGCAAACAGGTGTAAATGCCTTTGCTTTCTATCATAACTTTAATACAGTACAAAACGTAACTGTTGAGGCTGCAGCTGGTGAGCATGAATTTGCTTCAGTACAATTGCACAATACCTTAATGGGACGTGGGGATATCATTAAAGAAACATCTTTAGAGATATTCAATACTAAAGATAAACAAGAGTGGAACCCTATGGCTATGGTTTCTTTAAATCATAAAGAAACTCCAGTTACAGATCCTAGTGTCGATTTATGGGATGAGTTTGATCGTTCTATAGGTCATCACTTTAACTTATCTATCGATTTAAATTCTTGTACAGGTTGTGGGGCATGTGTTATAGCTTGTCATGCTGAAAATAATGTACCAGTAGTTGGTAAATCTGAAGTACGTAGAAGTCGCGATATGCACTGGTTACGTATTGATAGATATTATTCTTCGGAAGAATCTTTCGATGGTGATAATGAAAAGAAAGATAACATTTCTGGTTTAGGAAGTTCATTAAGTGAGTTTGGTGAAATGGAGCATGCTTCAGAAAATCCTCAAGTAGCGTTCCAACCAATCATGTGTCAACATTGTAACCACGCACCTTGTGAAACTGTATGTCCTGTGGCAGCAACATCACACGGTCGTCAAGGTCAAAACCACATGGCTTATAACCGTTGTGTAGGTACAAGGTATTGTGCTAACAACTGTCCTTATAAGGTACGTCGTTTTAACTGGTTCTTGTATAATGGAAACGATGAGTTCGATTATCATATGAATGATGATTTAGGACGTATGGTATTAAACCCAGACGTTGTAGTACGTTCTCGTGGTGTTATGGAAAAATGTTCTATGTGTATTCAAATGACACAAAAGACAATTCTTGATGCTAAACGTGATGGACGTGTTATTAAAGATGGTGAATTCCAAACAGCATGTTCTGCAGCTTGTAGCAGTGGCGCAATGGTATTTGGAGATATCAATGATGAAGAAAGTAAAGTTGCGAAACTTAAAGAAGATAACCGTATGTATCACTTGTTAGAACACGTGGGAACAAAACCTAACGTACAGTATCAAACAAAAGTGAGAAATACAACAGAAGCATAAATCTAATTAAAGAATCAATTATATAATTATGGCGTCTCATTACGAAGCACCTATTAGAAGACCTTTAGTTACAGGCGAAAAATCATACCACGATGTTACTGTGGATGTGGCCAAACCTGTAGAAGGAAAAGCGAATAAGCAATGGTGGATAGTTTTTTCTATAGCATTAGCAGCTTTCCTTTGGGGTATAGGATGTATTATTTATACCATTTCAACAGGTATTGGAACTTGGGGTTTGAACAAAACTGTAGGTTGGGCTTGGGATATTACTAACTTCGTTTGGTGGGTTGGTATTGGTCACGCAGGAACACTTATTTCTGCAGTACTATTATTATTCCGTCAAAAATGGAGAATGGCTATTAACCGTTCAGCGGAAGCCATGACAATTTTCTCTGTTGTTCAAGCTGGTTTATTCCCTGTAATTCACATGGGTCGTCCATGGTTGGGATATTGGGTCTTACCTATTCCGAATCAATTTGGTTCACTATGGGTAAACTTTAACTCTCCATTACTTTGGGATGTATTTGCAATCTCAACGTACTTATCAGTATCATTAGTTTTCTGGTGGACAGGTTTACTTCCTGATTTCGCTATGCTAAGAGATCGTGCTGTGAAGCCTTTTCAAAAGAAAATTTATGCTTTATTAAGTTTCGGTTGGTCTGGTCGTGCTAAAGATTGGCAACGTTTTGAAGAAGTATCTTTGGTACTTGCAGGTTTAGCAACTCCATTAGTACTTTCTGTACACACGATTGTATCTTTCGATTTCGCCACATCGGTTATACCAGGATGGCATACCACGATTTTCCCACCATACTTTGTTGCTGGTGCGGTATTCTCTGGATTTGCTATGGTAAACACACTTCTTATCATTATGAGAAAAGTGTGTAATCTTGAAGATTATATTACAGTACAACACATCGAATTAATGAACATTGTAATCATGATTACGGGTTCTATAGTTGGTGTAGCATATATTACGGAGTTATTTATTGCATGGTATTCTGGTGTAGAGTACGAACAATACGCGTTCTTAAACAGAGCAACTGGTCCTTACTGGTGGGCATATTGGGCAATGATGTCTTGTAACGTATTCTCTCCACAGTTTATGTGGTTCAAGAAACTAAGAACAAGTATTATGTTCTCTTTCTTTATATCTATTGTTGTAAACATAGGAATGTGGTTCGAACGTTTTGTAATTATCGTAACATCGTTACATAGAGATTACTTACCTTCATCATGGACAATGTTCTCTCCTACATTTGTTGATATTGGAATATTTGTTGGAACTATTGGATTCTTCTTTGTATTATTCTTATTATATTCAAGAACATTCCCGGTAATTGCACAAGCAGAGGTTAAAACTATTTTGAAATCTTCTGGTGAACGTTACAAAAACATTAGAGAAAGAGGTGATAGTTTAGCAGGTACAGGAGCAGACGCAAGAACGACTGTAGATAAAGTAACTAACAAAAAAAACGAAGCGTAGATAATGGAAGCATCTAAAGTAATTCACGCTATTTATACGGATGATGACGTTTTAATGTCGGCTGTTAAAAAGGTTAGGGCAGAACGATTTCATATCGAAGAAATATATACACCATTTCCAGTTCACGGACTAGACAAAGCGATGGGTTTAGCACCTACTCGTATTGCTATTACGGCGTTCATTTATGGTTTAATAGGTTTAACTGTAGCAACTGTTATGATGAATTTCATAATGATTGAAGACTGGCCTCAAAACATCGGTGGTAAACCTAGTTTTAGCTATATTGAAAACATGCCTGCTTTCGTTCCAATTATGTTCGAACTTACGGTATTTTTCTCGGCTCACTTAATGGTTCTTACTTTTTACTTAAGAAGTAGAATGTGGCCATTTAAAAATGCTGAAAATCCAGATCCAAGAACAACGGATGATCATTTCTTAATGGAAATTGCTGTTAATGGAAACGAAAAGGAGCTAGAGGAGTTATTAGCAGGAACAGGAGCAGTAGAAATTAATTTAGTTGATAAAGCACATTAATTTAAAGTATGAAAAGCTTAATTAAAATATTAGTAATTGCAGTTGTTTTAGTAGCTGTTTCTTGTAAAAAGGATACAGCACCTAACTACCAGTTTATGCCTAACATGTATGAGTCTGCTGGTTATGAAACTTACGGTGAAGCAGCTTTCAAAGATGGAATAGAGGCTCAAATACCTGCTGAAGGTTCTGTAGCAAGAGGTCATGTGCCTTTTGATATTGAAAACTCTACTGCAGGATATGAATTAGCAAAGGCCACTTTAATGAGTCCGCTTAGCGCTGATGATATTGATACTGAAAGAGGAAAGGAGTTATACAATATTTACTGTGGAATCTGTCACGGGACTAAAGGTAACGGACAAGGAAACTTAGTAAAGCGTGAAAAGATCTTGGGTATTCCAAGTTACGATGACGCTGGTAGAGCTATTACCGCTGGAAGTATTTATCATACTATTTACTATGGTAAGAATGCTATGGGATCGTATGCTAACCAAATAAACGAAGAAGAACGCTGGCAAGTTGTTAGTTATGTTTTAACGTTGAAGGCAGATTTAGAAAAGTAAGATTGATAAGATTATTATAGATATGTACACATTTTCAAATAAATTAAAGACATTCTCTTTCATTCTAATGCTTTTAGGAGCAATAGGCGTTGGTTATGGTTTTTTTACATCTCATTTATCTTTTGAAGAGGTTGAAACCTTACTTGCAGAAGAAGCGCATCACGGTGGTGGTCATGGTGAAGATGTAGCTCATGCGGCACCGGCTCATGATGCACATGCAGAAGAAAACGCTCATGGCGACACAGCTCATGCTAAATCTGGAGAGCATCATGTAGATGCTCATAAAGAACACGTTGAGCACGTACAACATCAAATAGCGAATAGACCTTGGTCGGCGTTATATGTTGCGGCATTTTTCTTTATGATGATAGCTTTAGGTGTTTTAGCATTTTATGCTATTCAGATTGCTGCTCAAGCAGGATGGTCACCAGTGCTATTTAGAGTAATGGAAGGTATTACAGCTTACTTATTACCTGGAGCATTAATTGTTCTTGCAATAGCAGTAGCTTCTGGTACAATAGGGCATTATAATATTTTTATGTGGATGAATCCTGAGGTAACTAACCCAGAAAGTCATCACTACGATAAATTAATTGATGGTAAATCTAGCTGGTTAAATATTGGTTGGTTTGCTGTAAGAGGTTTAATTTTCATTGCAGGATGGAGTTTATATCGTCACTTTGCACGTAAATTTTCTATCGCGCAAGATACAGCCGAAGATAACAGTAACTTTAAAAAGTCTTTCCGTATTTCTGCGGCATTCTTAGTATTCTTTATTTATTCAGAATCTATTATGTCTTGGGATTGGATTATGAGTGTAGATCCACACTGGTTCTCTACTTTATTTGGATGGTATGTATTCGCAAGTATGTTTGTAAGTGGAATTACAGTAATTGCTTTAGTTACTATTTACTTAAAATCTAAAAATTATTTAGAGTTTGTTAATGAAAACCACTTGCATGATGTAGCTAAGTTTATGTTCGCAATTAGTATTTTCTGGACATACTTATGGTTCTCACAGTTCATGCTTATATGGTACTCTAATATACCAGAAGAGGTAACTTACTTCGTAACACGTTTCCAAGATTACCAATTACCTTTCTTAGGAATGGTTGTTATGAACTTTGTATTCCCACTTTTATTATTAATGAACGCTGAATACAAACGTATTCCTTGGTTTGTGGTTATGGCTGGATTGGTTATTTTATTCGGGCATTACGTAGATATTTTTAACATGATCATGCCAGCCACCGTTGGAGATAGATGGTTTATTGGAATTCCTGAAATAGCTTCTGTTTTACTTTTCGCAGGCTTATTCATATTTGTAGTGTTCACTGCTTTAACAAAAGCACCACTATTAGTAAAAGGTTATCCTTTTAGAAAAGAAAGTGAAGATTTTCATTATTAATTAAGATATAAATAAAGACGAACGATACCAATGACTGCTTTATTAACAATTATAGTTTTAGTATTTATTTTAGTTGCCATATGGCAAATGGTTAAAATTTTCGATTTAGCTCAGGCTAAAGGAGAAAACAGTGCTGTTGCCACAGACAAAGACAACACAATGAATGCATATTTAATGATGGGCTTCTTAGCTTTCATTTATATCATTACCATTGTATGTTTTGTTAAATGGGGAGATTTGCCATTAATGTCAAATTCTGCTTCTGCACATGGCCCAATCATTGATAACTTAATGGTTATCTCAATGGTGCTTATTTTCTTTGTACAGACTGTAACTCAGTTTTTACTACATTATTTCGCTTTTAAATATAAAGGTGAAAAAGGTAAGAAAGCATTGTTCTTCGCTGATAATAACAAGTTAGAGTTCATCTGGACTATTATACCTGTAATTGTATTAGCTGGTTTAATTATATACGGTTTAAGTACTTGGATTAACATTACTAGTGTTGACGAAAGTGATGATCCTTTAGTAATTGAATTGTATGCACAACAGTTTAACTGGAAAGCTAGATATTCTGGAGCAGATAATACTTTAGGAAAAGCTAACGTACGTTTAATCGATATTGACCGAGCAAATATTTTAGGTTTAGATGAAGCCGATCCTAATGCGCAAGATGATATCATAACTACAGAATTACACCTACCTGTTGGGAAGCCAGTATTATTCAAAATGCGTTCGCAAGATGTATTACACTCAGCTTATATGCCTCATTTTAGAGCGCAAATGAACTGTGTACCTGGTATGATTACTCAATTTGGATTTACGCCTACAGTAACTACTGTAGATATGCGCCAAACGCAACAAATGCAAGAGAAGGTTACAAATATTAATGAGATAAGAGTTGAGAAAAGTAAAGCGTTAGTTGCTAAAGGTGAAGAGGCTTTAGAACGTTACGAATTTGACTACTTGTTACTTTGTAATAAAATTTGTGGAAAATCGCACTACAATATGCAAATGAAGATTATTGTAGAAACACAAGAAGAATATGATGCTTGGATTAAGGAGCAAAAAGAATTCAAAAACTCTCTAATTAACTAATTAAAAAGATAAAAACGATATAAGATTATGTCAGCACACGCAGATACTCACGCTCACGACGACGACCACGGACATCATCATAAAGAAACGTTTGTAACTAAATATATATTTAGTCAAGACCATAAAATGATCGCTAAGCAGTACCTTGTAACTGGTACGTTTATGGGGATTATTGGAATTCTGATGTCTTTAATGTTTCGTATGCAAATTGCATGGCCAGAAGAGCCTAATGTATTATTTGAAGCGTTATTAGGTAAATGGGCTCCAGGAGGCGTTATGGATGCAGATATTTATTTAGCATTAGTAACTATTCACGGTACCATTATGGTATTCTTTGTACTAACGGCCGGATTAAGTGGTACGTTTAGTAACTTGCTAATTCCATTGCAAATAGGTGCACGTGATATGGCATCTGGTTTCTTAAATATGGTTTCTTATTGGTTATTCTTTTTATCGAGTGTAATCATGGTAATTTCACTATTTGTTGAAGCTGGACCTGCAGCAGCTGGTTGGACAATTTATCCTCCATTAAGTGCTTTACCAATGGCTCAAGGTGGTTCTGGTATGGGAATGACACTTTGGTTAGTTGCCATGGCGATATTCATTGCTTCTTCATTGTTAGGATCTCTTAACTATGTTGTAACGGTTATTAACTTACGTACAAAAGGAATGTCAATGACAAGATTGCCATTAACAATTTGGGCGTTCTTTATTACGGCGGTAATCGGGATTATTTCTTTCCCTGTATTATTATCTGCAGCGTTATTATTGATCATGGATAGAAGTTTTGGAACATCATTCTTCTTATCAGATATATTTATTCAAGGTGAAGTATTACACTATCAAGGTGGATCACCTGTATTATTTGAACATTTATTTTGGTTCTTAGGTCACCCAGAGGTATATATTGTAATTTTACCTGCAATGGGATTAGTATCTGAAATTATGGCGTCTAACTCACGTAAACCTATTTTTGGATACCGTGCCATGATTGCTTCAATTTTAGCTATTGCTTTCCTTTCTACAATTGTATGGGGGCACCATATGTTTATCTCAGGTATGAATCCTTTCTTAGGTTCTGTGTTTACTTTCACAACCTTATTAATTGCAATTCCATCTGCGGTAAAAGCCTTCAACTGGATTACAACTCTATGGAAAGGTAATTTACAGATGAATCCTGCCATGTTATTCTCAATCGGTTTTGTATCAACATTCATCACTGGTGGTTTAACAGGAATTATTTTAGGAGATAGTGCTTTAGATATTAACGTTCACGATACATATTTTGTAGTAGCTCACTTCCACTTAGTAATGGGTATATCTGCTCTTTACGGTATGTTTGCTGGTATCTACCATTGGTACCCTAAAATGTACGGTCGTATGTTAAACAAGAACTTAGGTTATATTCACTTCTGGATAACAGCAGTTTGTGCTTATGGAGTGTTTTTCCCAATGCACTTTATTGGTATGGCAGGTTTACCTCGTCGTTACTATACAAACTCTAACTTCCCGTTATTTGATGATTTAGCTAATGTTAACGTTATCATTACTATTTTCGCTTTAGTTGGTGGTGTTGTTCAGTTAATTTACTTATACAACTTCTTCGCAAGTATGTACTATGGTAAGAAAGCAACACAAAATCCATGGAGATCTACAACTTTAGAATGGACTACTCCTGTAGAGCATATCCACGGTAACTGGCCAGGTGAGATTCCTCACGTACACCGTTGGGCTTACGATTACAGTAAACCAGGTCACGATGTAGATTTTGTACCTCAAGATGTTCCTTTAATGGAAGGTGAAGAGGAATTACAACACTAATAATTTTGGCCTTATTAAAAGGCATCTCGTAAAAGAGAAATTGATATAAATAAAAGCCTTTCCATTTTGGAGAGGCTTTTTATTTATATTTGCTATATAGTTTAATCATGTTTGAATGCTTTAAGTAGCTTTAAAATATATTTGTTTAATGAATGAAAATTTAGATCCTAGCGACGAGCATTTTTCACCTGAAGAATTAGATGTTGAAAAACAATTAAGACCCCTATCATTTGATGATTTTACGGGGCAGGATCAGGTTTTAGAAAATCTTCAAATATTTGTTCAAGCAGCAAATCAACGAGGTGAAGCTCTAGACCATGCTTTATTTCATGGACCTCCAGGACTTGGTAAAACAACCTTAGCAAATATTTTAGCTAATGAATTAAACGTTGGCATTAAAATCACTTCAGGTCCCGTATTAGATAAACCAGGGGATTTGGCTGGATTACTTACTAATCTAGACGAACGTGATGTTTTATTTATAGATGAAATTCATAGGTTAAGCCCAATAGTTGAGGAGTATTTGTACTCGGCTATGGAAGATTACAAAATTGATATCATGATTGAAACTGGGCCTAATGCGCGCTCTGTTCAAATTAACCTAAACCCATTTACTTTGGTTGGTGCTACAACGCGCTCAGGGCTTCTTACAGCACCTATGAGAGCACGTTTTGGTATACAAAGTAGACTACAGTATTATAAAACAGACTTACTTACCAATATAGTACAACGAAGTGCTACCATTTTAGACGTTCCGATCTCCATTGAGGCTGCCATTGAAATAGCAGGTCGTAGTCGTGGTACCCCTAGAATTGCTAACGCATTGTTACGTCGTGTTCGAGATTTTGCTCAGATAAAGGGTAATGGTAGAATAGATATCACCATAGCTAAATATGCTTTGGAAGCATTGCATGTGGATGCACATGGTCTAGATGAAATGGATAATAAAATACTTACTACCATTATTGATAAATTTAAAGGTGGCCCAGTTGGAATATCTACAATTGCAACGGCAGTAAGTGAAAGTTCTGAAACTATTGAAGAAGTTTATGAACCTTTTCTAATTCAGCAAGGTTTTATTATGCGTACACCTCGTGGTAGAGAAGTTACAGAACAAGCTTATAAACATTTAGGTCGTGTAAAAGGCCCAACTCAAGGCGGACTTTTTTAAGAAATAACGTGAACAAAGAAGATTATACCCTTTTAATTAAAACCGAAGCCAAACGCCTCGGTTTTTTGTCTTGTGGTATAAGCAAAGCTCAATTTTTAGAAGAAGAAGCGCCACGTTTAGAAAACTATCTGAACAAAAACATGAATGGGCAAATGCGCTACATGGAAAATCACTTTGATAAGCGCTTAAACCCAACTTTACTCGTAGAAGATTCTAAAAGTGTGGTATCACTATTATTAAATTATTTTCCTTCGGAAGTACAACAAGACTCTAACGCACCTAAATTAAGTAAGTATGCCTACGGACATGATTATCATCATATCATAAAAGATAAATTAAAACACCTGTTACATTTTATTCAAGATGAAATTGGCGAGGTCAGTGGTAGAGCATTTGTAGATTCAGCACCTGTTTTAGATAAGGCATGGGCGGCTAAGTCGGGTTTAGGTTGGGTAGGTAAGCACAGTAATTTAATAACGCAGCAAGTTGGCTCGTTCTATTTTATAGCCGAACTTATTATTGATTTAGAGTTGGAATACGATTCTGTCACTACCGACCATTGTGGTAGTTGCACAGCCTGTATTGATGCTTGCCCTACAGAAGCAATTGTAGAACCTTATGTTGTAGATGGGAGTAAGTGTATTTCTTATTTAACTATTGAGTTAAAGGAAAACCTTCCAAGTTCATTTAAAGGGAAAATGGACGATTGGATGTTTGGTTGTGATGTTTGTCAAGATGTTTGTCCTTGGAATCGATTTTCTAAAGCACATAGTGAGCCGCTATTCAATCCGCATCCCGAATTACTTTCAATGACTAAAAAAGATTGGGAAGAAATTACTGAAGATACTTTCAAAAAAGTGTTTCAGAAATCGGCGGTTAAACGTACTAAATTTACTGGTTTAAAAAGAAATATCAATTTTTTAAAGTAACTTTTTAGCAATAGATAACTCTCACTAATTATGCGTTTTAAGATTTATTCACTAAAGAATTTTAATTACATTGGAGATAGTTTTGTAGTTAAATTTAACAAATTATTGTGGGATTATTTCATCAATATAAAGTAATTTGCTATAATATTAAATTTAATTATTATGGTTACCCCAGATATACCAGAAAATGAAGCTGAAAGGCTTAAAAACCTAGAGTCTTATAATATACTAGATACGCTTCCAGAAACAGATTATGATAATATTACGGCCATTGCTGCCGAAATATGCGGTACCCCAATTGCTTTAATTAGTCTATTGGATAATAAACGCCAATGGTTTAAATCGCACCATGGTGTAGATACTACCGAAACTCCTAAAGAACAGTCTTTCTGTGCTCACGCTATAAATAATACCGATGGTGTTTTTATTGTTCCCGATACCCGAGAAGATTTCCGTTTTCATGATAACCCTTTAGTAACTGGGGATTCTAATGCTATTTTCTATGCAGGTGCGCAACTTACAAGTAAAAACGGATTACCATTAGGTACTTTGTGCGTTATGGACCATAAACCAAATGTTTTAAATGAAGGTCAAATAAAGTCTTTGTCTGCGCTTTCAAATCAGGTGATGAATTTGTTAGAACTCCGTAAAAACAAATTTTTATTAGAGAAAACACTAACGGATTTAGAAGAGAAAAATCATGAATTAGAGCGTTTCGCATACATTGCAGCTCACGATTTAAAATCACCTTTAATCAACATTTCTAGTTTAGCAGAAATATTTATTGAAGATTATAAGCTAAATATTGATGCAGAAGGTTTAAAACTTTTAGAGTTAATTATAAGTTCTGCAGATAGTCTTCGGGATTTAGTTGATGGATTGCTTAGCTATAGTAAAAGTGACGGGCTTTTAAAAGAAGGTAAATTGACTATTAATTTACAGGAATTAATTACTGAAATTGCTCAACTATTTAATTCAGATCACCATGTGAAAATGGTTTTAAAGTCATCTTTAGAGTCTGTGCATGTTAATAAAACAGCTATTCATCATATTCTAATGAATTTAGTAAGTAATGCTATTAAGTATAGTGATAAAGATGATGTACTTATTGAAATGAATGTACAGGAAACCAATACACATTATAAGTTTTTTATAAAAGATAATGGACCAGGTATCGACCCTAGTGATCAAACCAAAATATTTAAATTATTTACAAAGGTTGCCGATCAGGATAAATTTGGTCAAGTAGGTCATGGTATAGGTTTAGCTACAGTAAAAAAGATAGTTGAAAAACTAGGTGGAAAAATAAGTGTAACTTCGGAATTAGGACAAGGTGCTACATTTAATTTTTCAATTAAAAAGTAGTAGTAACCTGTAATATTTCCTAAAGAAATAATGTTTTTTTGAAATGTTCGAGATTTAGTCTCGACTAAGATAGATTAATCAATAAAAGAAAATAATACAATGAGAACATCTTATAAACTTCTAGGTTTATTTTTAGTATTAATTATTGTTGCTTGTAAGCAAACAAATAAAGTAGAAGCAGTTACTAACGCAGAGGTTGAAAGTACCGAAGCAAAATATGATATTCCAACCTCTTGGATAGAAAAAAGAGTAGATGCTGCACATAAAAAACTGAATGCTACGGAAGCAGGTAAAGTGCTTTGGAGCGCTATGGAAGCTCATGGCGGGTTAGATAAATGGTTTTCAAACGGATACCTTTCATTTCATTTTAACTACCAACCATTAAATGGTAAAGGTATTAGAGATTCTTATCAAACTATTGATACTTGGAGTAATAAAGCAAGGCATAATAGCATAGAAGATCCGACGTCTATCTATGGTTGGGATGGTGAAGAAGCTTGGTTAAAGGCCAAGGATAGCACTTCGTTTGCTTACGATACTCAGTTTTGGGCTTTAACACCATTATATTTTTCTGGTCAGCCGTTTGTTTTAGATGGTGAAGGTGTAAATCTTGAATTATTACCAGAACAAGAATTTCAAGGGGCAACTCAAAAAGTTTTAAAAGCAACTTACGATGCTGGTATTGGAGCTGCACCAGATGATTATTACATTTTGTATATAAATGCAGAAACAAACTTGGTAGATGCTTTTAAATATATTGTGTCTTATCCGCAATATTTTCCAAACGGAGGGCATGCACCAGAGAAAATTACAGTAACTCAAGGTACCACTACTGTGGATGGTATTGTATTTGCAACTGGATTTAAAACATACTGGTCTACAACAGATAAAGATGGGTTAGGTGAGTATATCACTAAAATAGATGTTAGTGATATTAGTTTTTCTCCAACGGTAGAAGATAATTTCTTTTCTAAACCAGAAGGTGCAGAAGTATTGAATAAATAATTGAACAATAAATAATATTAAAAAGCTTTAGTTGTCACTAGTTGATAATTAAGGCTTTTTTGTTTTTTGTAATCAACTTAAAAGAGGATTAAATAGCAAGAGTAAAATAAAAATCAATTTTTTAAAAGAATAGCAGTTTGCTTGGCAGGATTATTATATTTGTAAGTTAGAAGCAAATCCTTTTAAGTTATTAAAATACTTCGTCTAAAACGGAGGATTTTTAAACCTTAAAAGGCTAACAATAAATAAAATATCCATCTATATGAGTGAAGAAAGCAAGCGTAGAGAAGCCCTTATTTATCACGCAAAACCAACTCCAGGTAAAATAGCAGTTGTTCCAACTAAAAAATATGCCACCCAACGCGATTTATCTTTGGCTTATTCGCCAGGCGTTGCTGCACCATGTCTAGAAATTGAAAAAGATAAAGAAGCAGCTTATAAATATACAGCTAAAGGAAATTTAGTTGCCGTAATATCTAACGGAACGGCCGTTTTAGGATTAGGAAACATTGGTCCTGAAGCCTCGAAACCCGTAATGGAAGGTAAAGGTTTATTATTTAAAATTTTCGCAGATATTGATGTATTCGATATTGAAGTTGATACAGAAGATGTTGATGCTTTTATTGAAACAGTAAAAAATATAGCGCCAACTTTTGGAGGTATTAATCTTGAAGATATAAAAGCTCCTGAGGCTTTTGAAATTGAACGTCGTTTAAAGGAGGAATTAGATATTCCTGTAATGCACGATGATCAGCACGGAACTGCAATTATTTCGGCAGCAGCTTTGTTAAATGCAGTTGAAATTGCAGGTAAAAAGCTAGAAGAAGTTAAAATAGTAATTAGTGGTGCCGGAGCAGCAGCTATTTCATGTTCACGTTTGTACCAAGCTTGTGGTGCAAAGCGCGAAAACATGGTAATGCTAGATAGTAAAGGTGTTATTCGTGATGATAGAGAAGTGCTTTCTGATGAAAAGGCAGAATTTGCAACACACAGAAAAATTGATACTTTACTAGAGGCTATGGAAAATGCCGATGTATTTATCGGTTTATCTATGGCAGATATTGTTACTCCAGAAATGCTATTGGTAATGGCAGAAAACCCGATTGTTTTTGCCATGGCAAATCCTAATCCGGAAATAAAATACCAATTAGCGGTAGATACTAGAAAAGATATTATAATGGCTACAGGTCGTAGCGATCATCCTAACCAAGTTAATAATGTACTTGGTTTTCCTTTTATTTTTAGAGGCGCTTTAGATGTGCGTGCAACTAAAATTAACGAAGCAATGAAAATGGCAGCGGTAAGAGCTTTAGCTAAATTGGCTAAAGAACCAGTGCCAGAACAAGTAAATATTGCTTATGGAGAAACGCGATTAACTTTTGGTAAAAATTATATTATTCCAAAACCATTCGATCCGCGGTTAATTGCAGAAGTACCACCAGCAGTAGCAAAAGCAGCTATGGAAAGTGGTGTAGCAAAACAACCTATTACAGATTGGGAACGTTATAAAGATAGTTTACTACAACGTTTAGGTTCTGATAATAAATTAGTTCGTTTATTATTAAACAGAGCTAAATTAGCGCCAAAACGTATTGTTTTTGCAGAAGCAGATCAATTAGATGTTTTAAAAGCAGCTCAAATTGTATATGATGAAGGTATTGCTATTCCTATTTTATTAGGAAGGAAAGAAACTATTTTATCTTTAATGAAAGATATTGAGTTTGATGCCGATATTTTAATTGTGGATCCAAAAGAAGAAGAAGAAAACGAGCGTAAAAATAAATACGCAAAAGTATATTGGGAGCAACGCAAACGTCGTGGTGTAACGTATTATGCTGCGCAACGTTTAATGCGCGAGCGTAATTATTTTGCTGCCATGATGGTGAACGAAGGTGATGCCGACGGATTAATTTCTGGATATTCTAGAAACTACCCATCTGTTGTAAAACCGATGTTAGAATTAATTGGTTTAGCAAAAGGTATCTCACGTGCTGCAACTACCAACTTAATGATGACTAAACGTGGTCCTTTATTTTTAAGTGATACCTCAATAAACATCGATCCAACCGCGAAAGATTTAGCTAAAATTACTCAAATGACCTCGAAAGTGGTTCAAATGTTTGGTTTAGAGCCTGTAATGGCTATGGTGTCTTATTCTAACTTTGGCTCGTCTGCAAACGATCGAGCTTCAAAAGTAAGAGAGGCTGTTTCCTTTTTGCATAGACATCATCCAGAAATGATTGTTGATGGTGAATTACAAACAGATTTTGCTTTAAACGATGAAATGCTTAGTGAGAAGTTCCCGTTTTCTAAGTTAGTAGGTAAAAAAGTAAACACTTTAATTTTTCCGAATTTAGATTCAGCAAACATTACCTATAAGTTATTAAAAGAATTAAATGAAGCGGAGTCTATAGGGCCGATTATGATGGGAATGCGCAAACCAGTGCATATTCTTCAGCTTGGTGCAAATGTTGACGAGATTGTAAATATGGCTGCAATTGCTGTAATAGACGCTCAGCATAAAGAGAAGTGGGAAGTAGAACATGCCGAGCTAAAATAATTTTATTACATTTGGAAGGGACCAATATCCGGTTATGATAACACACATTCAAGGTAAATTAGTAGAAAAAAACCCAACACATGTTGTAATAGACTGCAACGGTGTTGGTTATATGTTAAATATATCATTACATACATTTTCAAACATACCAGATGCGGAACAATTAAAATTGTTTACGCATCTTCAGGTTAAAGAGGATTCACATACATTGTATGGGTTTTCGTCTGTGGCCGAGCGAGAAATGTTTAGATTGTTATTATCTGTTAGTGGTATTGGAGCAAGTATTGCACGAACCATGTTGTCTTCGTTAACACCAAAGCAGGTGCGCGAAGGTATTGCAACTGGCGATGTGGCACTTATTCAATCTATAAAAGGGATTGGAGCTAAAACAGCACAGCGCGTTATACTCGATTTGAAAGATAAAGTATTGAAAATTTATGATATAGATGAAGTTTCTGTTTCTCAAGGCAATACCAATAAGGATGAAGCGTTATCTGCTTTAGAAGTGCTTGGTTTTGTTAAAAAACAAGCCGAACGTGTTGTGGAAAAAATTGTAATGGCCGAACCCGATGCATCGGTAGAATCTATTATAAAACAAGCTCTAAAAAAATTATAGTACATTTTGAGAAGAACTAACCTCTATTTTTATAAATCAATAAAACACGTGGCTTTTTTATTGGCCATGCTGTGTTTTTCAGTAATATCTTGGGGACAAGAAAAAGAGCAAGATTCTGTAAAAAAAGGGTATCAGCAAGGTGAAATAAAAACATCGAGGCCAAATAGTATTGAGTCTAAATACACTTATGATGCTTTAACTGATAGGTATATTTACACTGAAAAAATAGGGAAGTTCAATATTAATTACCCTGTAATTTTAACACCAAAGGAGTACTATGCTTTGGTGTCAAAACAAAATTTAAGTAGTTATTATAAAGAAAAAGTCGATGCGTTTTCTGGTAAAAAAGAGGGAGCAGACGAAGCTCAAAAAAACCTATTACCAGAGTTTTATGTAAAGTCCGATTTTTTTGAATCTATTTTTGGAGGTAGCACCATAGAGGTTATTCCGCAAGGTTCTGTAGAAATGGATTTGGGTGTTTTATTCTCAAAACAAGATAACCCATCATTTTCACCAAGAAATAGAAGTAATTTTACGTTCGATTTTGATCAACGTATCAGTTTAAGTTTATTAGGAAAAGTGGGAACACGTCTTCAAATAAATGCGAATTATGATACACAATCTACTTTCGATTTTCAAAACCTTATAAAATTAGAGTACACGCCAACTGAGGATGATATTCTTCAAAAAATAGAAGTTGGTAACGTAAGTATGCCATTAAATAGTTCTTTAATAACGGGAGCGCAAAGTTTATTTGGTGTAAAGGCTCAATTGCAATTTGGTAAAACAACTATTACGGGTGTGTTTTCCGAGCAACGTTCTGAATCAAATACTGTCGTAGCTCAAAGTGGAGGAACTCTTGAAGATTTCGAATTGTTTATTAGAGATTACGACGAAAATAGACACTTTTTCTTAGCGCAGTATTTTAGAGATAATTACGATAAAGCTTTAAAAACTTACCCATATTTAGATACAAGAGGTTTACAAATTACTAGAATTGAAGTTTGGATTACTAACAGAAGTAATAGAACAGATAATGTTAGAAATATTGTGGCACTTCAGGATTTAGGTGAAAGTGATAAAGTATATTCTGGAGTTAATGTTTTTGGCGGACCGGGCGCACTTCCTAGAAATAGTAATAATGCATTCGATCCAACTAAAATAACGCAGTCTGGGCCAACATCTCAATTAAACTCTAGTATTAGAGATGTGGCAACCATTAAATCTGGTATAGAAGTATCGGGAACTAATGAAGGTTTCGATTATTCAACTTTAGAAAATGCAAGAAAATTAACTGAAAGTTCGGAATATAATGTAAATACAGAGTTAGGTTATATTTCATTAAATCAACGTTTAAACAGTGATGAAGTATTAGCCGTTGCCTTCCAATATACTATAGGTGGCGAGGTGTATCAGGTTGGTGAATTTGCTAACGATGGTGTTTCTGCTACCGATGTTACTACAAATACAAATGGCGATGTTACTCAGGTTGTAAATAGTAATTTAGTAGTAAAATTATTAAAAAGTAGTATTACCAATGTCGATCTGCCTATCTGGGATTTAATGATGAAAAACATCTACGACACGGGTGCTTATAATTTAAGTTCGGAAGATTTTAAACTGAACATTTTTTATAATGAAGCTTCTCCTCTAAACTACATTACACCAGTTGGAACAACAGATTTTCCTGATCCATTACCTGGAGATAAACCTTTAAATGAACAACCACTTTTACGTGTGTTCAATTTAGATAAATTAAACTACAACAACGATCCACAAACAAGTGGTGATGGTTTTTTTGACTTTGTTGAAGGTATTACGGTACTATCGCAAAACGGACAAATTATTTTTCCGAATGCAGAACCTTTTGGAGAATATTTATTTGATGTTTTAGGTGGTGGTGATTATGAAAATGACGGATCATACAACGAAAATCAAGAAAAATATGTTTATGATGTGCTGTATAAAAGTACAAAAACAAAAGCTTTAGACGAAAACGAAAAGAATAAATTCAAACTAAAAGGACGTTATAAATCATCGGGTGGCGATGGCATTTCTATTGGTGGTTTTAATCTTTCACCAGGATCTGTGAGAGTTACTGCTGGCGGACGTGTTTTGGTTGAAGGTATAGATTATACTGTAAATTATCAGTTAGGTCAGGTTCAAATTTTAGATGAATCTTTAAAAGCTTCGAATACACCAATTGAAGTTTCAACAGAAAATAATGCTGTTTTTGGTCAGCAAACTAAACGTTTTACAGGTATAAATGTAGAGCATAAGTTTAATGAGAATTTTGTTTTAGGCGGAACATTTTTAAACTTAAATGAACGACCAATTACTCAAAAAGCAAATTATGGTACCGAGCCTATAAACAATACTATTATTGGTTTTAATGGAAATTACGCTACAAAGGTTCCATTTTTAACACGTTTGGTTAATAAGTTGCCAAATATAGATACCGATGCCGAATCTAACTTTTCTGTCCGTGGTGAAGTTGCTTATTTACTACCAGGTTCTCCTAGCGGAACGGACTTAAATGGTGAAGCAACATCCTATATAGACGATTTTGAAGGATCGCAAAATTCAATAGATTTACGTTCGCAACAATCTTGGTTTTTATCTAGTAGACCTGTTGGTTTAAATACGCCTACTAATGGGAATGAGGATGATAATGGTATCCAAAATGGTTATCAACGTGCCATGTTAAACTGGTATTCTATAGATCCTGTCTTTTATACAAGCCAAAGACCAGATGATATTACAGATGAAGATATGTCTAGCCTTTATACAAGTCGTGTTTTTATAAACGAGTTGTTTCCAGATCGAGATTTAGTTCAAGGGCAAAATTCTGTAATTTACACGTTAGATTTAGCATATTATCCACAAGAGCGTGGACCTTATAATTACGATCCTGCTGCTGCCGATGGTATTGATGCTGTAGAAGCTAGAGATAGTTGGGCGGGTATAACACGCCAGTTAACTTCAACAGATTTTGAACAACAAAACGTGGAATATATCGAGTTTTGGTTACAAGATCCTTTTCAAGAAAACCAAACTAATCCAGGAGGTAAACTAGTTTTTAACTTGGGGAATATCTCGGAAGATATTATAAAAGATGGTAGAAAGTTATATGAAAATGGATTGCCTGATGATGGTAATATCGATTTGCTTCAAAAAACAGCTTGGGGAACGGTAGTGCCTCAAAATCAATCTTTAATCTATGCATTCGATTCTACGGGAGATGAGCGTACCAATCAAGATGTTGGTTACGATGGATATCCAGATTCTGGAGAAACACCGGTAATTGCCGACGATCCAGAACTTACCGCAATCTATAATAACTACAGTGGTTTAGATGATCCTGCAAATGATAACTACGAGTATTTTTTAAACGCCGAAGGAGATATTTTTGATCGTTATAAAAAATATAATGGGGTTGAAGGCAACACACCAGACACATTTAGTGATACCGACCGTGGTGCTAATACTCAACCTGATGTAGAAGATATTAATCGTGATAATACCATGAACACGATTGATAGTTATTATGAATATGAATTAGATATTCAGCCACAATATTTACCAAAATCAAGTGCGGAATTTGATAATATTTCAGATGCCAATCCTTTAAAAGAATATTTAAGAGATTTTAAAGATCAACCTAGAACGTTGCCAAACGGAGAAAGTGTTAATGTAAGATGGTACCAAATTAGAATTCCTGTTGAAGGGAATGATAGAGTTGCTGTTGGAGGTATTAGTGATTTACGTTCGGTACGTTTTTCAAGAATATATCTAAAAGATTTTGTTCAACCTACTATTTTTCGTTTTGGAACTTTAGATCTAGTTAGAAGTGATTGGCGTCGATACGCACAGACTTTGAACGATGATATACCTTACGATTCGAGTATTGATTTTTCTGTTGAAATTATTGGTACCATTGAAAACGATGGAAGTTATGAGAGACCTCCGGGAATTGAACCAGAAGAACTTTATAATAACAATACGGTAGTTGAGCAAAATGAACAGTCGTTGGTGCTTAAGGCTTGTGGTTTAGAAGCAGAAGACTCTAGAGCAGTTTATAAAAATGTAAGTTTTGATATGCGCCAGTATAAGCGTTTAAGAATGTTTATGCATGCCGATGATGATGACTCTGGCAATTTAGATGATGAAGAGTTAGTTGGATTTATTAGAATGGGTAATGATTTAACAGAGAATTACTATCAAATAGAAATTCCATTACAGGTTTCTCAATCTACTACAAGAGATGGCTTGTGGCCAACAGCTAATGAAATTAATATTCCTATTGAGATTTTAGGGAAAGTTAAAGCTCAAGGGATTTCAGATATGTCTTTGGCTAACGAAGATCCAACATTCTATGATGTTATAGGGGATGATATTCAAATAGTGTCCGATGAATTTAGTGGCTATACACTAGGGCAACATCGTGTAGGTATTAAAGGAAATCCAAATTTTGGAGACATTAGAACCCTTATGGTCGGTGTTAAAAATATTTCTAGTGATAAAGGTGATGTTTGTGGAGCTGTTTGGTTTAACGAAATGCGCTTGTCTGATATGGATAATGAAGGTGGTTGGGCTGCTGTAGTAAGTATGGATACCAACTTTGCAGATTTTGCTAGTATTAGTGCTACAGGAAGTCAAAGCACCTCTGGTTTTGGTGCATTAGAGCAAGGGCCGAGTCAACGTAGTTTAGAAGACGTTAAGCAATACGATGTTGTTACTAATGTTAACGTGGGGCAGTTGTTACCTAAAAAATGGGGTATTCAAATACCATTTAATTACGGGCAAAGTGAAGAATTAATTACGCCAAAATACGATCAATTCTACGAAGATTTAACTTTAGATTCTAGATTAGACGCTGCCGTAACTGAAGTGGATAAAGATAAAATTAAAAAGCAATCTGAAGATTATACCAAACGCCAAAGTATTAATTTAATTGGTGTTCGAAAGAATAGAACAGGTGAAGCAAAGCCACGTTTTTACGATGTAGAGAATGTTACTTTAAATTATTCTTATAATAAAGTAGAACATCGCGATTTCGAAATAGAAAATTCAGTTAGTAAAACAGTGCGTGTTGGTGCAAATTATGCGCATAACTTCAACCCAGTTACTATTCAACCTTTTAAAAAGAACGATTCTTTATTTACCGGAAAATATTGGAAGATTTTAAAAGATTTCAACTTAAACCTGTTGCCTTCTAGTTTTACAATTAATACAGATTTAAATCGTCAGTTTAATAGACAAAAATTTAGAGATGCCGATTTATCGGATGGATCAAATATTGAAATTGAAGAATTGTTTAGAAGAAATTATACTTTCGATTTTCAGTATACTGTAAATTACAATTTAACCGAGTCGCTTCAGTTTAACTTTACAGCTTCTAACAATAACATTGTTCGTAATTATTTTCAAGATAATATTATTAATGGTGAGCAAGATCCAACGCTTGATGTTTGGGATGGTTTTTTAGATTTTGGAGATCCAAACAGGCAAATGCAAAACCTTGGATTAACCTATCAATTACCACTTAATAAAATTCCAGTATTTAGTTTTGTTAATGCTACTTACCAATATACGGGTAACTTTCAATGGCAAAAAGGATCAGATTTATATGGTAGTCTTGAACTAGATGGCGAAACTTACGATTTGGGTAACACCATTCAAAATGCCAATACGCATAATATTAATACATCTTTTGATATGAATAAGTTGTATAAATATATTGGGTTAGTTAAAAAGCCAATTAGACGTGTGCGAACAAGAACAACGGGGCCTCCAACTGGTAAATCGTCTGCAAAAGATAAAAAGCAACCTAAAGTTAAAAGTCAATCGACTACCAAGTTATTAAATGCAGGTATAGATATACTAACATCGGTTAAAAGGGTACAATTTAATTACTCTGAAAATAATGGTACATATTTACCAGGTTACACGCAAACACCTGGTTTCTTAGGGACACTTAAACCTACTTTTGGTTATACTTTTGGTAGCCAAGCTGACATTAGAAGTTTAGCGGCAAGAAACGGTTGGCTTACGGTTTATCAAGATTTTAATCAACAATTTACATCTACTAATACGAAACAGTTAGATGTTTCTGCAAGTTTAGAGCCTGTAAAGGATTTAAAAATTGATATTGTAGGTAATAGAACTTATTATAAAAACTTCACCGAAAATTATAGAGTAGATGTTAATAACGATAACCAATACATTGGGTTAACACCAAACACATTTGGGAATTTTAATATATCTACACTTTTAATTAAAACAGCTTTTAGTAAAAGTGATGAAACAGTATCCGATGCTTTTAACGATTTTAGAAGTAACCGACTTATTATTGCGCGCCGTTTAGCGGCTCAAAATGGAGCAGATGTAAACGATTTAGATGACGAAGGTTATCCAAAAGGTTTTGGTAAAAATAGTCAAAACGTATTGCTGCCAGCATTTTTAGCGGCATATGCAGGTACAGATGCAAGCAAAGTAAACATGAGCGCTTTTAGAGATGTTCCAATACCTAACTGGGATTTAAAATATTCTGGTTTCATGAAAATGGCATGGTTTAAAAAGCGTTTTAAACGTTTTTCATTAACACATGGTTACCGCTCTACATATACTATTAACCAGTTTCAGACTAATTTAGATTATAATGAAGTAGATTTCTCTCTGCCTTATGATGATCAGCCAGATGATACTAAAGATCAGTCTGGGAATTATAAAAGCGAGCGTTTGTTTAGTAATATAAACCTAACGGAAATGTTTAGCCCTTTAGTAAGAATAGATATGGAAATGAAAAACTCTGTAAAAATTCTAGCTGAAATTAAAAAGGACCGTTTGATATCCTTAAGTTTCGATAATAATTTAATGACGGAGATTATTGGTAACGAATTCATTTTAGGTTTAGGGTATAGAATTAAAGATTTAAGAATTAGATCGAATCTAGCTGGACCGCAAAAACGTATTGTTAGCGATTTAAACATGAAAGCAGATATATCTATTCGTGATAATAAAACAATTATTCGTTATTTAGATTTAGAAAATAATCAAGTTACTTCGGGTCAAACCATTTGGGGATTAAAATATTCGGCCGATTATGCCTTCAGTAAAAACCTAACGGGTATCTTTTATTTCGATTATTCATTCTCTGAATACGCTATTTCTACTGCGTTTCCATTAACAACTATTCGTTCTGGTTTTACCATTAGATATAATTTTGGGAATTAACAACTAATCTATTTGAAAATCAATATTGAATAAATACATTTGTGAAAACTTATAAAGATTAGTTTTGCATATTAATCGTATTTAATAAATAAAAATAAAATGAATATTCCATCAGAATTAAAGTACACAAAAGACCACGAGTGGATAAAGGTTGACGGCGATGTTGTGACAATTGGTATTACCGATTTTGCACAAAGTGAGCTAGGCGATATTGTTTATGTTGAAGTAGAAACTCTTGACGAAACTTTAGAAGCTGAAGAAGTTTTTGGAACGGTAGAAGCTGTAAAAACAGTTTCAGATTTATTTTTACCAGTTTCAGGTGAAATTATAGAGTTTAATGAAGCTTTAGAAGATGAACCAGAAAATGTAAATACAGATCCTTATGGAGCTGGATGGATGATTAAAGTAAAATGTTCTGATGTTTCTCAAATCGATGGGTTAATGTCTGCAGACGATTATAAAGCATTAATTGGTGCTTAAAAAATCGGCAATAGTCTTAGCGGTATTATATACTGTTGCTTTGGCAGCAGCTTGTTTAATGTCTCTTAAAGATATGCCAAAAGTAAATGTTTCGAATGGAGATAAAATTTTCCATTTTGGAGCTTATGTAGTTTTTACTATTTTGTGGTATGCTGCTTTTATTTTCAACTTTAAGTTGGAAAAAATGAAAGCTTTATTATATGCAACTGTATTTGCTGTTGTTTTTGGTATAGTTATTGAGGTATTACAAGATACTATGACTGACTATCGCGCCATGGATATCTATGATGTAGTAGCAAACTCCTTGGGAGCATTACTCACAGCTTTGATATTGTGGCGAATAAACAAATTACAAGTTAAAAAGCAATAAAGACTTGTTTTTTTGACAAATAAATAGTTATTTTAGCAATCTTGATAAACTAATTAAATTTATGGAACCTAAAAAAAATCCTAAAGCAAATGTTGGACGTAATAGTTCACTGTATTTTGCAATCGGCTTAGCGTTAATGTTATTCTTAACGAACTATGCTATTAATTTCAAAACTTATGATGACGTAATTACCGATATAGGAGTGGTAAGTATGGACGAAATAGAAGAGGAAGAAATTCCAATTACTAATCTAATGCAAACGCCTCCACCACCGCCACCGCCACCAGCAGCTCCAGATGTTATCGAGATTGTTGAAGATGAAGTGGAAATCGAAGAAACTATTATAGAATCTACAGAGGTTGATCAAGAAACAGAAATTGTTGAGGTTGAAGAAATAGAAGTTGCAGAGGTTGATGAAGATATCGAAGTACCTTTTGCTGTTATTGAAAACGTGCCTGTTTTTCCAGGTTGCGAAAAAGGTAACAACGCAGCTAAAAAAGCTTGTATGTCTGAAAAAATTCAAAAATTCGTTACTAAAAAGTTCAATACTGAATTAGCTAGTGAATTAGGTTTATCAGGAAGACAACGTATCAACGTAATCTTCAAAATCGACAAAACAGGAAATGTTGTTGGAGTTCGCTCAAGAGCACCACACCCAGGTTTAGAAAAAGAAGCAGCACGTGTTATTAACATGTTGCCTAAAATGAAACCAGGTATGCAACGTGGAAAAGCAGTAACAGTACCTTACTCTTTACCTATTGTATTCCAAGTTCAAGATTAAATTTCTTTGTAGCTGTTAAACAACAGCACAATAAATATAAAATCCCGTTACATTTCTGTAGCGGGATTTCTTTTTTGGTATGCTTATTGCAACTTTATCATAATATTAACATTTAAATTTTAATAATTATGAGTAATCCAAAGAAAACTCACGAACTCATTCGGCAAAATGAGCAAATCGTGAAAAAATCGCAAAAGCATGATGCAAATTTACAAAAAAACTCTACGCTTTACTTTCAGGTGGGCTTAATCATCTGTTTATTTATGGTGTATGGTCTTCTTGAAATGAAGTTTGAGTCGGAAATTCCCAAAGAAAGTAGTTTCAATTTTGATCCCGAACCTGAGGAGATTCGAATTGAAAACTTCAAAATTTATGTCGAACCAGTAAGAGAGGTTCAACCAGAACCTAAAAAATCGACTAAATTAATTGATAAGGTAGAAGAAATTGATAATGATGCGCCGCTTGAAGAAGCTATGAATATTAAAACGGCCGATCAGAACACAACGTCTAAACCTATTGCTATTGGAGATATTATAGTTGAAGGTCCACCAGTTGATCAGCCTCCAGTAGATTTTGTTAGCGTTGAAGAAGTGCCTGTTTATCCGGGATGCGAAAACAAAAAAACAAACTTAGATAAACGTAAATGTATGTCTGAGAAAATAACAAAGTTGGTTCAGAGAAAATTTGATACTAATTTAGGTAGCGAGCTTGGTTTGTCTGGAAAACAAGTGATTAGAACTCAGTTTAAAATTGATAAAACAGGCCATGTTACCGATATTAAAACTCGAGGAACTCATCCTGATTTAGAGAAAGAAGCAGAACGTGTTATTAATAACATTCCGGAAATGACACCGGGAAAGCAACGTGACAAAAATGTAGGTGTTATTTATACCTTACCAATAGTGTTTAGTGTGCAGTAGTAAAATACTCAATAAAATGATCTAAAAGCCGTTAACCTATATAGGTTAACGGCTTTGTAGTTAAAAAGGAACTCTTGGAGTTGACGTGAAGAGTATAAAAAATATAGTATCTTTCGAGCTTAAATATATTTTATACTATTTATCAATCCTCAATTAAGTGATGAAGCAATTTCTTTTCCTAGTTTTCATTTTGGCTCAATGTGTTGGTTATACTCAAGGCAATCCGTATTCGGAAAAGCCTCCTCTGTTTCCAGCGTGTGATAGTATTTCATTCAGTAAACAACAAAAATGTTTCGATAACCAAGTACATGCACACATCTATAATAGTTTTAAGGTACCTGTAAGAGTTGAAAACGAAAAATATAAAGGAGAAGTTGTGGTTCTTTTTGAAGTGGATACAACGGGTCAGTTTCAGGTGATGTATGTTGATGCTGTCTATAATGAATTGAAGGAAGAGGCTAAGCGTGTGTTTTCAAGTCTTCCAAAAATTAAACCAGCCACTTATAGTGGTCGTGCTACGTTTAAGCAATATTCTCTTCAAATTAAAATTCCTTTGGTTGATGCTAGTTTTGAGAGCGTAGAAGATGAAACGGTTAATCCAATTTCTAAGTTAGAGCAACAAGCTAAGCAAGAATTTGATAAGGTTAATAAAGATTTAAAGGACTTTGAGAATAAAGCTTATAACAGTCAATTAAATATTCAGTTTACCCATAGCGATTATGCTAAGTTTGATAGGCAAATGAATGTTGTAGGTACCAATAGCCACACGGCATCAAAACCTTTTGTTTATGATGATGTGGCAAGTTATTACGATTTTGAAGCAGAAAAAGAAGCTCTACAGCGTGAAACTGAAACTTGGGCCGGACAAAAACTTTGGAACGAGCATTTGGTGCAATTGCAAAGTGACGATTATTGGTTTACAATAGATCCTATTTTCGATTTAGAAGTTGGTAAAGATACCGATGCCGAGTTTAGTTCTACATATAATAATACCCGAGGGTTTTTGGTTCAAGGTGGTTTGGGAGAGAAGTTTAATTTCTATGCGGCAGTTTTTGAAAGTCAAGGGCGTTTCGCAGATTATGTAAATAGATATGCTGAAAGTTTAAAAGCCTTCGGACCCGATCCGGCTATTATTCCTGGGCGTGGTATTGCTAAAAGATTTAAAACAGATTCTTACGATTATCCTGTTGCGGAAGCTTACATGTCTTATGCGCCTGCAAAATTTGTAAATATTCAATTTGGGCATGGTAAAAATTTTATAGGTGATGGTTATCGTTCGTTATTATTGAGTGATGTTGCTAGTCCGCACCCATTCCTTAAATTAAACACCAAATTTTGGAAAATAAAATATACCAATACTTGGATGTGGTTAAAAGATGTACGCCCTGAAGTTACTGAAGATGGAGCATTTCTAACGAAATATATGGCTAACCATTATTTAAGCTGGAATGTCTCGAAGCGATTTAATCTTGGATTATTTGAATCGGTAATTTGGAGTAACACTAATAATCGAGGCTTTGATGTTAATTATTTAAACCCTATTATTTTTTATAGAGCTATAGAGTTTGAGACGGGACAAGATGCGGGAAATGCTGTTATAGGTGCTACCGCAAAATATAAGTGGAATGATAATGTAAATTTATATAGCCAATTTGTGTTAGATGAATTTTCTTTAGCTGATGTAAAAGCAGGGGAGAGAAGTTGGAAAAACAAGTTTGGATATCAATTGGGCGTTAAGTATTTTAATGCTTTTAAGGTTGAAAACTTACTGCTTCAATTTGAATATAATCGCATTCGTCCTTACACATATTCGCATAACACGATAGCCACAAATTACGGACATAATAATCAGTCTATGGCACATTTGTGGGGAGCGAACTTTAGTGAAGCTATATTTATTGGTCGTTATCATTATAAACGCTGGTTTGCCGATGCGAAGTTAATTTTTGGTGTGCGTGGTTTAGATTTTAATGATGATACAGATGGGTTTAGTTATGGCGCTGATATCTATAAAAACTACAATGATCGTCCATTCGATTCTGGAGTAGAAGTAGGGCAGGGAATTAAAACCAACGTTTTTAACGGGAATTTGCAAGCTGGTTATGTTATTAATCCGGCATCGAACATGAAGGTGTTTACGGATATTACAGTTAGAAATTTTAATCCAGAGGCAACTACAGCCACCACGTCTAAAAATAGTACAGTTTGGTTTAACTTCGGAATTAGAACGGATTTGTTTAATTGGTATTTCGATTATTAATCTTCGTCAAAACAAGTAGTATTCTTTTCATTTTATCGATAATCTAGGGTTTCGATGTCTTTTCTTGTGGTTTATTTTATCACGAGACCCTTTGTTAGGTGTTGAGTTTTGGTCTTTCTTGTAGTTAAGTGGCACTGCATGAGTACTTTATTTTTCTATGAGTAATTGTTTTTTATGTAAATGAAATCTGGTTTTTGGATTTTTATGTGTGGGATTTTTACCATAAAAGATGTTTAATTACCAAACTTTCTGTTAAAATAATTTGCATACCTCGAAATAATGTATATATTTGGAAAACCAATCTGGTTAACCAATCTGGTTTTCCAGAGCACTATTCACAAACTAAAATAGGCTAGATATGAAAACAAAACTACTTTTTCTTTTTTCTTTTATGCTTGCTGCTTTTGCGCATGCTCAATTCACATCTTCTCCTGGAGATATAATATTTACTGAATTTTTACCAGATCCTTCCACATCAAGTGAAGCTCAAGGGGAATGGTTTGAGATTATGAATACTACTAGTTCTGATATTGATATTGAAGGATGGACTATTAGAGATGGTTCTTCAAGTAAGAGGTCGCACCTTATTATAGGGTCTTTAATTGTTCCGGCTAATGGCTACTTGTTATTGACATCAAATAGTGATGCTGCTGTTAATGGTGGTTTAGTCTCATCTTATCAGTATGGTGTAATATCACCAACACCATTGGTTTCTGGTTCAGGAACAGGGTCTAATTTTCCTACGTTTAATAATTCTAATAGTTTTGATGACGGAGTAGGTGGATGTAATAGTAGTGTTGATGAAGATGGAATTGATGATGAGGCAGATGGTTTAAGGTTATTAATGCCGATTATTAGTGATCCTGAAGTAGATACAACAGATTTTGTTGAAATAGATAGATTTGAGTATGATTTTGGATATAACGCTACAAATTTAGCGGGAAGCGGAAAACCAGATGGTATTCCAAATTTACAATTACTTCCTGATTGGGATGGCTCTTTTACTCAGTTGTCAGGGTCGTCTTGTTATAATGGAAATGCATCTTTGGATGATGATGTAAGTGTACAGTTGGTAAATGGTAGTTGGGTGTTTTCAGACCCAAGCGTTGGTGTTTATGGTTCTACCAGTTATTACGGGACCCCTGGCGCAGCAAATACAAACGTGCTTTCTGTTGATAAAAATGTACTTGCTTCAAAATTTAAGATTTATCCAAATCCAGCACAAGATCATATTAAAATAGATGCCGATAATGTAAATGTTTCATCTATAGAAATGTATAGTATTGTTGGTAAAAGATTAATTTCAGAAAAGAATTTAGTAAATAATAAATTAGATATCTCAAGTTTAAACAGTGGTGTTTATCTTTTAAAAATAAACGCATTAGAAGGAAGCTTGGTTAAAAAAATTATAGTTGAGTAGTTAGTTGTTTTTAAAAAGAAGGTCTTTGTTGTAATTGGCCTTCTTTTTTGTTATTTTAAATTTATCAAAAATTTTTTTATGAATAAGTTGTTTAGCCTTTTATTGGTAGTTGTTTTATGTTTTTCTTGTAACGGAAAAGTTGAAGATTCAGGTACTTTAGTAAGCACCAATGAGGAATTGTACGAGGCTATTAAAAATGTTAAAGCTGGAGATAATATTGTTTTGGCAAACGGTGTTTGGGAAAACGTAGAAATAAAATTTGTAGGTGAAGGAACCGAAAATGCTCCAATTACATTAAAAGCAGAAACGCCTGGTCAAGTATTCATAGAAGGTGTTTCTAATTTAGAAATTGCCGGAAATTATTTAGTTGTAGAAGGCTTGTTTTTTCAAAATGGGTATACACCAACAAGTAATGTTATCGCGTTTAGAACTAGCGAGGAGAAAGTTGCCAACTATTCTAGAGTTACCAACTGTGTAATTTTGGATTACAACCAAAAACAACGTGATAAAGATGATCTTTGGATACAGCTTTTTGGAAAACATAATAAAGTCGATCATTGTTATATTGCAGGTAAAACTAATGGAGGTCCAACCCTTAGAGTTGATTTAAAAGGAAACCAAAGTATTAGAAATTATCATCAAATTGTAAATAACCATTTTGGTCCAAGACCAAGAAAAGGAGGGGCTCGAGGAGAATCTATCCAATTAGGTAGTAGTTTTACATCTATGTCGCCAAGTAATACAACTATTGCTAATAATTTATTTGAAGAATGTAATGGAGAGGTAGAGGTTATTTCGAGTAAAACAAATTTCAATGTAATTAGAAATAATGTGTTCTATAAAAGTGAAGGTTCTGTGGTAACACGTCATGGTAACTATGCTGTTATTGATGGTAATTATTTTATTGGAGATGGTGTTAATAAAAACTACGGAGGAATTAGACTTGTAAACACGGGGCATTGGGTTATTAATAATTATTTCTATAATATTATTGGTGAAAACTTCAGAAGTCCATTAGCTGTTATGAATGGTATACCAAAATCACCATTAAATAGATATAACCAAGTTACAGATGTTGTGGTTGCATATAATACTTATGTAAATTGTAAATCACCTTGGCAGTTTGGAGTTGGTACAAATATCGCTCAATCTGATGTGTTGCCAAAGTCGGAAATTCGTTCTGCACGACCTATTAGAACTGTTGTTGCCAACAATGTTATTTATAACACAGAAGGAGATTTATTACCGGTTGTTGAACATGATAAAGCAGATGGTGTTCTTTTTAAAAGCAACGTTATTAATAATAACGATGTAAAGTTTAAGGATTACAACGGTGGTTTACAGAATGCTAAATTAGAGTTGAAAAAAGTTTCTGAAAACATATCTATTCCGGTAGGTGTGCCAAGTGAAGTAACGCCTTATATAGGTTTTGAGTTTAATACAATAACGAAAGATTTAGCAGGGAATTCAAGAGCGGATCAAAATAAAATTGGTGCTTTTGTTAATGCTGATATGCTAGATCCTAATATTTTAGATAAGTCTAAATATGGAGCAAGTTGGTATTCTAACGAGATAGCAGTAAAAGAAGCTAACATCTTTACTGTTGCCAACGCAGAAGAACTTCAAGCTAAAATTAACGAAGCGCAAAATGGTGATATTATAGCTTTAAATGCGGGTGTTTATCAAATTTCAAAATCTATAGAAATTAATAAAAGCATTACCATACAGTCTCAAGAAAAAGCGAAAGCACAAATTGTTTTTTCTGGAGAAGGTAATTCACCTCTGTTTTCTTTAAACCCTAAAGGCATATTAACGCTTAAAGATGTGAGTTTAAAAGGAAATAACTCAAATTATGCTTTTGCTAGTTTAAAAGAGAATATGTCTAATCATTTTGGATTAGCGGTTTCGGGTTGCGATATCAGTGATTTCAATTATGTTTTAAAGGTCTATAAAGAATCTTTTTCAGAAAAAATCACCTTTGAAAACACATCTATTTCAAACTGTGAAAATGGTTTAGAGTTGTCTGAAGAAACAAACGATAAAGGCGATTATAACACAGAGTATTTAACCGTAAATAACTGTACGTTCGATAATGTAAAGCAAAACGTTATAGATTATTATCGTGGTGGTTATGATGAGTCGACTATTGGCGGAAATCTATTAGTAACTAATAGTACCTTTACTAATTGTGGCTCCAACGAGCCAAACAAGACGTTGTTAAACCATAGAGGTGTTGTTTATGTAAACATTACTAAAAACACTTTTAAAGATAATAAGGTTGATTATGTTTCTATTCTGTGGGGAGCAAAGGAGAACTATGCATCTGATAATGATCTTAGTAATTCTGGTGAAATTAAAACCGAAGAAAATTTAAAAATGAAGTTGATGTATTAGTAGTTGATTTTATTATAGAAATAGTAAAAAAAAGGCATTGAAAATTAATTTTCAATGCCTTTTTTCTTGAGTCAATTTTTGTGGTTGATGATTAAAGTTTACCGATGGATATTGTCCGCTTTATTAAAATAGACAGAGATTTATTTGTAGAATAATGAGCTTAACAGAAAGAAATAAACCTCGGATAAAGTATGAGTTTTTAATGGTGCCCTTGAATAATGTTTCTTTCAGCGTAGTAGCTCAGGTATTATTTGAAGTTTAATCACTTATGTTAAATCTTTAAATCTTTAAGATGATAACGATTTTAGTCTAATTAATGTTTCTAAAAAATAGTAATCTCCATAGACAATAGGTTCGTCCATTTCGTCCTTTTTAGGCCAATTACCTGTGCTATGATCTAAAATAAAAGGTGCTTCAATATTTTCATCTAAAAGATATTTTCTGGATTTTAGACTGTTTATTACTTTTTTACTATAGTTTAAGTATTTTTCATTTTTTGTAAAGCCAAATAGTTCTACCAGGGCAGAGGAAACAACTGTTCCTGCCGAAACATCTCTAGGTGCATTGGGAATAGCAGGGTCGTTAAAATCCCAATAAGGAATACCGTCTTCAGGTAGGTTTTTATGATTTAAAAAGAAATTAGCTGTAGCTTCTGCTCTATCTAGATAGCGTTTATCTTTAGTATATCGATAAGCCATAGTGTAGCCGTAAATCGCCCAGCCTTGACCGCGAGCCCAAGAAGATTCATCATTAAAACCTTGATGAGTGACCTTCATTCTTGGTTGGTTAGAAATAGTATCGTAGTCTACCACATGATAGCAGCTGTTGTTTGGTCTAAAATGGTTTTTTAAAGTGGTATTGGCGTGTTTTATAGCTAAATGATGGTAAGAGCTGTCTGTAGAGATTTTGGTCGCTTCAAACAGTAGTTCTAGATTCATCATGTTATCAATAATCACAGGGAATTGCCAAATATTTTTATTAAAATCCCAAGAACGGATACTGCCTATGTTTTCATTAAAACGCGTGCTTAATGTTTTTGCGCTTTCAACTATAACTTTTTTGTACTCTTCATTGTCTTCATGTTTAAGTCCGTTGCCAAAACTGCAAAAGATTTTAAAACCCATATCGTGTGTATGGTTGTTGTTCTTTTCCTTTTCAATGAAGGTAGTCCATTGCTCTGTTTTTGTTTTGTAATCCTCTTGTCCTGTTAGTTCATAAATTTGCCAAAGATTTCCAGGAAAAAAACCACTACACCAATCTTTCGAAGGTACTTTTTTAATAATATTAGTTTTTAAATTTACACTACGAGGAAATGACAAGGAGTCTATAGGGTATGTAAGTAGTTTTTGATAACGTTTTTCTAATAGGTTTTTACTGTTCTGTGGTGATTTCGTTGAGACTTCCGTTTTGTTTTTGCAACTAAACACGGCTAGTATAATTGTTAAAAATAGAATTTTTGTTTTCATCTTAATCAAGGTTAATTTCTATTACATTAAATAAATAATAATTAAACTCAGTATTACAATTGCGATAGTTAATGCAACTTCTTTAAATGGATTATTGAGTTTTTTATTTTTCACGATATAAAAATAGAGGATAAAACTGTTGCAGAAGTACAAAATATGGTGTTCAAATGTACTGAAGCCCATTATTTATTGGCGTTGTTGGAATGGTGCTGTTCATTTAGTATGTTGAGATTTGCTGTTGGGGCATTTTTTATTTGGTTTAAAACAAAAACAGATCCAAAATAATATTCAGGTTATCTTGAATATTACTTTGAATCTGTTTGATGTTTCTTTTCATTCTTAGATTTACAAATTTTAATTATTGTAAACCGAAGATTGAAAACGAGAAGCTATAATGATATAAACTTCTTATAAATTTGGATTTCTCTCTTGTTCTACTTCTGGAATTGCAATAAGGTAGTCGTCTTCGCTAAAAGATTTTGCCCCCTCTAAACCAGATGCACTAAATACCTGTGTACCCAATTTTCTTCTAGCAATATCGTACCATCTTTTAAGTTCAAAAGCAAGTTCTAATCTGCGTTCTTCCAATACCATGTCTGTAAAAGCAGCGCCAGATAATCCAGAAACATTTGCTGGTGATGCACTTTGCGTACTTCCTGCAGCGCCATCTCTAGCTCTTTCTCTTACTTCGTTAACCCAGTCGTGTGCTTCTTGACTTCCAGGAGTAACCTCGTTAGCAGCTTCTGCTGCAATTAAAAGTACTTCTGCATAACGCATAAGTGAGTAAGCATGGCTAGATGCTCTACCATTTCCTCCAGATTCACCTCTAAAACGTGTGTATTTTGCACAGTATGGTTGGTCTTTGTTTCTGGCATCAAACGAGTTAAATTTGGTATAAGGCTCTTCAACACCATCAAAAACTCCTGTGGTATCAAAACTAACAGCTTTTCTGTAATCATCATCATCCCAAGTTGTAAAAGCTTTAAGTGGTGGAACTAGAACTGCCCAACCTTCTTGACCAGAACCATATTGGTCATCTGCTCTAATTCCAGTAAATGGTACAAGATAATCTGTACTATAATTTCCAAGAGACGTGTCGCCAATATAATCTAATGTAAAAATTGGTTCTTTTGAATCACGAGCTAAGGCTGAATTAAATAAATTTTGAAAATCTGGTTCTAAATCATACCCATAAGTGTTCTTTTTATTAATAACATCTTTAGCTTCTGCATAAGCCATGGGATAGTTTCCCATAGTTAAATAAACTGAAGCCAAATAAGAACTCGCTGCTCCTGCAGATGGTATAGATCTTGTTGCTTGCGTTGTTGGTAGCCATGTTTTTGCAAAGGTAAAGTCTGCAATAATGTTGGTGTAAACGTCTGCCGTTGCTGTTTTTTCGATATTATTAGCTTCTTCTACATTGGTTACTGGTTCGCTTAGGTAAGGAATGTCTCCAAATTGTCTCACTAAATGATAGTATGCTAATGCTCTTGCAAAATAAGCTTGAGCAACAACTGCATTTATTTCCGCTTCATCTCCAGATATAGTTTCTGCACCTGCAATAGCTTGATTAGCTGCAGAAATTATTTGATACATTATTGGCCAACTTACCAAGGTTTGCCCATTGTCATCTAGATCCGTAAACTCATCATGGTCAATTCTTTCTTGTCTTGTGTTAGGATCTGAAATTTCAATCATATCACTACGAAGCATAAGCGTCATACCAGTTTCTCTAGTTAGGAAATAGCGATTATGCATATAACCATAAGCACCATTAACTGCTACTTGTAATTTGTCTATAGACGTAAAGTAGGTTGTAGGCGATAATAACCCTACTGGCTCTTCTTCTAAGTCAGAACAGCCTATCATTGATAATCCTATCAATAAAAATAAATATTTATATGTTTTCATTATGTCTGTTTTAGTTTATTATTAAAATTTCAAATTAAGGCTTACAGTAACCGATTTTACTGTTGGATAGTTACCAAAATCAAATCCTTGAGTTGTGTTAGCTTTAGAATCGTTGCTTCCACCAGAACCAGAATAACTAACTTCAGGGTCTAAACCAGAATAGTTTGTAAAGGTTAATAAGTTTTGTCCACTTACAGATAATCTAAGGTTATCTAAACCTAATTTCTCAGTTACTTCTAATGGAAAATTATAACCTAATGCTAAGTTTTTTAGTCTTAAGTAACTTCCGTCTTCTACAAATCTAGAAGTTGAGCGTCTTACACCAGAAACTGTAGGAATATTGGAGTCTGTATTAGTTGGCGACCAAGCATTTAAAACATCTCTAGTTGTGTTAGAATCTCCAACATTAGCCTGTAGCTTTGTTAGGTTGTAGATATCTCCACCTTGAACACCTTGAAAGAAGATATTTAAATCGAAATCTTTGTATGAGAAGTTGTTATTTATACCTAAAGTCCAATCTGGATTTGGATCACCTATTAATTTTTGATCGTCGGTATTAATTAATCCATCTCTAGCACCTGAGACATCAGCCATGTCTGTGTACAAAGCATCTCCTGCAACAGCTCCATTAAAAACAGCTGTTCCTGCAGGAATGTTAGTGCCATCATATACACCTCGGTATTCATATCCGTAAAATACACCAATAGCTTCACCTTCTCTTAAAACGTGAGTGCTACCACCTAATGATAAATAACTTGGTGCTGCATTTAGAAATACATCTTGACCATTTAATAATTTTTTAAATTCATTTTTATTTGTAGACCAGTTAAAATCTGTTGTCCAAGTAAAATTATCGTTTGTAATATTTCTAGTGTTTAACGATATTTCAAACCCTTGATTGTTTACCTCTCCTACGTTTCTTAAACTAGCAGCGGTAAGAAACCCTAAATATTGAGCTTGACTTCCGTCTTCCATTAAAAGATCTTTAGTGTCAATGTTGTAGTAATCTAATGATAAAGATATTTTGCTATTAAATAAACCTAAGTCTATACCAATATTAGTTTGGTAAGATGTTTCCCATTTCAAATCATTATTAGCAGCTTGATCAGGTACAACAGCATTTACAACACTTCCTCCGTATAACCCGTTAATATTATCAAATTTGGCTAAGGATTGGTAAGAATCAATTGCTTGGTTACCTGTTAAACCATAACTAGCTCTTAATTTTAAGTTTGATATGGTTTCGTGATCCATTAAAAAGTCTTCATTAGATACTTTCCAACCAATAGCTCCTGAAGGGAAAATAGCATATTTTTCGTTTGAAGCAAAGTTAGAAGCTCCATCTCGTCTTACAGTTGCTGTTATTAAGTACTTGTCGTCCCAGTCGTAATTAATTCTACCAAACTGTGATTGAATTTCAGATTCTACTATCGAAGAATCCGGAATTAAAGGCGTATCTCCACCAGATAAGTTGTAGAAAGAGAAATCGTCATCAATTAAGTTTTGTACTCCTGCTGAAAATCTTGTTGTTGTATTTTTTTGATATGAATACCCTCCTAATAAGGTTAAACTACCTTTGCCAATTTCGGTTTTATAAGTTAAATAATTCTCACTTAATAAGGTTGTAGATTGTCTGTTATTAATCTCCGCAGTACCGTTGTTTCCTCCATCGGTAATTAGTAATGTTTTTGGAATATATGTACCTACGTTTTCGTTAAAGGTGCTGTAACCAAAAGTTGTTTTAAAAGCAAAGTTTTCTGTAATATCATAGTTGGCATATAAGTTTGCTCTATATCTGTCAGACTTTGTTTCATTTATACGTTCTGTGGCAACGGCATAAGGGTTGTCTACATTATCTCCAACAGAGTTAACAGTATATTCGCCATTGTCATCATAAATACCTAAGTCTGGAGAAAACCTAACTAATAGTGAAATAACATCATCTCCACCTCCATTAGCAGTTTCACCTGTAGATTGTGTAGAAACTCCATTTTTAGTTGCTCTACTTCCAAAAAGGTTAAAACCTAATTTTAATTTATCTGTTACTTGAGCATCAATATTTGATAAGAATGTCATTTTTTCGTAGTCCGAATTTACAATAACACCTTCTTGTTGAAAATAGTTTGCAGAAGCATAAAAATTTATATTATCACTTCCTCCAGAAAAAGAAAACTGATGATTTTGTGTATTACCTGTTTTGTATAGTAGGTCTTGCCAGTCTGTATTTTCAGTTCCTTGTACATAAGACGGGTTTCTTAATTGTTGGTAAGCTGCAAATTCGTCTGCATTTAATAAATCTAGTTTATCTCCTGTGCTTTGCATAGCGTAATTAGTATTAACTTCTATAGTTAATTTACCACTTTTCCCTTTCTTTGTTGTTACTAATACCACACCGTTTGAACCTCTAGATCCGTAAATAGCTGTTGCAGAGGCATCTTTTAAGACCTCCATTGATTGAATATCGTTTGGCTGTGGCATACTCGCACCTACAAAACCATCGACTACAATAAGCGGACTACTACTTGCGTTGATAGATGTATTACCTCTAATTTTAATGTTAATAGGAGCTCCCGGCTCACCACCATTATTAGATTGTACAACTACACCAGCTGCACGACCTTGAAGAGCTTGTTCTGCATTTAGTACAGGAAAGGCATTTAATTCTTCTGCTTTAACTGAAGATACAGCACCTGTTAAGTCGCTCTTTTTACGAGCACCGTAACCTACAACTACAACTTCTTCTAAAGCACTTACGTCTTCTGCTAAAGCTACATTTATTTTAGATTGATTTCCAACTACTACTGTTTTTAACACAAAACCTACATAGCTAAAACTTAGTGTGGTGTTGTTTCCTTCAACAGTTATAGAAAAATTACCGTCGAAATCTGTAGAAGCACCGGTGTTTGTGCCTTTTACAATAACGTTAACGCCTGGTAGGGGCTGGTTATCGGTTGCCGAGGTTACTGTACCTGTTATTGTTTTTTGTTGAGCGTTTACTGTAAATGCAAAACAAAAGGCTAATAATAAAAGGTAGACCTTTTTAAATCGTTTGTGTTTTTTCATTAGTTTAATAAATTAGATTAGTTTGGAATAATTTTCAAGATATCGACTGTTTCTAGTGGTGATTCAGGCTGTATCTTAGATTGCTTTTTCGTTTTCTTGTTTTTGTTTTCTTTTTTAGTTTTTCATTTTTGTCTTTCGTATTAGTTTGAAGTTTTTTTTTGGTCAAAAAACCTGAGTTTAAAACTGCCAAACCACTTTGGTTTACCACTTTGGTTTACCAAATATAGTTAAATATTTCTTAAAAACAAGAGTGGTTAGTTTTGTTTTAGAGCGCTAGTGTTACGAAATTGTTAAGAAAGCTAGGTTACTCGTGGGATTTGACGGTTTTGTGTACATGATAAAATATGTGTTAATTTTTTATGAAATTAAAATAATTAGCATGTGTTTTTTGGTTTTTTGATTAAATTAGGGGCTTTGTGGTTCTTGTGTTTTGTTTCTTTAATTTGTTCATTTTAGGCTTTAGTTAATGTCTTTTTTTGGGTAGTTGGTGTTTTTTAATAAAACGTTAGGTGCTGCGTTTTAGATAGGTCTTGAGTCTAGATGATTAGTAGTTCTCTGAAACTTTTGTGATTACTGAAAACTCATCTGAACTAAAGTAAGAAAATATTTATAAAATAACGTTATCATCTCAGGGTTTTTATACAAATGTGGTTTACAGGTTTGATGTTATAGTTTTGTTTTCTAAAATGAATTTTAGGCATCCGTTCTGAGTTTTGATCGGTTTTAGTGCGTTTTTGTTGCTGTAATAAATGTTTGGAATTATTGATTTTTTTTGATATAACTTATTGTATATTAGTTTGGTGTGCGTGTTTTTTTTTAGGTAAATGTGTTTTTTAAGATTGCTGAAGTCTATAATTTATACAGCATTCTTTTGTGTAAGTGATAATTATGTCTATATTTGGTAAACCAATTTGGTAAACCAATTCTAATAAAATGAAAAAATCAGGAGTCAATTTACTCAGTTTAATACTCGTTTTAGTTTCGATGTTCTCTTGTAAGGAGCAGGTGTCGAATGAGAAAAGTGAAATGATTTCTACTGAGACAGAAGGAGGTCACCCTAGTTTAATTCTTACAAAAAAAGGAGTTGCGGATATTAGAGCGCAGTTAGGTAGTATTCCAATTTTTGATAATACCTTAAAAGAAGTTCAAGAAGAGATTGATGCCGAAATTGAATTAGGTATTGATACACCAACACCTAAAGATTATTCTGGAGGTTACACGCATGTGCGTCATAAGCGTAACATGATTGTTTTACAAAAAGCGGGAGTTCTTTATCAAATTTTAGATGACGAAAAATATGCGAAGTATGTAAAAGATATGCTTATGCAGTACGAGGGTATGTATAAAGGATTGCCTAAGCATCCTAAAACAAGATCTTACGCGAGAGGCAAGTTGTTTTGGCAATGTTTAAACGATTCTAACTGGTTGGTGTATGTGAGTCAGGCTTATGATTGTGTTTATAATTACTTAACTGAAGAGGAAAGAAACAAGCTAGAAACTAACTTGTTTAAACCATTTGCTGATTATATTTCTATAGAAAACCCACAATTTTATAATAGAGTGCATAACCATAGTACATGGGGGAATGCGGCGGTTGGAATGATAGGTTTGGTTATGAACGATGAAGAGTTGATTAATCGCGCGCTATACGGAATTAAAGATTTAGAAATGGACAAAACTGCTAAAGATGATGACGGTGGGTATATTAATAAGGATGGGAAAGCTGGATTTTTGGCTAATATAGAAGAGCCTTTTTCACCTGATGGCTATTATAATGAAGGACCATATTATCAAAGATATGCCATGTATCCGTTTTTGATTTTTGCTGAAGGCTTGCATAATGTAAGGCCTGATGTAAAGATTTTTGAATATAAAGAAGGCGTACTTTTAAAATCGATAAATGCGCTTTTAAATTTATCTGATGCGGATGGTGACTTTTTTCCACTTAACGATGGTCAAAAAGGGATGTCTTATTACAATAGTGCTTTAGTCACAGCTGTAGATATTTCGTATCATTTTGGAGGACAAGATTCTGGGCTTTTAAGTATTGCAAAGCAGCAAAATAAAGTGCTGTTGGATGATTCTGGATTAGCTGTAGCACTCGGAATAAAAAACGAAGAAGAAACACCATTTAGCAAAAAGTCTATTAATTTATCAGATGGGCCTAATGGCACTCAAGGAGGTGTAGGTATTTTGCGTAACGAAGGTATGGAACTTGTTTTTAAGTACGCGGCACAAGGTTCAAGTCATGGGCATTACGATAAATTATCATATTCATTATACGAGAATGGCGATGAGGTTATCCAAGATTATGGCTTAGCTCGTTTTGTGAATATTGAACAAAAAGGTGGCGGAAATTATTTAAAAGAAAATAAAACTTGGGCGAAACAAACCATAGCTCATAATACTGTAACGCAAAATGAAATATCTCATTTTAATGGCGATTTCGAAACAGGGAATAAATATCATCCAGACCTCAATTATTTTTCTTCAGAGCATGACAATGTACAAGTAGTAAGTGCGAAAGATGTTCATGCCTACGCTGGAACAGAAATGCTTCGTACTATGGCTATTATAAAGGACGAAGATTTTGAAAAACCTTATGTTTTGGATATTATGAAGGTGACATCAAATAAGGCTAATCAATATGATTTTCCATATTACTTTTTGGGTCAGGTTTTACAAACTAACTTCGAATATAAAATACCAGCTACATTAAAAACTTTAGGTAATAAAAACGGATATCAGCATTTGTTTGTTGAAGGTTCCGCTAAAGCGCAAAGTGATAATAGTAAATTGTCTTGGTTAAATAAGGGAGCGTTTTACACGTTAACAACGGTGACTACTACCGCCGACGATTTGTTGTTTACGCGAATAGGAGCAAATGATCCGTATTTTAATTTAAGACGAGAGGCCGCTTTACTTTTAAGGCGTAAAAATGTAAAGAACACAACGTTCGTGTCTGCGATTGAGGCGCATGGAAGTTATAGTCCAGTAACAGAATCTGCAGTAAACTCTAAAAGTAATATAGCAGATTTAAAAGTGCTTTTGGATACGGAAGATTATACAGCAATTGTTATTACTAACGTAAAAGGTAATTCTAAATTATTTATTACTGCCAATATCAATTCAGGAAAGGATGCAACACATAAATTGAAAATTAATAATGAGAATTATGAGTGGTCTGGTTCTTATTATTTCAAATAAATAAATCAACTTAAATAAAAAATTATGAAAAGATTAAGTGAAAAGTACGTCATCACAAAAGACATGGAATGGGAAGAACTTGGTGGAGGAGTATCAAGAAAATTCTTAGGTTACGATAATCAAATTATGATGGTAAGAGTGAAATTTGAGAAAGGAGCATTAGGTTCTCCTCATCAACACTTTCACACGCAAGCTACTTTTTGTGCTTCGGGTAAATTTGAATTTGAAATTGATGGAGTAAAGCAAATTGTAGAAGCAGGAGATGGTGTATATATTGAGCCTAATTTAATACATAGTGCTGTTTGTCTGGAAGCAGGTGAATTAATTGATACATTTAGTCCTGTGAGAGAAGATTTCTTAAGTGGTGGTGAGGTGTCTTATTTTGGAGATAAAGCATAATTAGGTAATTTAAAATTATTAGGATAAGTTTAAAAAGCTGTAAAATACACGTCTTTTAAACTTATCTTTTTAGGTTTTATATAATTACTTTGATATATTTTAACTTTTTTTTAGTTAAAATATATCAAAAGGCTAGAATTAACAAAATTTTGTATATATTTGGTAAACCAATCTGGTCAACCAGTTGGTTGAGCTTAGTAAATTAAATCTTATACTAAATATTAAAATGATAGCTTTCTAATAATATAGCAAACAAAAAAAGGAAGGGGCCACGCCCATCCTTTTTTTAATTGATTTACTTCTTGTAGGAGGGAGGTAAATTAAAACAAGTTTTTACAGTTATAAAAACATGTGTTCTACAAAATTACTTATTTAAAGCTAGTTCATATTGTTTTTATGATCGTCTTAAGAGTTAAAGAAGTCTTAAGATAATCAGGTTTTTTGAATGTTGAAATGTTCAATTAATTTTTGGAATATAGATTCCGAACCAAATAAAAATTAAACTAAATTGATTATGAATTTAAAGTCTAAACTAATTTTAGTAGTAATGTTGGTATTCAATATTACTTTATTTGCCCAAGGCAGCAGACAACTAAAAGGTGTCATCGTCTCAGCAGCAGATGATATTCCGATTCCAGGAGTAAATGTTATTGTAAAGAATACATCAAAAGGGGCTTCGACCGATTTTGATGGTGCTTTTCAAATAGAAGTTAAAGAAAATGATGTTCTTCAAATATCATACGTAGGTTTTGTTTCTCAAACAATTATTATTACAAATCAAACATCTCTAAATATATCGTTAGAAGAAGATTTAGCGAAATTAGATGAGGTTGTAGTTATTGGGTATGGAACTCAAAAAAAATCGCATGTAACTGGTGCTGTATCTAAAGTAGTAAACGAAAGTCTTGATCAAATTGCTGTATCAAGGGTTGATGATGCTTTAATCGGACAGGTTTCAGGTGTAAATATTCAAGCTACCGATGGTGAAGCTGGTGCAGCTCCAACAATCACAATTAGGGGTGTTGGTTCTATGGCTGGTGATTCTACACCATTAATAGTTGTCGATGGTATTATTGTGAGCTCTAGTTTTTTAGGTTCATTAAATATGAATGATGTAGAGTCTTTTGAAATATTAAAAGATGCGGCTTCTTCTTCTATTTATGGTTCTAAAGGATCTAATGGTATTATTATGATTACTATGAAATCTGGTGTTGCTGGAAAAACAAGAGTTAATTATAGCACGTTTACAGGTATGAAAACGGCTAGAAAAAGTGATGCTTACGGCTTTACAACCCAAGGTTGGGCGGATATGCAATTACAAGAAAATGGCGTGTTATCTCAATATACTCAAGCACAATTGCAAATAGGAACAGATCGTTCTTGGCAAGATGTGTTTTTTGAATCTGGTGTTATTAAAAACCACTCTTTATCGTTAAGAGGAGGAAATGAGAATACTAAATTCACTGTGAGTATGAACTACTCTGAGGATGAAGGTGTAATGCTAGTTGATAATTACAAGAAAATTGGTACTAGAATAAAAGTTGATAGTAAATTAAATGATAAGTTTAGTGTTGGAGCTACTATAAGCCCATCTTTTACAAATAGAAGAAGGTTTTCAGAAAACATTCATAACGTAGCTAGACATCAACCTTGGTTACCAATTTATCATACAGCTCAATCATTACAATATGTAGATCCAAATGGAGCGTATCCAGATTTACAAGTTGGAGATTATGCTAGACAAGACCATTTTACAATATTTGATTTAGATGGTGATGGAGAAATTAATGATATTCTTACTAATATCGGGAATAGTAACAATGCTAACCCATATGCAAGAATTACCGAGCGTAACAGAACCGATAAAAAGTTTCAAATGTATGGTAGCTTATATGGGCAATATAAGGTAACGGATGATTTAAACTTCAAATCATCACTGTCAGCTTCATATAATGATACTAAACGTATAGATTACATGGGGACTCAGGCAAGAGAAAATGTTACAGATGCTTACATGGAGGAGATTTCTCAAAAAGAAAACTATATTATTTTTGATAACTTTTTCAATTATGATAAATCATTTGGTAAACATGATTTAGGTTTTGTTGCAGGTGTATCGATTGAAAGTAGAAACTTTTTCTATTCAGGGTTTAAAGGCACTGGTTTCACTAATGATGAAGTGCAACAAATTACAAATGCAACAGCTATTTCAGAATTTGATGGTTTTGAATGGCAAAAACGTGGTATTTCTTATGTGTCAAGATTAACTTATGCTTACGATAATAAATATTTAGCATCACTTAGTATGAGACGTGATGGTAGTTCTATTTTTGGTTCTGATTTTCAATACGGTAATTTCCCTGCTGCATCTGTAGGTTGGAATATTGCTAAAGAAGATTTCTTATTAGAGAGTAATGTGGTAAGTAACCTTAAGTTTAGATTAAGTTATGGTGTTACTGGAAACGATAGGTTAAACACAGGAGCTGTAGATCAAGATTCAAACGGAAGTTCTACAACATTAAATACAGATAATATTCTAGTTGATTATTATCCACATTTAGCTTTATTAGGAGCATCAGGAAATAGTTATTCTGTGGACGGTACAATTACTGCAGGTTTTTCTCCTGTAAATATTGCAAATCCAGAATTAAAATGGGAACGTTTAGTTGAGGTTAATCCAGGTATTGATTTTGGGTTTTTAAATAATAGAATAACGGGTTCTGTAGATTGGTACCAAAGAACAAGTGATCAATTACTACTTAACAACCCAATTTCTGTAACAACAGGTTTTGAAGGAGCATTAGTTAACTTAGGAGAAGTTAAGAATGAAGGATGGGAACTAGAGTTAAGAACAAAAAATATTACTTCAGAGAAGTTCCGTTGGAGTTCTACACTTATAGCAACTACAAATAAAAATGAATTAGTAGATTTTGCAGATTCAGATGGTCAAATTACAAGTTTAGATCCAAGCAGACCTGCTGAATGGATTAATTTAGAAGGCCAACCAATATCTCAATATTACGGATATGTTGTAGATAAAGAAATTCCTGTTGAATATAGAGATAGACCATATAGACACGTAGGTGCAGAATCTGGTTTAGTATATGTTAAAGATTTAAATGGTGACGGTGTTTTAGATGAAGAAGACAAAACAGAGTTAGGAAACCCTTACCCAGAGTTAATTTGGAGTTTTACAAATGAATTTAATATTGGAGATTTCGATTTCTCTTTTATGTTCCAAGGATCTCATGGAGCGGAAGTAAGAAACATTGCTGATCATTACTTATTTAGTAATAATAACAATAGAACAATATTAGCTGATACTCCAGATCAAGAGTTCTTGGTAGATAAATATTTTACAAATAGTATTGTTCAAGATGCATCTTACATTGCATTAAGAAATGTGAATATTGGATATAACTTCCCAAGCGCGGCTTTAGAAAGACTTAAAATTTCAGGATTAAGGGTTTATGCAACTGGTCAAAATCTAATTTATAAAACCGCTGATAATTATACAGGATGGAACCCTGAGGCTGTAGACAAAACAAGTCCTACACAGTATGGTTACCAAAGAGGTGGATCGCCAATTTACAGAACTATATCTCTTGGTTTAAATTTAGATTTTTAATAAAATTTTTAACGTTTAATAAATAATATTATGAAATATTTTAAATATATCGCTTTAATATTGATGGTGAGTATCACTGTTTCTTGTAGTGATTTTTTAGATGCCGAATTAAACTCTGCTATAACTACCGATAGTTATTATAAAAATGTAGATGAGTTAGAGAATGGTTTAATTGGTGTTTACGCTGGAATAAAAGGTGTTAATAGTAGCAGTAAAGATGATAGCCACGGTGTACAGTGGGAGTTTTACGTTACAGAAATGCGTTCAGATAACACAAGTACTAAAAGTCCAGATTCAGAAGATGCATCAGATGCAGGTCAAATGGAAAGTTTTGCTGTACTTCCAACAAATAACTTTGTATTAAATTACTATACAAGTTCATTTGAGGTTATTTATAGAGCTAATGTTATCTTAAGTAATTTAGATGTTGTTGAAGATGCTGAAGCAGCTGCAGCTATAGAGGGAGAGGCTAAGTTTTTAAGAGCTTACTCTTATTTTAATTTAGTAAGATTGTTTGGAGATTTACCATTAATTGATCGTATTGTTACGCCTTCAGAAGTTGAAGCACAATTTACTCGAGTAGATACTGACTTAATATATGATTTAATAGTTTCTGACTTAGAAGCAGCAGCAGCTGGTATTGCAGATCATGGTTATAAAACAAGAGCGTCAAAAGATGCTGCAAAAGCGTTATTAGCTAAAGTACACTTAACTATAGGAACATCAGAATCGTACACAAAAGCACAATTGCTTTGTGAAGAAATTATTAATAGTGGTAATTACAAGTTAGAAGATTTTGCAGATGTATTTTATTCTGAATTGAATGATGAGGTTATTTTTGCTATCGGGTATAATAGTGGTATTCAGGATAATAGTCAGATATTCTCAGCAGAATGGATGAATGCTCAAGGAAATACAAGTGGTGTTAATTACGCTACTACAGATGCTGTTGCTGCAATCGATGCTCGCGGAGGGATTAGAACACCAAATTCTTATAGAGAAGATCCTCTTACACTTTTTGGAGGAACAATTAGATATCAAGTAGCAAAATACTTTCCTGACGGAGAATCGGGAGGAAGTGATGGGCAAACTTTTACAGGTTTACCACAACTTGCTGGTAATGATTGGATTGTTTTGCGTTATGCAGATGTTTTATTAATGCATACAGAGGCTATTTTAGCCGGAGGTACAGAAACAACAAATGGAAACGCTATAGATTCCTACATGGAAGTAAGAGAAAGAGCTGGATTTACAGATAGACCTTCAACATTAACTAAGCTAGAATTATTGGCTGAAAGACGTGTGGAGTTAGCTTTTGAGAATCAAAGATTATTCGACTTAATTCGTTTCAATGAAGCACAATCTATACTTTCTGCGTTTGCTACTGCTAATGGGTTTACCTTTACTTCTACGGATTTGTTATTACCGATTCCTCAGAATGAAATAAACTTAAGTCAAGGTGTTATGAATCAAAACCCAGGTTACAATTAGGATAAATTAATTATTTAAAATTAAAAGATATGAAAACAATTATTAATTTAAAAAAACAGGTATTTGGAAGGTCTATAAGTGCATTAATACTTATGGTATGTATTTCATTTACATCGTGCGACCCTTCTATTAGTGCTTTGGAATTTGATTTGCCAGAAGCTAATTCTAAGGAGGATGAAACACCACCATCGGCAAGTTTCTCAGCGACAGTATCGTCAGATTTTTTGACATATGATTTTTCGAATACATCATCAAGTGCTACTACATATGTGTGGGATTATGGAGATGGAAACTCATCTACAGATGTAGATGGTCTTAATACTTTTCCAGATGAAGGAACCTATACTGTAACGCTAACAGCTTCAGATAAGCTTGGTAAATCAAGTACGTTTTCATTAGATGTTGAGGTTGTAGAACCAGAAACGCCTCCGGCTATTAATCCAGAGATTGTTAATGGCGATTTTGAAAGTGGAACGAGTGGATGGAAACCTTCAGGTTGTACAGATTGTTCAACAAATGCGTTCAACGCAAGTTCTGATGGGTCACCACTTAATTATGATGGGTCTGATTCAGGATCAAGTAAAACACCAGGAGCTAAATATACAAGTTCTACATCTGCAGGACCTTCTTTAGGTAGCGGAACACGATATGGTTATCAAGCCATAACGGTAACACCTAATACTAATTATATTTTAGAATATGAATACGCTATTAAAACAGATAATGATGATATCGAAGGTGGAGATAGAGCTATTATTTCAATTGTAGATGGTTGGTATGACGATGCAGCAACGGCAGCTTCAAGCACCCCATTGCTTAGTTTAGTTGGTGATGAGGCTAACGGCAAAGGTAATTTTGAAGTGGTTAAACAAGTGTTTGCTTCAAATGCATCAGGTGAAATTGCAATATTAATGTATGCTATAACTAATGATGAGTTATACATTGATAACGTTAAAGTATATCCAGCAGAATAATTTAAAATAAAATGAAAAACATCCGAAAAGAATTATTAGTACTTATTTTATCAATATTTCTATCTGTTAACGCGACTTCTCAAAACAAGAAAAGTGGCGTTACAGACTCGGATATTAAAACAGAAAAAAAAGCTAAGAAGAAGAAAAAAAAGAATAAAAAAATTAAGCTTCCAAATATTGATTTAAGTCATTGGAGTGTTACTACCCCAGAGCTAAATAAAAAAGGAAGAGCAATGAATATTGAGCCACCTGAAATTTTGAATTACGCTACAGACGAGCGGTTAATCCCTTATATGTATAACGATTCAACTAGTGGGGCATTAGTGTTTTATTCTTTTCCTAGTAATGCCACAACGGCAAATACAAAGTATACAAGATCTGAATTAAGAGAGCAAATGGTTCCTGGTGATAATAACACAAACTGGACCTTTGCAGATGGTGCTAACATGAAAGGGAAACTTGCCATGGGAGAAACCACAAAAGATTCAGAAGGGAAATATCATAGAACTATTATCATGCAAATCCATGGACGTTTAACAAATGAACAAAGAGATTTAATTGGTCAAAAAGATAATAATGCACCTCCAATTTTGAAAATATATTGGGATAAAGGTAAAATTAGAGTAAAAACTAAAGTTCTTAAAGATTTAAGTGCAACCGGTGAAGCTTTATTGCATGAAGACGCTTGGGATGACGATGATGGATTTAATTTTGAGCAAGAAGTAGGTTTTAGAAAATTTACGTTAGAAGTTAAAGTATCCGAAGGTAAAATGGTTATTGTTTTAAATAATAACGAGTACAAGGTTTACGAAGGTATCCATATGAGAAAGTGGGGTGTTTTCGAAAACTATTTTAAAGCCGGAAATTATTTCCAATCAAGAGATGAAGGCTCTTATTCTAAAATTAAATATTACGAATTAGAAGTAAGTCATTAAAAAATAATAAGAAATCTATTTTGGTCAGATTAGAAAAAAGATACTAGATAAAACAGGATTAATAACTTAACTGTTTTGTTTAAGTTTAGCACCTTTATTTGGTTAATTATAAACAAGTGTTAACCAATTGGTAGTCATTAAATTGAAAAACATATGAAGTTAGAAGTAGTTACAATAAGCGAAAGTCAGAGAGTTCAAAACGATATAATTGGTAAAATTAGAGATCTTATCAATTTTAAAAACTTGGAGCCTGGAGATAAATTACCTGCAGAGCGAACCTTATCTGAAAAGTTTGAAGTAACACGCTCTAATGTTCGTGATGCTATTCAGAAATTAGAATTCTATGGCTTATTAAAATCTATTCCTCAAAGTGGAACATTTGTAGCAAACATAGGTGTAATTGCTATGAATGGAATGATTGATGATATTTTGAGATTAGAATCTTCAGATTTCAAATCTTTAGTAGAAACAAGAATTTTGCTGGAGTTAAAAACAGTAAGGCTAGCGTCTTTACGAAGAACAGAAGAAGATTTAGAAAATATAAAGGAGGCCTTAGATGCTTATAAAGAAAAAGCCTTGTCAGGAGAAGATGCCGTGCAAGAAGATTTACTTTTTCATTTAGCTATTGCAAAGGCAAGTGGAAATAGTACCATAAACATGTTTATGTTAACTATTACACCGCAAATAATTATCGATTTCGGTAAGTATCATGTTTGTAATATCGATCAAGCAGTTGTAGGAATTCAAGAGCATAATGATATTTACGATGCTATAAAAAAGCAAGACCCCGTATTAGCCAAACAAAAAATGAAGGATCATTTTAAAATACTATATCAATATTGTTATAAGGTTAAATAAATTAAACCTCATTTGAAAAATAACGTGTTCGTGGATAAACGAATATTTAAATTAAACTTAATTATAATAAACTTATGAAAGTAAAAGGTTTACGTTGGTGGATAATATCTTTAATCTGTCTTGCTACAGTTATTAATTATATTGATAGAACCGCTTTTGGTGTAATGTGGCCAGAAATGGGAAAGGATTTGGGCATGGACGAATCGGATTATGCTATTATGCTTAATGTGTTCATGATAACTTATGCTTTAGGTAAGTTTTTATCGGGTAAGTTATACGATATTATTGGTACACGTATGGGTTTTACAGTATCTATTGTAGTATGGTCTGTTGCTTCTATATTCCATGCATTTGCAAGAGGATTAGTGTCATTAACATTGTTTAGAGCACTTTTAGGACTAGGTGAAGCAGGTAACTGGCCAGGAGCTGTAAAAAGTAATGGCGAGTGGTTTCCAGTTAAACAACGTGCTATAGCGCAAGGTATTTTTAATGCAGGAGCCTCTTTAGGTAGTGTTATCGCTCCAGTATTAATTGCTTATTTATACGGTCATTTTGGTTGGAGAACTACATTTATCATTATTGGTGCAATTGGTTTATTATGGGTAATTCCATGGTTGTTTATCAACAAAACAACTCCAGAAACACACCCTTGGATTACAGATGAAGAGAGAAACTTGATTATGAATAGTAGAACAGAAGCAATTGCTTCTGTAGAAGTGAAAAAAGAGAAAGAAAAAGGATTAAGTGTTCTTCAAATATTAAGTTACAAAGAATCTTGGGGCGTATTAGCATCTCGATTTTTTATAGAACCAATTTGGTGGTTGTTTGTCGGTTGGATGCCTTTATACTTGCACTCTAAATTTGGATTTAGTATTGCTGAAATTGGATCAACAATATGGATTTCTTACTTAGGTGGAATGGCAGGTAGTCTAATTGGAGGTTGGTACTCTGGTAAATTAATGGAAACTAAAACCGTTGATGCCGCTAGAAAAATTACAATTACAATTGGATGTTCATTAATTTTCTTAGGCTTATTAGGTATTATTTTCTTAGTAACCGAGAAAAACCCAATGACTTTTATTTATATCGTTAGTGTTGTGCTTTTCGGATTCCAATTTGCAATCGGGAATATCCAAACAATATCTAGTGATTTATTAAGAGGACCATCGGTTGGTACATTAGCTGGTTTGGCAGGTACGGTAGCCGCATTTTCAGTAATTATCATGAATACTTTAATTCCATTGATAGCCGAGGTTTCATATACACCAGCCTTCGTTGTAATTGCGGTTTTAGCTCCAATGGCAGTATTGTCCATATTTATCTTAATAAGAAAGATAGAACAAGTAGAAAAAATAAATTAACATCAAACAAGTATATTAAATATTAAAATTAAACGATATGAGTAATTCAAGTGTAAAAGTAGCAGTAATAACAGGAGCTACAGGTGGTATTGGTTTCGAAGTAGCTAAAAGATTAGGTAAAGACGGATTTACTGTAATATTAAACGGTATTGAAGATGAAATAGGTGCACAACGTGTAGAAGAACTTACTGCTGAAGGAATTACTGCTGAATATTTCGGATTTGATATGACAAAAGACGAAGCAGTAACTGAAAACATTACTAAAATTGGTGAGAAATACGGGAAAATTGATGTTCTTGTCAACAACACTGGAGGTATTGGTGTTAGAGCTAGATTTGAAGAAATGACTACTGAACAATACAGATTTGTTATGGCTTTAAACCTAGACTCAGTATTCTTTGCATCAAGAGCAGCAATTCCTTTTCTTAAGAAAAGTGAAAATCCTAGCATAATTAACTATACTTCTAATGCAGCATGGAATGGTGCAGGACCTGGAGCTGGAATTTATTCAGTATCAAAAGGTGGAGTACAATCTATCACTAGAGCTTTAGCTAAAGATTTAGCTGAATACGGAATTAGAGTAAATGCAGTATCTCCTGGTACTATCGATACACCTTTCCACGCACAAATTAAAGCTACTAAACCAGAAGTTTTTGCTTCTTGGGCAAACAGTGTTTTATTAGGTAGATTAGGTGAGCCGCAAGAAGTTGCTGGTGTTGTTTCTTTCTTAGCTAGTAAAGATGCTTCTTTTATTACAGCTGAAACTATCCAAATTGGAGGAGGACAAGCTTTAGGTATCTAAGTAATTGCAGATTTAGTCAAAATTATAAAGCGTCTTTGTTTAACTACAAAGGCGCTTTATTGTTTTTTAGAAGAGTCTCTAATAATCAGTTCCGCGTTTAAAATAATCTTGTTTAGTGTTTGAGTAAACGATTCTTTTTTAACGTGTTTTAAAAAGGTTTTAGCAGCAAGTTGGCCAATTTCTGAGCTATGTTGTTCAATACTCGAAATGGTTGGAGAAACTATAGCTGTAAAAGCTTCATTTCCAAAACCAACTAAAGCAATATCTTCAGGCATTTTAATGTTTTGTTCATTTAAAACTTGAAAAGCACCTAAGGCAGCATAATCTCCAGCAACATACACAGCATCTGGTCTATTTTTTAAGGCCAATAGTTCGATCATCTTTTCTCTACCATCTTCAGTCGTTAGGCTACTTTCAATTAAGAGTTCTGGATCTTGTGGTAAATTATATTTTTCTAAAGCATCAACATAACCGCGAATTCTATTGTTAAAAATCCGGGTTCGCTTAAAACCTCCAATATGGGCAATGCGTTTACAACCTTGTTTTACTAAATGTTCCACAATCATGTGGCTGCTGTTGTAATCGTTAATTCCTATATAGTCTACATTTAAATCGTTTTCACCACGATCAAAAAGAATTAAAGGAATGCCTTTCGATTTTATTTTTTCATAATAACTTAAATCTACAGTTTCATTGGCCATCGAGGCTATAATACCGTCTACTTGTGTAAACAATAAGGTATCAATATTGGCGCACTCTTTTTTGTAAGACTCATTAGATTGTGTGATAATGATGTTGTACCCCGCTTTATTTAAAACCTCTTCCATGTTCTGGATTACCGAAGAAAAAAAGTTGCTATTTGTACGCGGTACAATAACACCAACCAAATTACTTTTACCGCTTCTTAAGGCACTCGCTAAATGGTTTGGCTGGTAGTTTAAGTTTTTGGCAACTTGTTTTACCGCTTTTTTTGTTTTATCACTAATTCTAGAGTCGTCGTGAAGTGCTTTTGAAACCGCGGCAGCAGATATATTTAAAACGTTTGCAATATCTTTTATGGTTGTTTTCTTTTTCACAATGAAATTTTTTATATATTTGCTTAAACGTTTAAGCAAATATACAGAGTTAGTATTTAGAATCAAAGCACGGTATTTAAAATATAAGGTTTTGATTTATTTTTAAATTTTTGGTTAAACGTTTAAGCAGCTTTAATAAAAACAAATAAGTATTTAAAAAAATGGGTAAAGTAGTAACATTCGGAGAAATCATGTTAAGATTAGCTCCTCAAGGATTTTTAAGATTTTCACAAGCAAATAATTTCGACGCTGTTTATGGTGGAGGAGAATCTAACGTAGCAGTTTCTTTAGCAAACTACGGTGTAGATGTTGATTTTGTAACACGTTTACCAAAGAATGATATTGGCGAATGTGCTATGATGGAAATGCGTAAAAGAGGTGTTGGTGTAGATAAAATTGTTTACGGAGGAGATCGTTTAGGTATTTACTTTTTAGAAACTGGTGCTGTATCAAGAGGGTCTAAAGTGGTTTATGATCGTGCACACTCTGCAATTGCTGAAATTGAATCAGGAATGATTAACTGGGATGATGTTTTTGAAGGATGTGAATGGTTCCATTGGACAGGAATTACACCTGCAATTTCTCAAGGTTCTGCAGATGTATGTTTAGAAGCTGTAAAAGCTGCTAGTGCAAAAGGAATTACAATTTCTACAGATTTAAACTACCGTGCTAAATTATGGAATTACTGTGATGATGCTCACAGAGAAGCTGTAATGACTGAGTTAACATCTTACTGTGATATTGTTTTAGGAAACGAAGAAGATGCAGAAATGCATTTTGGTATTAAACCAGATGGAGCAGCTGTTCAAACAGCAGGACATGATGTTAAAGCTGAAGCTTTCTTATCAGTTTGTAAGCAAATGACAGAAAAATTCCCAAGAGCTAAAAAAGTAATTACTACTTTAAGAGGTTCTATCTCTGCATCTCATAACACATGGGCAGGCGTTTTATATGATGGAAAAGAAATGTTACAAACACGTCAATACCAAATTACTGATATCGTAGATAGAGTAGGTGGTGGAGATTCGTTCATGGGAGGTTTAATCTACGGATTATTAAAATACCCAGAAGATGATCAAAATGCATTAGACTTTGCAGTTGCTGCATCTTGTTTAAAACACACTATTAAAGGTGATGCAAACTTAGTAACTGTTGCCGAAGTTGAGAAGCTTATGGGTGGAGATGCTTCAGGACGTGTTGCAAGATAATATATAAGTTTATTTGTTAAGCTGTTGAGTCGTTCTATACGAATCAACAGCTTAGCAGCTTATTTAACTTAACGAATAAATATAAAAAAATGGCACAATTTTCAAGATTAGAAGTGGCTCAAGCCATGAAAGATACAGGAATGATTCCTTTGTTTTTTCATAACGATATTGAACTGAGTAAAAAAGTACTAAAAGCGTGTTACGATGGTGGTGCAAGGTTAATGGAATTCACGGCTCGTGGCGATTTCGCTCACGAAGTTTTTGGAGAATTAACTAAGTATGCTATTGCAGAATTACCAGGTATGATTATGGGTGTAGGCTCTGTTACCGATGGTGCTGCAGCATCTCTTTATATGGCTTTAGGAGCAAACTTTATTGTAACTCCTGTTTTAAGAGAAGATATCGCAATTGCATGTAACCGTAAAAAAGTTTTATGGTCTCCTGGATGTGGAAGTTTAACTGAAATTGCAAGAGCTGAAGAGTTAGGTTGCGAAATCGTGAAGCTTTTCCCTGGTGATTTATACGGACCAAAATTTGTAAAAGGTATTAAAGGCCCACAACCTTGGACAAGCATTATGCCAACTGGTGGTGTTTCTCCAACTAAAGAAAATTTATCGGGATGGTTCGATGCAGGTGTAACTTGTGTTGGAATGGGTTCTCAATTAATTTCTAAAGATATTATAGCGAATAAAGATTACGCTAAATTAGAGCAAGACGTAAAGGCTGCATTAGCTATTATTGAAGCTGTTAGAAAATAAGTAGAATACCGCTTTAAAAATTAAAAAGCCTTTCTTTTTCTTAGCTGAAAAATGAAAGGCTTTTTTTATTTCTTATAATGAAACACCTCAATTTAGTTAAGATATTTGAGTTTCGTAATATCTAATCTATTTTAACGCTCTGTATTAAGGTTTCTAAAATAGTTTCTACACCTTGTTCCATGTTGCTTTTGGTTTCAAAATTAGCAACTCTTTTTACGTTCGGGTGTGCGTTTTGCATGGCGTAACTAAAATGAGCTAGCTCTAGCATTTGCAAATCGTTGTTATAGTCTCCAAAAACCATAGTTTCATTTTTACCAATTCCCATTTCCTTTTGAAGCATGCTTAATGCATAACCTTTGTTCGCGTCTTTATGAGAAATATCTAGCCAGTTTAAACCAGAAACCGTGACTTGATAGTCTTTTTCAATGTTTGAAATATGAGGCAGAATATTAGCTTCGGAAGATTCAAAATGATAAACAGCTATCTTCATAAAATCATCGTTGGTTACTTTAGTTAAGTCGTCAACAATTTTATAAGCGGCATAATACTCATTGAATTTTGAAATAAATTTAGAATCGTTCGTTTCAATATAAGCCGCTTTTCTTCCGCATAAAACAATATAGCAGCCCGGAACTTCTCGAAGAATTTCAATAGATTTTAAAACATCTTCTGGAGTTAACTTCAACAAAACATTGGTTTCATTGTTATGTTGCATTAATCCGCCATTTTCAGCAATTATCGAAATTTCACTTTTAATGGTATCAAGTTTTTGTGTAATACTTTGATATTGTCTTCCGCTTGCGGCAACAAAATGAATGTTTCGCTTTTTTAATTCTTCAAATTGATTAAAAAAACGATCGCTTACTTCGCTATTGTTGTTTAATAGAGTGCCATCCATATCGGTGACAACAAGTTTAACTTCAGATAAATTCATATAATTTTTTTCAAAAAACAAAAATACAAACTAGAATTGAGAGCGATGTTAGTTAAATATTAAAATAAAAAATCCTGTAAAACTTAATAGTCTTACAGGATTTAATATGAAATTTATTAAAAGGTATTAAAACTCTTTTTTACCAAACTCACTATCAATAAATTTAGATTTATTTTTTACCGTATTAAAGGTGTATGATAGATTTAGAGATACCATATCTACTTCGTAAACATAATTAGTTGTGGTGTAAAATTGGTCGGGTCTAGAGGTTGTAATACGTTGCTCGTTTGTATTTAATAGACCCATATCTATGTTTTGCCACTGTAGCGTTGCGGTTAAACGATTATCGAGAAACGTTTTTCTAAAGGCTAAATTAGGTGAGTAAAAACGAGAATCTTCGCCCATAGCTGTGTTTCTAGCAGATAGATAATTGAATGTAAATTGAAGGGATGCATTTTCCCAAAACGAGTAAGTAGAATTTACGTTGAAGGAATATATGGTTGATTCCGTATCGATATCGTAACTGCGAGAAACACCATCTCTATGGTTAAAATTTAAAACACCATCAATAGCATAATTGTACACATTGGCACCAAAAACATTACTCCAGTTTTTAGTTGGTTTAATGGTTGCTCCAAACTCTAAGCCAATCGCGTTACTTTTTCCAACGTTAGAATATACACGGTTTATAACGCTATCGATTACGGCGCCGTTAGTTTCGTATGCCAATGTGTTTACTCGGTTTATTACATTATCGGTATGTCTAAAATAAGCTGTTGCGTATACAGAGTTTCCACTTTTTAATTTTTTAGTAATACCTAATTCAACTAAATCTATAAATTCTGGTAATAGTGTATTATCACCTTGCTCAAAAACTTCAGAATGTTCGCGCTCGGCAAAACTATTCATTTTTAAAGTGGTGGTGCGTTCTACACGTTTACTGTAGGCGGCTTTAATATTTGTTTTATCGTTTGCCGCAAATTGTACAGAAGCTGAAGGGAATAATTTCACAAAATCATACTCGTATAAATTGGTTGTGGTTTCGCTTTTTAAAGCTTCAGTATAGGTTCTGTCCATAGACTCTAAGCGAACACCAGCAGCATAATCCCATTTATCTTTTTTACCTGTTAATTGCGCATAACCCGAATGGATGGCACGTTTTAATTGAATATCACTCGAGAATTCTGGCACTAAGTTGCCATCACGCTCATAAACAAATTCTCCTTTGTGGTCGATGTCTCTGTATTGGTAACCTGTTTCTATAGTTCCGAAAGAAAATAGTTTCCAAGCATAATCTAAGTTAAAACGGGTTCCGTAAAGCGGATTATCGTTGGTGTTGTATTCTTGTTGATAGATAATCGAGTTATCCGGGTGGCCTAAATTATCATTAACTGTTGGACCTCCTAAAAAAGTATATTCATATAAAAAAGAAGTTGATAGTTTAGATTTATCATTAAACTTGTGTGCGTAATCAAAACTTCCTAAGGCAAAATCTCCTTTTCTAATTCTTAAATTATGGTTGTAATATTCAAAGGTATACAATCTATTTTCTGTTCCAATTGGAGACACTGCATGATTATCGTAATAAACAATATCTGCTAACCTTTCTTTAGTGTGTTTTCCAGCGAAAAAACCTAGTGAGAACTCATCGTTTGGATTTGGTGTAAAATCGACGTTAAAACGTCCGTTATAGCTAATGTCGTCAAAACTACGTTCACCATCCGAAGGTAAAAAGGTTGTTTTATCTTCAGCTTGGTTTACAATAAACATATCACCTTCTCTTCGGCCCGATTTATCATTACGTTGGTAACTGGCACCAAGTGAAATATTCCATTTGTCGCTACGTTTGTTTACGGTAGCATCAAGGCCATAACGTTGTGCTGCTACTTTGGTATCATAAGGTTCTATAGAAGGAAAACCACCGCGAGCATTTATTTGAGCAAAGGTGCCGTTAGTAGCTCCTTTTTTTGTTTTAATATTTAAAATACCACCCTTACCTTCTGGATCGTACTTTGCAGATGGCGCTGTAATTAGTTCTACGGTTTCTAAAGCATTTGCAGGTAATTGAGCTAAAATAGAAGCGGCGTCGCCTTGTGTTGGTTTTCCGTTTACTAAAACCGTGAAACCTTTACTGCCACGAACACTAATTTCGCCTTGGCCATCTACAGTTACCGACGGTAAGTTTTTTATAACATCAACAGCGTTTCCGCCTTCGGCATTTTGATATTTTTTGGTATCGAATACTTGTCTATCAATTTTATGAACAACAGCAGAACGTTCTGCTTTTAGCAACACCTCGTTTAGTTGGCTACCTAAAGTTAATTTTATAGTACCTAAGTTAATAGCCTGTCCCTTTTTGTTAACCGAAATAGTTGCCGATTTATAAGATGTGTATCCCATAAAAGAAGCTTCTAAATAATAGCTTCCCGGTTTTATGTTTTCTAATGAAAATTCACCTTTTGTGTTAGTTACAACACCTGTAACAAGTTCTATATTTGTTTTGTAAAGTGCTGCCGTTGCGTATTCTAAAGGTGCGTTGATATCCCCGTCAATGATTTTTCCGTTTATTTGACTAAAAATGAGTTGAGTTGAGAAAAATAGAAAGGAAAATACAATTGAAATTTTTGTTTTCATTTTAATGAATTTAGTGTGAGTTGGCTATATTGTTTGCAACAAAATTATACTTATTTAATAAAAGTAAATGCTGTTTAAGAAAAAATTACAAAAGGATCTCTATTTTTAATAATTACTCAGAATATCAGTAAATTGAAAAAATATAATTTAAACAATAAGAACTACTGGTATAAAATAATTATAACTTATATTGAGTAAGGTAATTTGAAAATACTATTTTTGTAAATTGCACTTCTTTATATCTCAAAACTTGTATGGTTACATTAAAACAATTAGCGAAAGAATTAGGCGTTTCAATTTCTACAGTTTCAAAAGCTTTAAATAATAGCGAAGAAATTGGAGAGGATACTGTGAGACGTGTAAAAGAGCTTGCAGAACTGTACAATTACAAACCGAACAAAGTAGCATTAAGTTTAAAAAATAATAAAACCAAAACTATAGGTGTTATTATCCCAAACATTTTAAACAGAATTTTGGCCAAAGTCCTTTTTGGTATCGAAATTGAAGCCGCAAAACATGGTTACAATATCATTACGTGTATATCGAATGAATCGTTAGAGAAAGAAAAACAAAGTTTACAATTACTTGCCAATGGGAGTGTAGATGGTTTTATTTTATCGGTTGCTGAAGAAACACAAATTAATAATGAAATTGAACACTTCAAAAAAACCATTAGTCAAGGCTTACCAATTGTTATGTTCGATCGTGTTGCTCACGATGTCATGTGCGACAAGGTTATAGTTGATGACTTTGATGCGATGTACAATGCAACTAAGAGTTTGTTGAAAGAAAAAAGAAAAAATATTGTCTTTATTAGTAATATTAATGACCTTAGTGTAGGTAAGTTACGTGAACGTGGCTATAATAAAGCTATTTTAGAACACGGCGTACAAGAGCCATTAGTTTTAAAGATAAAAAGAAAAAAAGACGATCATCAGAAAAAAATAAAATCTTTCCTAAAAAAGAATAGAACGGTTGATGCTGTTATAGCAGCCGATAGTTCGTCTGGAGTTATTGCACTAAATACAGCAATAAATCTAGGTTTAAAAGTACCAAAAGAATTTTCGGTAATTGCTTTTGCAAGTAAATCGGATTCTAACCACACCATCCCCAAATTAACAACTATTCGTCAGCACGCAAAAGAGATTGGAGTAAGTGCTGCGCAAATGTTAATTGCTCGAATGCAAAATTTACCTGCCAGTGCAGATGTAAAAACTAAGATTGTAAAGACGAGTATTGTTAAAAATAAATCAACTTTATAGCTAATTTTAGCTTTTTCTGTAGAGTTTTACTTTCAATTTCAATTTTTTTTAGGTCTTCGTCGCGGCCGATTATCGATGTAATGCATTTTGCGCAAGAATAACCTTATTTTTTCAGTAAGGTTAAGCCTTTTTTTGCGTGTTTTTTACGGGAAATCCTTTTTTTACTAAAAATTTAAAAGTTTTCTTCTGTACTTTTGTTTCACTGATCTTAAGATAATTACCAGTTTTTTACCCTTTAATTCGTACAAATTATAGGGCCAGAATTCCATTTGCCAAAATTTAAAATAACCTCAAAAACACGAAGAAAATGAAATCATTAAAAATCACATTCTTATTAGCATTATTAGTAACAGTATTCACATCATGCACAGAGCAAGATTTAAACGATGACAGCTTATTAGCAGGAGACCAAACGGAAGTAAACGATACAGGCGGAGATATTGATGAATTTACAGGAGGCGACATCGACGAGTAGAACGTTATTAACCAATAAAAATTCACCTTAAAAACATATATAACATGAAAGCATTAAAAATCACATTCTTATTAGCATTATTAGTAACAGTATTCACATCATGCACAGAGCAAGATTTAAACGATGACAGCTTATTAGCAGGAGACCAAACGGAAGTAAACGATACAGGCGGAGATATTGATGAATTCACTGGAGGCGACATCGACGAGTAGAACGTTATTAACCAATAAAAATTCACCTTAAAAACATATATAACATGAAAGCATTAAAAATCACATTCTTATTAGCATTATTAGTAACAGTATTCACATCATGCACAGAGCAAGATTTAAACGATGACAGCTTATTAGCAGGAGACCAAACGGAAGTAAACGATACAGGCGGAGATATTGATGAATTCACTGGAGGCGACATCGACGAGTAAAACATTATTAACCAAAAAAAAATCACCTTAAAAACATATATAACATGAAAGCATTAAAAATCACATTCTTATTAGCATTATTAGTAACCGTATTCACATCATGCACAGAGCAAGATTTAAACGATGACAGCTTATTAGCAGGAGATCAAACGGAAGTAAACGATACAGGCGGAGATATTGACGAATTTACAGGAGGCGACATCGACGAGTAAAACATTATTAACAAAAAAAAATCACATATAACATGAAAGCATTAAAAATCACATTCTTATTAGCATTATTAGTAACAGTATTCACATCATGCACAGAGCAAGATTTAAACGATGACAGCTTATTAGCAGGAGACCAAACGGAAGTAAACGATACAGGCGGAGATATTGACGAATTCACTGGAGGCGACATCGACGAGTAAAACATTATTAACCAAAAAAAAATCACCTTAAAAACATATATAACATGAAAGCATTAAAAATCACATTCTTATTAGCATTATTAGTAACAGTATTCACATCATGCACAGAGCAAGATTTAAACGATGACAGCTTATTAGCAGGAGACCAAACGGAAGTAAACGATACAGGCGGAGATATTGATGAATTTACAGGTGGTGACATCGACGAGTAGAACATTATTAACAAATAAAAAATTCACATTAAAAACATATATAAAATGAAAGCATTAAAAATCACATTCTTATTAGCATTATTAGTAGCAGTATTCACATCATGCACAGAGCAAGATTTAAACGATGACAGCTTATTAGCAGGAGACCAAACGGAAGTAAACGATACAGGCGGAGATATTGATGAATTTACAGGTGGTGACATCGACGAGTAGAACATTATTAACAAATAAAAAATTCACCTTAAAAACATATATAACATGAAAGCATTAAAAATTACATTCTTATTAGCATTATTAGTAACAGTGTTCACATCATGCACAGAGCAAGATTTAAACGATGACAGCTTATTAGCAGGAGATCAAACGGAAGTAAACGATACAGGCGGAGATATTGACGAATTTACAGGTGGTGACATCGACGAGTAGAACATTATTAACAAATAAAAAATTCACCTTAAAAACATATATAACATGAAATCATTAAAAATTACATTCTTATTAGCATTATTAGTAACAGTATTCACATCATGCACAGAGCAAGATTTAAACGATGACAGCTTATTAGCAGGAGACCAAACGGAAGTAAACGATACAGGCGGAGATATTGACGAATTCACTGGAGGCGACATCGACGAGTAAAACATTATTAACCAAAAAAAAATCACCTTAAAAACATATATAACATGAAAGCATTAAAAATCACATTCTTATTAGCATTATTAGTAACAGTATTCACATCATGCACAGAGCAAGATTTAAACGATGACAGCTTATTAGCAGTAGACCAAACGGAAGTAAACGATACAGGCGGAGATATTGACGAATTTACAGGTGGTGACATCGACGAATAACTAGTTAAAAATTTAATCAACTAAGAAAATAATAATACATTTGAAGTAATCATAAAATGCATTATTGTTGAGACTCAGTATATTTATAATATTATTTATCTGTAATTTTTCCTTTTGCCAGCAGGAAGATGCATTTTTAGAAATAGATTCGTTAAAGAAAACCATGTTTAACATTAAAGAACAGGATTCTTCTTTAATTGCGGATACCGATTATTTAATAGCTCAGACATTTAGAAAGAGTACTACCTATGCCGATAGTGCATACTTTTACTACCAAAAAGCTGAAAAGATATATCGGAACTTAGGTGATAATTTAAAATTAGCGCGTACTATTTATGGTGTTGCTGTTATATTAAAAAATGAAAAAGACTTTATAGGTAGTGAGGTTGCTAGTTTTGAAGCTATAGCTTTGTTAGAACCTCTTTATGAAACTAGATCGGTTGTAGAAACCAAGTCTTATATTTATAATAATTTAGGTATTGTTTTTAAAGAACTGGATGAATTTGATGAATCAATAGAATATAATAAAAAATCACTTGAATTAAAATATAGGTTAAATGTTAAAAGCAGTATTGATGCTTCTAAAAACAACTTAGCCAATACTTATAAAAAGAATAAGCAGTATAATCTAGCTTTAAATTATTACAGTGAAATTTTATCCAATAAGGATCTTGTTAAAGAACGTCCACGGATATTTTCATTAGTGCTTGATAATTATGCGCATACACGATTTCTTTCTGGTAACTTAAGAGAACTTCCAGGACTATATCACAAAGCCCTAAAAGTTAGTAATAGTGTCGGTGAAGACGATTACTATTCCATAATTATAAACCAACATTTAGCAGAGTATTACTTTGATAATAAAAGAAATGTTGATTCTGCTAGATATTATGCTTACCGAGCAAAAAATATTTCAGAAAAATACTATACCGACGATTTATTAAAATCTTTACTATTGCTATCTAAAATAGAAGAAGATCACAAAGCTGTAGAGCACTTTAACGCTTATATTAAATTAAGCGATAGTCTACAAAAAAATGAACGTGCCATTCGTAATAAATTCGCACGTATTCGTTTTGAAACAGGCCAGAAAGAAAAAGAAAACATACAACTAACTAAAGAGCGTATGTGGCTCTTTATTATATCGGTAGTTGTTGTAATATCTTCATTTTTATTATATCTCGTAATAACACAGAGAAATAATAATATCGAACTAAAATTTGTTCAAAAACAACAAGAAACAAACGAAGAAATTTATAATCTCATGCTTTCTCAAAATGAAAGTATAGAAGAAGCCCGAGATTTAGAAAAAAAACGTATTTCTCAAGAACTCCACGATGGTGTTTTGGGACGCTTATTTGGTACTCGTTTAAGTTTAGATAGTTTGAATAGAAATAATAGCGAAGAAGCCATTAAATCGAGAGATTTATATATAACCGAGTTAAAAACCATTGAAGAAGAAATTAGAAAAGTATCTCACGAGTTAAATACAGATTTTGTTTCCGGTTCAGGATTTATAGATATTATTAAAACACTTGTGGAAACCCAAACATTGGCTTACGGTTTAGGTTATGATTTAAAGCACGATGAGTCCATAAGTTGGGACGATGTGAACAATAAAAAGAAAATACACATATACAGAATTATACAAGAAACATTGCATAATATTTACAAACATGCCAATGCAGAACATGTAAATATTAGTTTAGAATTAAAAAATGATGTAATTTGCTTGTCGATTATAGACAACGGTTCAGGTTACGATGTAGAGAAAGCAAGATCGGGAATTGGTTTAAAAAACATGAACTCAAGGATTAACGAAATTAACGGTATATTAAAAATAACTTCAATTAAAAACCAGGGAACAACTGTAATGATTGAGGTGCCAATGATCTAACCAAGAAAAATGATTGAAAAATTAAAAATATTAATGATCGATGATCACCCGATGATTATTGAAGGGTATCAGAATACATTGCTTTTTACTAAAAAAGAAAATCAAGAATTAGAAATAGATATTGCAAATAATTGTGATGAGGCCATTATGTATATGGATCAGGCCGTTGAGAAAAACTCACCCTATAATGTACTGTTTGTAGACATTAGTATACCGCCTTCTAAAGATGGTATTATGAGTTCTGGAGAAGACTTAGCCGAATACGCTAGAAAAGTATTACCAAAAGCTAAAATTATTATTCTAACCATGTTTAATGAGTCTTTTAGAATACATAATATTATAAAAACCATCGATCCAGAAGGGTTTTTAATAAAAAGTGATTTAACATCGAGTGAGTTGGCTAGTGCTTTTCAGGCTGTAATTAATAATCCGCCATTTTATAGTGGTACGGTTAACAATCATATTCGTAAATCTATTGTTAGTGATATTGTAATTGATGATAAGAATAGAAAAATACTTCATTTATTATCACAAGGTGTAAAAACTAAAAACCTAGCATCACATTTAGACATCTCTTTAAGTGCTGTAGAAAAGCGTAAAAGACAATTAAGAGATATTTTTGATGTGCAAGATGGTCAGGATGAGACCTTATTGAATGAAGCAAGGAAAAAAGGATTTGTGTAGTTTTTCTTACTAAAACGTTAAATTTATAAGTTTTTTAGTAAAAATTTAATTTTTTTTTATTCCCGAAAGTACCGCTATACTTCATTTGTCGTATTTATCCATAAATCCGTTACGGGTTTCCCGCAGTTTGAAAAGAAAAAATATTTTTATCTTTGATGCATCAACACTTCGAAAATTAATTAATCCCTCAATTTTTTTGTTGATAATAGCAATTTACATAAACCCTGTGGAGGTGAGAGACCCACAGGGTTTCTTCTTTCTAATAGTTTAATAGGCAAAAATAGCACTTCCGTAGTCTATTAGTATCCCAATAAAAAGGCCTAAATAAACAACAGCAACTACAAATTTTATAAACGTTGAGGTTAAAAAACCGATAAACGATCCAAAGGCTGCTTTTGTTGCGGTTTTAGCATCATTCTTATTAATAAGTTCTCCAATTAAGGCTCCAAAAAAAGGACCAATAATAATTCCTCCTGGAATAGGAGCAAATAAGCCTACAATAAGGCCTACCGTTGTACCTATTACTCCATATTTTGTTCCGCCAAAACGTTTTGTGCCAATAGCGGGAATAATATAATCGAGCACCCAAATAGCAATCGCGATAAGCAATGTTATAATTAGAAAAGATTTATTCATGGGTACAGCATCCGTGAAATGTGCTATTAAAAGTCCGAACCAACTGGTTATTGGTCCGGGTAAAACAGGTAAAAAGCTCCCAATAATACCTAATAATATAAAAAGAGCGGCAATAATAATTAAAATAATATCCATATAAAGTGTTATGTTTTATAATAATAAGACGAAATACTATGCCAAATGTTACATTTTAAACTAAAAGATTAGTTTGAACTAAATATTTAGTTATATTTGTTGAACTAAATTTTTAGTTGAATAAATAATTCTTATCAAAAATGAAACAACTTACTAAGGCAGAAGAAGATATTATGCAAATACTGTGGCAATTAGAAAAAGCCAATGTAAAGGCAATAATAGAGGAGTTTCCGGAGCCAAAACCAGCTTATAATACAGTATCGACTATTGTGCGTATTTTAGAAAGTAAAGGTTTTGTAGATTATAAAAAAGAAGGAAAAGGCCATGTGTATTTTCCGTTAATGCAACAACAGGATTATAGTAATCAATCTATAAATAAATTAGTCGATAATTATTTTCAAGGATCATTCAAAAGCATGGTATCTTTCTTTATGAAGAAAAATGATATTAGTTTAAACGAGCTAGAATCCGTGTTAAGCGAGATTAATAAAAAGGATAAATCATGATACATTATATAATTCAAACCATTGCTTTTCAGGTGTTCTTTTTACTCATTTACGATGTGTTTTTAAAAAAAGAAACCTTTTTTAATTGGAATAGATTTTATTTAATAACCACAGCATTTATGTCTTTAGTACTGCCCTTGGTTAAGATTGCTAGTTTTAAACATGTTGTTCCAGAAAACTATATTATTAGGTTACCAGCGGTTGTTTTGGGACAAACAGAAGCAAATATTAAACCAGATAACATAAATGAAACCATATTGCCTTCTAGCTTTTCCTTCATAGAATTCATATTTTATTTTGGAGTTGGGGTAGTTGTGTTATTGTTTATCTACAAGCTTAGTAAGCTTGTAAAGCTAATTAAGTCAAACCCTAAAGAATATAAAAACCATTATATAATCGTTAAACTTTTAAACAGTAGTGCGTCATTTTCATTTTTTAAATACATTTTTTTAGGTGAAAGCCTTAGTTCCGAAGAAAAAACAATCATTTTAAAGCATGAAATAATACATGTAAAACACTGGCATAGTCTAGATTTAATGTGTTTTGAATTGTTACGCGTTCTATTTTGGTTCAATCCGTTAATTTATATTTATCAAAGTAGAATCACAGAATTGCACGAGTTCATCGCCGATGCGGAAGCTGTAAAAATAGAAGGGAAATCAATTTATTATCAAAGCTTATTAGCTCAAGTTTTCGATACCAAAAAAATATCATTCATCAATCCATTTTTTAATCAATCATTAATCAAAAAACGAATCGTTATGTTACAAAAATCAAAATCAAAACAAGTTTATTTATTTAAGTATGCACTGTTAGTTCCTATGGTTTTCGGTATGCTAGTTTATACCTCATGTGCTGATAATACTGGAGAGAAAGAAGTGCCCGAATTAATTAGTCCTGACAATAATCGAGAAACAGAGTTAGTTAAAACAGTTAACGAAGTAAAATATCAAATACAAATTCAAGGTGATATTAGTGATCAGGAAGAAAAAGGACTAGATCTTTTACTTCAAACTATTAAAGGTCCTGGGTTAAGTAGCTCGTTGGTAAATGATGTGCAAGAATTTATGGCAAATAAAGATGAAACTAAACTAACTGAAAAAATTTCTTATGTCTTTGAGCAAATTCAAGCTAAAGGTGAAGTTAGCGAAGCGGAAACAAAAGCCTTAAAAGGTTTATTAATTTTAACTAGTGAAGATGGGTTTAATGATCCGTTTTTTGCTGATGTTTTAAATGATGTTGAAATACCTTTCGGAATTATCGACCAAGTACCTGTGTTTCCAGGTTGCGAAGATTTAGAGTCTAACGCTGATAAAAAAGCGTGTATGTCCAAAGGAGTTCAAAAGTTAGTTATTCAAAAGTTTAATACTGATTTAGCTGATGATTTAGGCTTGAAGGGTAGACAGCGAATTAATGTTGTTTTCAAAATAAATAATGAAGGAGATGTTGTCGATGTTAGAGCTAGAGCACCGCATCCAGCATTATCTGAAGAGGCCATTCGAGTTATAAAAACACTACCTAAAATGATTCCCGGAGAACAAAAAGGTAAAAAGGTAAATGTACCTTATTCATTACCAATAGTTTTTCAAGTGCAGGAATAAAAATAAAATCAATACTATTTTTAAAACCGAGGTGGGAGCTTCGGTTTTTATTTTGCTCTAATTTTGGAAATAAAATGCCATACATCACTATTAAGTGCCTTATTTTGAACAAAAAGAGTTTAAAAACCAAAAAAATCGTACTTTTCGGCTTTAGTTTTAATCTATGAAACAAATTTGTGTTTTTCTATCTGTTTTAATGCTTTGCTCTTGCGAGTATTTTAATGTGAAAAAAACATCATCAGAAGCCATTTTGAAAGAGGAACTACAAACCTTTAATTGGAATGATGTTGATGCTTATCCTAGTTTTTCGGAATGCGATTCGGTAGAAACTAAAACCGATAAAAAATCTTGTTTTGAAAATGTTTTAACACTGCATATTTGGGAGTTTTTACAACGCGAAAAAATTGTGGTCACTAAGGATGTTAGCGATACTATTATTTTAAGTTTTCGAGTTTCGGAAACAGGCGACTTAAAGCTAAATAATGCTAAAATAGATTCTGTAACGCGTCGTGAAATACCAGAAATAGAAAAGCTGCTGTATAAAAGCTTAGAACAATTACCTCCTGTTTTTCCTGCTACAAAACGCGGACAACAAGTTAAAACTGAATTTCAGTTGCCAATTATTATAGATATCCAGTAAACGATTACAAACCAATTTCAAACTAGAACAGGGAGTCTTTATTTTTTAAAGGTTCTGCCTTTCCAATTGTAGGTCTTAAAAATAGATAAGAAAGCAATGTACACGCTAAAAAATGGATAGATAAAAAATGAAGGCATATAACTTTCAAAAACCTTTTTCTGATTGAAAAAAGTTGCCGTTTTACTTATTAAATAAAAATCGATATTGAATTTAATAACCAAAACATAAAACAAGGCTTTTAAAGGAAAGCACCCGAGTAGTAAAAGTATAATTACCGATATGGTTAAAACATTCATAAGTAAAACAATAAGGCCGGTAATTTTACCAAAACTACTATTGTATGCACTAGTTTTAGAAGCCCATCTTAATCTTTGTTCTATTAAACTACCCCAAGTAGGTTGGGCATTTGTTTTAACTATGGCTTGCTCGCATTTTAAATAATGAAGCTCGTTGGCACGATTTTTAGCAATTTTTTCTAGCATAAAAACATCATCACCACTAGCAATATCTGTATTACCTTCAAAACCATTTATTGTTTTAAAGATGGCTTTTGTGTAGGCGAAATTGGCACCATTACATAAAAAGGGTTTTTTAATGCCAAAGCCACCAATGGTTGCGCCTTGTAAACTTAAAATATCTAAAGTTTGAAATCCGTTTAAAAAAGATTTTTCAAGATTGTAGGTTACTGGCGCCGCAATGCATGCTGTATTTGTGGTTTGGATAAATTCATCAAAACTATCTAACCAATATTTTTGCAAAAAACAATCGGCATCGGTAGTAACAATCCATTCATGCTCGGCGATGTTTATCGCTGTGGTAATGGCATCCTTTTTTGGAGAATGTGTTAATCGGTGGTTGGGAATAACTTTAAAATTCTGTTTCTTCTTATTAAAAAAAGATGTTATTATTTGCGAAGAATTATCGGTAGATTCATCATCAATAAAAATAATTTCAAAAAGATGAGTTGGATAATTTAAGTTTTCAATAGATTCTAATAATGCCGGCAGGTTTTCGGCTTCATTCCTAAAAGCAATTAAAACAGAGAATTTAGTTGTGTGTTCTAGGTTCTTTAAAGTAAAATCGGGAATTTTACCAAAGCCATAAACAAACCGCCATATCAAAATAAGGTAAACTAAACTTATAGAAATGCTTAATAAAATCATGAGTTTGTTTGGGGTTTGGGCATTTTAAATTGGATTACAAAATAGCTTCCAATAAGGCTTGGTGATACAAAGTTGAAAATCCACATAATGGTGATTACACTTAAAACTACCAATTCATTTATGCCCAGAAATTCAAACAAATATACGGCTACGCTTCCTTTAATCACAACATCAAAGATAAAAATTGTAGGAATAATAGACACGAGTAAATACATGGACGTAATAACCATCATACTATCTAGATAGCTAATTTCAATTTGAAAAATTTGTAGTAGATAAAAAAATTGAAATGAAAAAATTGCATATCTCACAAGAGAAAGACCAAAACCAATACGTATTTTCTCTCTTGGAAAGTTCTTAACGAATACTTTTAGCTTCAGTAAAGGAGTCCATTTTATGCCGATTTCATATTGTGCCAATCCTAGCAAAATAAGGCTAATCGTAATTATGCCAATCACTACAGTTACAATAAGACGACCATAATTTGCTTCTAAATTGTAAGTGCTAATAAAAGCTAATAAGCCAATAGCTCCCAAAATGATGGTAATACTCATTTGTTGTAGGTTGCTTATTAAATTTATAAGCATAACGCGTTTGCGTAATTTGGGTAAATAAAACATGGCTTTTGCTCCATATTCTCCAATACGGTTTGGTGTAATTAGCGATGCAGTTAAAGATCCTAAAGTTTGTTTTAGTGCTTGCTTTAAACTTGTTTTTTTTAAGGTTGAAATTAGAGTTTGCCATTTAATTATTTCAAAAAACCAATTAAAGCTGCTTAAAATCAATAGAATAAGTGTGTTTTTAAGGTTGAGATTATAGTTTGCCGATAGAAATGAAATAAAATTAGAGAAACTGAGTTCACTGTTGTAAGCTAATTTCTCATAAATAAAATAAAAAGCGACAACAACTATGCTCAATTTAATGAGCACAAAAAAGAATTGTTTAGTTTTGTGAAGTCGCATTCAATTAAAATAGTCTTCCATTTAGGTTTGGCAAATCGCATTCGTTTTTAGCCACTTTTCCGGAAGAATAAAGTGCAAATTAAATTAATATTATAACATGGCTCTTATTTTTAAATTTAATAAGCAAAAGCTAATCGCTTTAGTTTTTGTTTCGTTTTCATATTTAGGCTTTTCTCAAAGTGATACTAGCACGTTTAAAGCACAGTTTGCCTTAGGTGTCAATAGTCCGTCGAGCAATGGTTTTGTAACTAATTTTGAAGCAAACAGCGTTAATTTTCCAACTATTAATTTAGGCTTACAATATATGTTTAAGCCTTTATTTGGTTTAAAATTAGATTTGGGCTACAACCGATTTTCTAGTACAGACAACTCACCAGAATTTAAAACAAATTACACGCGTGTTAATGCGCAATTGGTTTACAATGCATCCAACGTTTTAGGTTTATATAATAATCTGGGCGTATTTGCTCATGCAGGTCCTGGTATCTCCATGATAAAACCATTGGGAGATTATGGTGAAAACAAAACGAGCTATTTAAATGCTATGGCGGGTTTGGAGTTTCATTATGCAGTTTCAGAAAAATTATCACTGTATTTAGATACGGCTTATATTTTAGGATTTGGGAAAGATTTTGACCCGGTAAATGATGGTTTTGGTTCGTTTAACGGAAATTTATTAACCATAACCCTTGGCGCATCTATTTCGCTAAGTGGTTGTCAATATTGCGGACAATGAAGCAGGAAAGAATTATTTTAGGTATCGATCCGGGTACAACCATTATGGGTTTCGGACTTATAAAAGTGGTTGGTAAAAAAATGGAGTTTTTGCAATTAAACGAGTTGGATTTAAAAAAATACAGCGATCATTATTTAAAATTAAAACTCATTTTTGAGCGTACTATAGAACTTATAGAAACGCATAATCCAGACGAAATTGCTATTGAAGCACCATTTTTTGGTAAAAACGTACAAAGTATGCTTAAGCTTGGTCGGGCGCAAGGTGTAGCTATGGCTGCAGGTTTAAGTCGCGAAATACCAATTACGGAGTATTTGCCTAAAAAAATAAAAATGGCCATTACTGGGAATGGAAACGCTAGTAAAGAACAAGTTGCTAAAATGTTGCAAAGTGTGCTAGGTTTAAAAACGTTACCAAAAAATCTTGATTCTACTGATGGATTGGCAGCGGCGGTTTGTCATTTTTATAATTCAAGTAGAGTGGAAGTAGGTAAAAGTTACACCGGTTGGGATGCTTTTGTAAAACAGAATGCAACCCGAGTTACTAAACGAACTTTAAAAAAATAAGTGCTAGACATAAATAAAACCCAAAACAGTGGCAATTCCGAGACATCGGAACAAAAATCAGGCGCCATTTATATTCATATTCCGTTTTGTAAACAAGCTTGTTTTTACTGCGATTTTCATTTTTCTACATCATTAAAAAAGAAGGATGAATTAATTCAATGCTTGGTAAAAGAGTTAGAATTAAGAAAAAGCAAATTTGATGCGATTACCGTAGAAACCATTTATTTTGGAGGAGGAACACCAAGTTTATTATCTACGGAAGAAATTCAGCTTTTAATAGATACAGTTTATAATAATTACAAAGTTGTAGACAATCCGGAAATAACTTTGGAAGCTAACCCGGACGATTTATCAACAGAAGTTATTCTTCAGTTAGCAAAAAGCCCTATAAATCGATTAAGCATTGGAATTCAATCTTTTTTTGAAGACGATTTGAAAAGCATGAATCGTGCTCACAACAAAGAAGAAGCCTTGCGTTGTTTGGAAGAAGCAACCAAGTATTTCGATAATATTACTATCGATTTAATTTACGGAATTCCAAATATGAGTTTAAAAAAATGGAACGAAAACTTAGAGATTGCTTTAAATTTCGGCATTAATCATATTTCTAGTTATGCTTTAACGGTAGAACCAAAAACGGCCTTAGATACGTTTGTTAAAAACGGAAGCTACCCGCCAATAGACGAGGCTTTAGCTTTAGAGCATTTTAACCATTTGGTTGAAAAAACGGAAGCGAATGGTTTTGTTCATTATGAAATTTCAAACTTCGGAAAACCTAATTATTTCTCTAAACACAACACCAGTTATTGGCAAGGGAAACCGTATTTAGGTATTGGTCCGTCGGCACATTCTTTCTATGAAAACGAAAGGAGCTGGCATGTGGCTAATAATGCAAAATACATACAAGCTATTCAAAAAAACGAATTGCCTAACACTATAGAAACGCTTTCTAAAGAAGATCAATTTAATGAATACGTGATGACGGGTTTGAGAACCATTTGGGGTGTTTCATTTAACAGAGTTCAGGCTGAATTTGGAGATGTGTTTCTTCAGCATTTAAAAAAGTATTCAGATAAATTTATAAAAGAAGACTTGTTGGTTGTTTCTGATAAAAAAGAGCAAATGTCTCAAAGTAAATTGGATACCGATTTAAAAAGTAACATGAGCAGCCAAATTTTGAAAACAACCCAAAAAGGTAAGTTTCTTGTTGACGGAATTGCTTCCGAATTATTCATGATTTAACTATATTTGATGATATGCAAACAACAATTCAATATAATTCCAGAAAACTTCAAATAGATTTAAAAAAGCCTATAGATATTTCAATCGCAATTCAGGCTTCTAGTAATAGCGTAAATGCATGGTACATCGATGGGCCAAAAATTGAGCCTGCTGTAGATGGCGAGTGGGTTGCAAGTGTGAAAGAAGGTGCGGCGGTTAATTTTAATAACATCAATTTTAATCCGCATGCGCATGGTACGCATACCGAATGCGTTGGGCATATTACCGAAAAGGTACATTCTATTAACCAAAACTTAAAGCAGTTTTTCTTTTTGGCAGAGGTTATTACTGTAGCGCCAGAACGTTTAGATGACGATTTTGTTATTTCTAAAAAGCAATTACAATATGCTTTAGGGAATAAAAAACGTGATGCTGTAATAATACGTACATTGCCAAATACAAAAGGGAAATTATCGCGTCAATACTCCAATACAAACCCAACGTATATATTAGAAGAAGCTGCTATTTACTTGCGTGAAAAAGGTGTGAAACATTTATTGGTAGATTTACCAAGTGTTGATAAGGAAAAGGATGAAGGCGAGCTTTTATCGCATAATGCCTTTTGGAATACCAGCGGAAAATTACGAATGGACGCTACAATAACTGAATTTATTTATGTAGATAATAGCGTGGAAGATGGTGAGTATTTTTTAAACCTACAAATAGCATCTTTTGAAAATGATGCAAGCCCAAGTAAACCTATTTTGTATAAAGCAGAGCCAGTTTAATAATTTTTGGAACAAAACTTGATTTCAAAAAACTAAAAACGAATTAATGGAAGCATTTTTAGGTATAATAATTGGCATTTTAACAACAATGGGTGTGGTAACTTATATCAAATCGATTAAAAAGAAAAGTTTGGTAAACGCACAGTCGGTTTTATTGTTAGATAAAATTAAAAAAGTGTGCAAGTTTATTACGGTTGAAGGTGATTTTGCTGAAATTTACCATTATGAAGATGTGAAAGAACGTTTTTTAAAATTGGTAAGTAGCCGAAAAAAAGCTTTGGTTATTATTAATGCTAAAGCCCATGTGGGTTACGATTTGGCTAAAATTGATTTAACGGCAGATACTGAAAATAAAAAGATTGTTTTAGAACATTTTCCGCAACCTGAAATTTTATCTATAGAAACCAACTTAAATTATTACGATAAATCTGACGGTATTTTTAACCGTTTTGAAGCTTCAGATTTAACAGGTTTACACCAAGAAGCCAAATTACATATACAAGAGAAAGTACCACAAAGCGGACTGATAGAAATAGCTCAAAAAGAAGCTTTAGAAACCATTTTACTTATGGAAACTATAGTTGAAACTATTGGGTGGAAGCTGGATTATTCAGCTTTAAAAATTGAAGAAAAGGGTACAAAGTTGATTAAATAAATTATTTAAGAATGATTGAAATTTCAACAGATAAAAGTAAACTTCAAATAGATGTTATTCATCAGTTTGTCACCAATGCTTATTGGGCAAAAGGCAGAACGGTTGCTGAAGTTAAAAAAACAATAGAACATTGTTTTTGTTTTGGTGTATATCTAGATGATGAGCAAATTGGTTTTGCAAGAGTAGCCACAGATTATACAGTTTTTGCTTATTTAATGGATGTTTTTATTCTTGAAGAACATCGCGGGAAAGGCTATTCAAAAGCGTTAATTGCACGTATACATGAAGCCGAAGAATTAAAATCATGCAAAGTCTGGATGTTAAAGACGGCCGATGCACATGGTTTGTATAAGCAGTTTGGCTATACTGCGTTAATGAATCCAGAAAAAGTAATGGAGCGAATTTTGAAATGATTTTCAACTTAAAACCGTTAAAATGAATATTGAACAACTTCGCAATTACTGCTTGAACAAAAAAGGAACAACAGAAGATTTTCCGTTTGATGAAGATACTTTGGTGTTTAAAGTACTGGGTAAAATGTTTGTTTTGGCAGGCTTATTAAAATGGGAGCGTGGCGAGGCATCCATAAACTTAAAAGCAGATCCGGAATACTCACAGGAGTTGCGTGCAGAATATGAAAGTATACGGCCAGGCTTTCATATGAGTAAAAAACATTGGAATACTATTTATATCCACGAAGGAGAATTATCTCCTGAATTTATCTATAAACTTATCGATCATTCTTACGATATGGTTTTAAAAGGAATGAGTAAAAAAATGCAAAATTCTTTAAAATAATTCTTTCACAAGTATTTGTTTTCAGCTACTTTGTTGTATGTTTGTGTGAATGTCTCTCTCTCTCTTCGCAACAAAATTTTAGCATAATCTATCTAGGCTCCTAAGCCTTAAAGTCGTAATTAATTAATCATTATATTAACTTTAAAACTAACAGATTATGAAAAAAACGAATCAATTATTCGCTACAATTGCTGTGTTATTATTGTTTTGCGCAACAACTCTCCAAGCACAAGAAAAAAAAGAAGTAAAGTATGTTACAGTAACTAAAAGTCATTGGAATCTCGATAAGAAAGATTTTAAAATGTCCGAATGGAAGGCTGCTGAAAAAGAATACTTAGACAAAGTAATCAAGAAAAATGAATATATTTTGAGTGCTTCAACATATATACACAACTTAACGCCCGATAATACTGAAGTTTTAAGCTCTATGAGTTACGCTTCTTGGGAAGATATAGACAAGCAAGTAGAACGAAGTGCTGAGCTTGAAAAAGAGGCTTGGCCTGATGAAGCTGAAAGAAAAGCATTCTTGCAAAATTTAAATTCATACTATTCTAATCAACATTCCGATGAGATTTATAGTCCACTTTTTGGGGCAAAGTTTTTAGCTGAAAGACCCACTAAAGACATGGTGCTTTACGTTCGAAAAAGTTATTTGGCATTTCCAAAAGATGGGAATATGAAAGAGTTTGAGGACTTAAGATTAGAAGGTAACACAATTATCACTCAAAAAAACGAATATATTAAGGGGTATTTTCCTTATGTTCATGCTTGGGGAGCCGATAAAACGGAATATATAGAGGCTTATTTCTTAGATTCACTGGAAGATATAGAAAACATGTTTGATAAAGATGATGAGTTGTTTAACGCTGGTTATGCAAGGAGTGAAGAGAATAAGGTTAAATTAGAAGCGTGGAGCACTTATTTTACGGGTGTTCATGGAGATTATGTGTATACTTTTATTCACGACCTTTTAAAATAAATATTGGTATTGCAATGTTAAAAAAGAACGCGCTATGCGTTCTTTTTTATTTAATAAAAATATTACAGAATCCTAAATTTGTACAATCCTCGATTTTGCTGTACTATTGCAAAAATCAAAATTATACTTATGAGCGTTTTACAAACATTACAAGAGCGAAGCAATTCTAGTTGCGAATTATGTACTTCAAAAGAAGACTTAAACCAATATACAATTCCGCCGTCGTTGAACGAAAATGTAGGTAACGATGTTTTGGTTTGTAAAACTTGTTTAGATCAAATTAATGGTGATGTAGATATGGATGCTAACCACTGGCGTTGTTTAAACGATAGTATGTGGAGTGAACATGTTGCTGTGCAAATTATGGCGTGGCGTATGTTGCAAAGATTAAGAAATGAAGGTTGGCCAAAAGATTTATTGGATATGATGTATCTTGATGATGATGCTATGGCTTTAGCAAGAGCTACTGGAGAGCATGAAGATGCAGCAAGTAAAATTATTCATCGTGATGTAAACGGTGTTATTTTAGAAGCAGGAGATAATGTAGTGTTAATAAAAGATTTAAAAGTGAAAGGTTCTAGCATGGTTGCCAAACAAGGTACAGCTGTTAGAAATATTAGATTAGATCATGAAAATGCTGAGTTTATAGAAGGTAAAGTTGGACCAACACAAATTGTAATTATTACAAAGTATGTGAAGAAAACATAGTTTTTATTCAGCTTAAAAATATTTAAACGGTCAAAGTTTTATTGATAATTTCAATAAAGTTTTAACCGTTTTTTTTGTTTCTGGAATTCTAATGAAATAAAATTATATGTTTTTAATGAAAATTGACAGTTGAGTCTCAAAAAAATACAATTGGGAAATAAAAAATTCTGTAAATTGAAGAATAATCTCAAATTTGAAGTAACAAAACTAATTAACTACAAATGGAAGAAGCAATTAAAATTTTGATTTACATTCATGCCTTTTTTGGTGGCCTTGGATTAATTACAGGAATAGGAAGTGTTATTGTAAAAAAGGGAAGTCCCGCACATAAAAGAATGGGCAAACTATTTTCTATTGGTATGCTGGTGAGTTCTTCTATTTCGTTACCAATTTCGTGTATGCCAAACCATGAAAATGTGTTTTTATTTTTAATTGGCTTATTTACAATTTATCTCGTTTTAGCAGGGAATCGTGCATTAACTTTTAAAACAAAAAAAGAGGCTGACATGAAAGATAAATTGATTTCTGGTTCTATGGTGTGCTTTTCAGTATTAATGATCTTAAATGGTACTTATGGTGTTCTAAATGGTTCTTCTATGAGTGTTCTGTTTCTATTCTTTGGTGGTTTTGGATTATTTATAAGTATTCAAGATTTCCGATTCTATAAAGCACCTAAAAAATTTAAGAATACCTGGTTGCGATTACATATCGGAAAAATGATAGGTGCTTTAATTGCATCCATTACAGCTTTTATTGTTGCTGGTTTGGGTATTTGGAATATAGTAGCTTGGACGTTGCCAACTATTATCGGGACACTATATATCATGTATTGGAAAAGAAAACTGAAACTAGGAGTTAAGTCTTAAAAGGTTAACGATTTAAATTGATAACCTTGCTCGCTAAAATGTTTTAAAACCTTTGGGAGTACGTATTGCATGTTTTTTGAAGCTTTTACACTATCATGAAAAACAACAATGCTACCACTTTTAGTTTTTGAAATAACGTTTTTTAAGCAAGTAGTTTCACTTATAGAGTTCTGCCAATCGAAGGATAAAATATCCCACATTATTATTTTGTAGCCAAGGTTAATGAGGTTTTTACCTTGTGCTCGTTTTATTTTGCCATAAGGTGGGCGAAATAATTTAATATCACTAGATGTTGCGGCGTGTTGTTGAGGTTTTTCTTTTTGAATGTTATTCTCAGCGGCATCAACTTCAGTTAAATAATCGGCTGTTTTAGTTTTCCAACCTTTAACATGGTTTTGAGTGTGGTTCCCAATGGTATGTCCGTTTTCTATAATGTCACGGAAAATTCCAGGATGCTTTTCAATGTTATTTCCTATACAGAAAAATGTAGCTTTCGCTTGATAAGCTTTTAATGTATCTAGGGTCCAATTTGTTATTTCTGGTGTTGGACCATCATCGAAAGTAAGATAGATTGTTTTTTCATTTGTTGAGATGTCCCAAATATAATTTGGGAACATCTTTTTTATAACAAATGGTGTTTTTGCAGGTGTTAAGGTCATGCCTTATTCTATAGGTTCAATGGTATCTGTGCTTACTCCAGCAGGAATATCTTTGTTTTCCTCTGGAGCGTATTCATCTTGATCACTATCACCATAAAAATATTTAAACATTTTTAGGTGATCGTTAAAAATATCGCCTTCAGTTTCAGCAAAAGGGATGTCGTATTTTATTAAAACATCAACTAAGCCTTTGTAGCGTTGTATGTCGGTATAAATATCTTCAAACAAACGTTCTTGTTTATCTGTTTTTAACTTACTGTAATATACTAAGTTTTCTTGATATTTTTGAGCAACTTCTTTAAATAAACGTTGCGCTTTTTCTTTGTTTCCTACTTCGTAATAAGCACTAATGTAAGGCTCTAAAAGCGTGTAATAACCAAAGAATTCAACAGGCATGTTTTCCATAGCTATATCTGCTATTTCTTCAGCTTTATCTATTTTATTCTCATTGATTAATTGCTCGGTTAATCGTGCTAAATTTCCACGATATGTAATTGAGTTTTTACGAGTTTCAACATCGTGATAAATGTCTGGACTTCCACTATTTCCCCAGTCCCATTTTTTAACTTTTTCATACATTAAATCGCTATCAACACGTCCCATATCAAACGGGTTCGATCTGTCAACCTCAGTTCTAATAGGCACTAGTTTATAGCACATGCCATCAAGTTGAAGGTAATCTTTCATCCAAATATAATCGTCGTCACCAAAGCTTCCGCCTGTAAAATAGATAGGGCGATTCCATTCATTATTAGCTACAATGTCTAACATTAGTAAACGGTTTTTGTATAGTGCACCGCCTTTAATTGTAAGGTCAATATAAGGTACGATTTTATCTGCATCTTCCGGTTTAACAATACCCGAGTTTAATGCATTTTGTTTATTTACCGGCAGGCGTAATGTTTCGGTTGGTAAATAACTAGCTTTTAAATCTTGTCTTCTTACTTGAGAAATATCGACACCTTGCTGTTCTAAAACATATTTGTATTTAGTTTTAGGATTATCACTTGCAATGAAGTCTAAAAATTGCTTCACCTCAATGGTATCTTTTGTTACAGGCTCTATCACGATATAATCGTTAGTGCCATATTTGTATAAATCGTGCGTTAATTGAGACGGTACAGGGTCGCTTTCGTAAGCCTTACGTTTCATTTGGTCTATATACCAATCGGTTTGAAATAAACTTGTGTTTACTACACGTACATCGGTTCTGTAGCCCTCAATTTCTTGAGCGTACCAAAGTGCGAATGTATCGTTGTCCCCAATGGTAAATAGAATACCATTTTCTGCACAAGAATCTAAATACATTTTAGCCATAGCATTGGCGGTGTATTTCCCAGAGCGGTCATGATCGTCCCAGTTGCTAGCAGCCATAATTCCAGGAACCAGAATTAAACAGGCTATAGTAACTATTGGTGCGGTAAGTTGTTTTGGTAAATATGTTTTAAAGAAATCGTACAATGCGTAAACGCCAAAACCAATCCATAGAGCAAATACGTAATAAGAGCCTACAACCGAGTAGTCACGCTCACGTGGTTCAAACGGACGTACATTTGTATAAACTTGTATGGCAATTCCTGTAAACAGAAAGAATACAAGCATTACCCAAAATAATTTTTTGTCTTTATTGTAAAGGAAGAATAAACCAATAATGCCTAGAATAAGCGGAAGCATGTAGTATGCATTTCTCGCCTTGTTGTTTTTAACATCGCTAGGTAAGTGGTCTTGCGAGTAGCCTAAATGCCATTCGTCAATAAATTTAATTCCTGTTATCCAGTTACCGTGATTATCATAACGACCTTGGATATCATCTTGTCTTCCAGAAAAATTCCACATAAAATAACGCCAGTACATGTAACCCAATTGGTATTCAAACATGTAAATTACATTACTAATTAGTGAAGGTTTTTCAACTTCAATTAAACTTTTTTCTTTTTTCAAGAAGTTATTATAATCTTCGTAATCTACATTGCCTTGTGCCACCTGATTTTTAAAATCATTAAGTTGGGCTTTATATTTTGTAATTTGGTTTAATGCGTAAGTTTTAGCTTGTTCCTCGGTTGCTCCAGCGTTAATAGCACTTCTATAATATGTGTTTTGCGCATCTGGTTTTACTTTGAAATCTAAAAAGCCAGAAAACATCATATAGTTTTCTGCATGCTCGGCACTCCACATTCTTGGTAAAATAGAAGCGTGTTTAGAGTTGTAGTTTTGTTTTGCTTTTTTCCAATCGTTTACAACAACGTATTCGCCTTTTTCTTTGTCTTTTTCATACTTAGGTTTATCATCTACATACGGGTTGTTTTCATCTAAATAAGCGTATTGATCGGTAAATTGAGGGCCGTAAAACAAATGCGTTTCTGGGTATTGCTCTAAGTTATAGTAAGCCAATAATTCTCTTGCACTCGATGGGTTGTTTTCATTAATTACCACATTGGCATTAGCACGAATTGGTAACATTAACCAAGTAGAAAAACCAATAATAACAAAGGTTAAACAAAGAATGGCTGTGTTTAAATGTACAAAGTGTTTCTTTCTAGTGTATTTTAAACCGTAAGTAATAAGGCCAACAAGTAGTAAGCCTGCAATAATAGACCCTGAATTAAAAGGCAAGCCAATAGTGTTCACGAAAAAGATTTCGAAAGCACTAAATATTTTAAGAATATTAGGAGCCAAAAGTTTAAAAACAAATAATAAAATACCAACCGAAGCAATATTTGCAATAATGAAGTTTTTTATAGTTACGGTTTTATAATTCTTGAAAAAGTAAACCAACCCTATGGCAGGTATGGTTAATAAGCCCATAAAGTGAACTCCAAAAGAAAGTCCGATAACAAAGGCAATTAAAATAAGCCATCGATTCCCTCTTGGGTTATCCATATCTTGTTCCCAACGTAAGCCTAGCCAGAATAAAACAGACATAATTAATGTCGCCATGGCATAAACTTCGGTTTCTACAGCATTAAACCAAAACGAATCGGTAAAAGTAAAGGCTAAACTACCAACTAAACCACTACCTAAAATGGCATAAGCTTGGTTTTTATTTATCTCACCATCTGCTGTAACCAGTTTTTTTAATAGAATTGTTATGGTCCAAAACATAAAAAGAATAGTGAATGCACTAGAAACAGCACTCATCATATTCATCATCCAGCCAATTAAAGCATTATTTCCAAATGTGAAAATGGAGAAAAAAGCACCTAACATTTGAAATAACGGCGCTCCTGGTGGGTGGCCAACTTGTAGTTTAGAAGAAGTTAAAATATACTCCCCTGCATCCCAAAAACTCACTGTTGGCTCAACAGTTAAGCTATAAGTAATAAGTGCTATTAAAAAAGAGAACCATCCTAAAATGGTATTCCATTTTTTAAAGTTAAAATTTGCCATAAAAATCTATACATTAATTGCTTTGGCGAATTTAATAATAAATACTTAATACCTTATGTTTTTAAGGAAACGTTAAGTGTTCAAAAAAAATAATTGAAAAAAAATTTAAAAAAGTTTGCACAAAGGAAAAAAAGTTCTAAATTTGCCGTCTCGAATAAAGAATGGCCCATGGTGTAACTGGCAACACGTCTGTTTTTGGTGCAGAAGAGTCTAGGTTCGAGCCCTAGTGGGCCAACTCTGAAACCAACCCTGATTACGAAAGTAATTGGGGTTTTTTTTGTGCTCTACTTTTAGGGTTTTACAGATAAAAAAAAGCTCCATATAAAATTTATGGAGCCTTTAAAAGTATAATTAGCTATTGGTTTTGCTGAAATTTTAAAAAAGAATTAATTAATATACTCGGTTTCTAGAAAGTAATTTACAATAGCTTCTTTCATTAAAACACTTTGTTCGCCAGCTTTTAAATGTGGTAAAGCTTCTAGCGCTGTGTAATGTGGCCAGCCATCTTTATCTACAAAATCAAGTTGGTAATATCCGTAAGGCATTAATAATTTGCAAATAGCAATATGCATTAAGTCTAGTTTTTGATCTTTTTTAAAAGCGCGCTCCAATTGTCCGAGTTCTTGTACGCCTATTAAATATATAATAGCGTCAAGATCTAAGGTGTCTCCATCTGCAAATTGATCAGATAGTTTTTTAACAACCAAGTTCCAGCGTTCCTTTAATTCTTCGTCTCTTGCCATTTTTAGTTTTTAAATTGAAATTTTTGGCAAAGTTAACGAACCTTTTGTTATTCTAAGATAACATAGTAGGCCATTTGCCGTTATTGTTTGTATCAGCAGTATTAGTGTGTAAATTCTTTTATTTTATATTTGCATTAAATTGTTACTATGGGTGTTATTGATATTGTTTTAGGCGCATTAATTCTATTTGGCTTGGTTCGTGGTTTTATGAAAGGGCTGTTTGTTGAGGTTGCCTCACTGGTTGCTTTGGTGGCTGGTGTTTATGGAGCTATCCATTTTAGTGATTTTGCTGCCGAATTTTTAAATGATAAAACCGATTGGGACGAAAAAACCATTAGTATTACCGCTTTTGCAGTAACATTTATTGTTATTATTTTGGCTATTTCACTTGCTGGGAAGGCTTTAACGAAGTTGGCCGATTTTGCAGCGCTTGGCATTATTAACAAATTAGCAGGGGGCGTTTTTGGCGCCTTAAAAATTGCAGTTATTTTAAGTGTAGTTTTAATAGTTTTCGATAGAATGAATAACACAATTACTTTTGTAGATGAAGAAAATGTGGACGATTCTATGCTTTATATGCCTGTGAAATCTTTGGTGCCTATGATTTTTCCGAATATTTTAACACCAAAAGAAGATACGGAAACTCCTGAAACCGAAGATTAATCTCATAGAGCAGTAGAGAATAAGGCGTCGTAAATAATTGAAATTTACCAAGATAATTAGCATTAATTACTAAAGCAAAAATCTTTGTTTCTAGTCTTTAGAATAATCTTATCTTTACATCTTGAAGTTGTATTTAGTAAACATACTTCATAAACCGTGTTATACTCTTGCTTTCACAGTTAAACGGCTGTAAAGTAAAGATTCAAAATAAATAGTTATAAACCTTCTTCTGGTAAAACTTTGGTTTTATTCAGAATCAATATATAAAATATATGGCTTGCGCAAGTTGCTCAACAAAAGACGGCTCTCCTAGTGGCTGCAAAAATAATGGCACCTGTGGTACAGATAGTTGCAATAAATTAACCGTATTCGATTGGTTAGCAAATATGTCACTTCCAAGTGGCGAAAAACCATTTGATTGGGTAGAAGTACGTTTTAAAAACGGACGAAAAGACTACTATAAAAATGCTGAAAATTTAACATTAAGTATTGGAGATATTGTAGCAACACAAGCACAATCTGGTCATGATATTGGTATGGTTACCCTTTCGGGGGAATTAGTACGCGTTCAAATGAAACGCAAAAATATTTCGGTAAAGCCAGTTGAAACATTAAAAATATACAGAAAAGCAAGTCAGAAAGATATTGATATTTGGCAAACAGCCCGTGATAAAGAAGAGCCAATGAAGGTTCGTGCACGTCAGTTTGCAATAGATTTAAAACTCCACATGAAAATTTCGGATATCGAATTTCAAGGAGACGCAAGTAAAGCCACGTTTTATTATACAGCCGAAGAGCGCGTAGATTTCCGTGAGTTAATTAAAGTTTTTGCGCGTGAGTTTAGAACACGTATAGAAATGAAACAAGTTGGTTTCCGCCAAGAAGCATCAAGACTTGGTGGTATTGGTTCTTGTGGACGTGAATTATGTTGTTCTACGTGGTTAACAGATTTTAGGTCGGTAAGCACATCTGCAGCGCGTTACCAACAGTTATCACTTAATCCGCAGAAATTAGCAGGACAATGCGGTAAATTAAAATGTTGTTTAAACTACGAATTAGATACGTATTTAGATGCTTTAAAAAGTTTTCCAAAAACAGATATTAAGTTAAAAACAGGGAAAGGAACAGCAGTTTGTCAAAAAACAGACATTTTCAAAGGGCATATGTGGTATGCTTATGAAGGTGAATGGATGAACTGGCACAAAATAACAACAGAGCAGGCTAACGAAATTATTGAAGCTAACAAAAAAAACGAACCTATTGCTAGCCTAGAAGAATACGCTTTAGATGTTTTAGAAGATGTTAAAACAGAGTTCGAAAATGTTGTTGGTCAAGATAGTTTAACACGTTTCGATAGTCCAAAACGTAATAACAAACGTAAAAATACTAGAAAGAAGCCGAACCAAAAGGGGGCAGCTCCAAATGCTAATCAAAAGCCAAGGCCTAATCCTAAGAGTCCAAATACAGCACCAAAAAGACAAAACCCAAATCAAAAAGGGCCGAATCAAAAAGGTGAAGGAGCTCCAAAAGCGACGCCTAATAAAAGAGCTCCTAAGAAAAGAACAGGAGATAATGGCCCAGCAAATACGGATAAACCAAACACTAATCCGAACAGGAATAACCGAAACCGGAATAATAAAAGAAAACCTAAACCAAAATCAAAACCACAAAGCAATAATGATGCTACCGAATAATAGCTTCTTGTTTTTTTTAATAACCACATTGGTGTTTACATCATGCGATTCTAATCGTGTTTTCGATGAGTATCAATCGGTTCCAAATACTTGGAATAGAGAGAATGTTGTCAGTTTCAATATTACTCTAACCGATTCTATTAAACCTTATAATTTATTTGTAAATCTGAGAAATACAAATGCTTATAAGTACAATAATATCTTTCTAATTGTTGAAATGATAAACCCGAACGGAAAAATTCAAAAAGATACTTTGGAGTATAAAATGGCCGAACCTAGCGGAAAACTTTTAGGTACAGGTTATACAGATGTAAAAGAAAACAAACTTTGGTATAAAAAAGGTTTTGTGTTTAACGAAACTGGCGAATATAAGGTTAATATACACCAAGCTATGCGCGAACGCGGCAAAGTAAATGGTGTTGTAAACCTAGACGGTATAACCGATGTTGGCTTTAGAATAGAAAATCCCACAATACAGTAATCCCTAATTTTAAAACTTAAATCGCTTATAATTTAAGGCTCTTAAACCATGGCAAAAGCAAAAAAAGAAACAACTACAGTTCAAGATTTCACAAAATACATTCGATGGTTTTGGGTGATATTTTTAGGAGGTATTCTCTCAATTATTTTAGTGTTTTTATTGGCATCTTGGGGTGTTTTTGGCGAAATGCCAGATCACACCGTGTTAGAAAATCCTAAAACAAATTTAGCAACAGAAATTCTTTCTTCCGATGGGCAAACCCTAGGTAAGTTCTATTTTAATGATAACAGAACGCCTGTTGGTTATAATGAGTTACCACAATATTTGGTAAACGCTTTAATAGCAACGGAAGATGCACGTTTTAAAGATCACTCTGGTATTGATGCCAAAGGAACTTTACGGGCAATATTGACGCTTGGTAGTGGTGGTGGAGCAAGTACTATTTCTCAACAATTAGCAAAGCAGTTATTTCATGGTGAAGGCTCTAAAAATATTATAGAGCGTGTTTTGCAAAAAGTAAAAGAGTGGATTATTGCTATTCGTTTAGAACGTCAATACACTAAAGAAGAAATTATTGCACAATATTTTAATATTTACGATTTTTTAAATAATGCCGATGGTATTCGAAGTGCCTCACGTATTTATTTCGGTAAAGAGCCTATAGAGTTAGATTTAAAAGAATCTGCTATGCTTGTTGGTATGTTTAAAAATTCATCTCTATTCAACCCAAGAAAAAGAGTTGAGCTTACTAAAACCCGTCGAAATGTAGTATTAGCTCAAATGGAGAAGTACGATTTTATAGATGAAACAGTAAAAGATTCTCTTCAAAAAACAGATTTAGATTTAAACTATTCTCCAGAATCCCACCGTGAAGGTATCGCTACTTACTTTAGAGGATATTTAGATGGTTTTATGAAAGATTGGATTAAAGAAAATCCTAAGCCAGACGGTACAAAGTATAATTTATATAACGACGGGTTAAAAATTTATACAACCATCGATTCTCGTATGCAAAAACATGCTGAAGATGCTGTGCAACAACATATGCCAAGACTTCAAGCTGAGTTTTTTAATCAGAATAACATTAAAAAGAATCCTACAGCTCCGTTTTTAGATCTTGATAAAAATGAAATCACATCTTTATTAAGACGAGGAATGAAACAGTCTGAACGTTGGAGACATCTTAAATACGATTTAAAAAAATCGGATAAAGAAATAGAAGCTTCGTTTGAAACACCGTCAGAAATGACTGTTTTTGCATGGGAAGATGGTAGAGCGTCAGAAGTAGATACTATCATGAAGCCTATAGATTCTATGCGTTATTATAAATCATTCCTTCGTACAGGTATGATGTCTATGGATCCGCAAACAGGCCATGTAAAAGCTTGGGTTGGTGGTATGAATTACCGTCACTTTCAATATGATATGGTAAACCAAGGAAAACGTCAAATTGGTTCGACCTTTAAGCCTTTCGTTTATACAGCGGCTATGGATCAGTTGCATTTATCACCTTGTGATGAGTTGCCAGATACACCATTTTGTATCGAAGCCAATAAATACGGAAACCCAGAAGAATGGTGTCCTAAAAACTCAGGTGGTGAGTATGGTGGTACACGTTCTTTGAAGAATGCATTAGCTAATTCGGTTAATACCATTACAGCACGATTAATTGATAAAGTAGGACCGCAAACGGTTATAGATTTAGTTAGAAAATTAGGAATCGATTCTGATATTCCTGCTGTGCCTTCTATTGCTTTAGGAACACCAGATATTAGTGTTTACGAAATGGTTGGTGCTTATTCTACTTTTGCAAACCAAGGGGTTTATACCAAGCCCGTTATGGTAACAACAATTGCCGATAAGAACGGAACTATTTTATATCAATTTAAACCAGAAACACGGGATGTTTTAAGTGAAGAAACCGCTTATGTTACCGTAAAACTTATGGAAGGTGTAACACAATCTGGTTCTGGTGCACGTTTAAGAGGTAAAGGAAGAGATTCTTATAGAAGTGATTATAGAAAAGTAATTACAGGATATCCATATGAGTTTACAAACCCAATTGCAGGTAAAACCGGTACTACACAAAACCAAAGTGATGGTTGGTTTATGGGTATGGTTCCAAACTTAGTAACTGGTGTTTGGGTTGGAGGCGAAGATAGAGCTGTCCATTTTCCTGGTATTACTTACGGGCAAGGTGCAGCAATGGCTCTACCAATTTGGGGTGTTTACATGAAGAACTGTTATGCCGACAAGCATTTAGAAATTTCTAAAGATGCTTTTACAAAACCTAAAAATTTATCTATTAATGTAGATTGTTCTAAGGTTGATAGCGATTCTGATAGTAATCAAGATGATAATACACCTGAAGATTTAGATTTTTAAATCTTCAGAACTTAATATAATGTATTAAAAACCATTCTGAAAAGGATGGTTTTTTTGGGTTTAGTTTGTAGCTAATTTGTTAAGTCTTGAATAGGTTTCTTTTTAATAAATTTTTCCGTGTAAACTATACCCATAAATTATTGGAGATGAAAGATTTTATGGTTCAATTTTATTTAACTAAAACGTTGATAATATTATTTGTTTAAATTTTAATATTCTTTTGAATTATTCGTAAATTTAAGCAGCTTTAAATGATGTTTTTATAAAAACAGGAAGCTTAATTCTAAAACGGATTCATAATGATAAATAAGAAAGTAGCTAATGTTGATGCCGCGCTAAATGGTGTAAAAGAAAATATGACCTTTATGCTAGGCGGATTTGGATTGAGTGGCATTCCCGAAAATGCTATAGCTAAGTTAGTAAAACTTGGAGTTCATGGTTTAACCTGTATTTCTAATAATGCAGGTGTTGATGATTTTGGATTGGGTTTACTACTTCAAAAAAAACAGATTAAAAAAATGATTTCTTCTTATGTTGGCGAAAATGATGAATTTGAACGCCAAATGCTTTCTGGAGAACTCGATGTTGAACTTATTCCGCAAGGTACATTAGCTGAAAGATGTCGAGCTGCTCAAGCGGGATTCCCTGCTATTTACACACCTGCAGGTTATGGAACCGAAGTAGCCGAAGGTAAAGAAACGAGAGAATTTGATGGTAAAATGTATGTGTTAGAGCATGCGTTTAAAGCCGATTTTGCTTTTGTTAAGGCCTGGAAAGGCGATGCCGCAGGTAATTTGATTTTTAAAGGAACCGCTCGAAATTTTAATCCGGTAATGTGTGGTGCTGCAAAAATTACTGTTGCTGAGGTTGAAGAGTTGGTGCCACTAGGAAGCTTAGATCCGAATCAAATTCATATTCCTGGTATTTTTGTACAGCGTATTTTTCAAGGAGAACGTTATGAGAAACGAATTGAGCAACGCACAGTAAGACCGCGCGTTTAAATTTGTTATTCTTTTAGGTAGAGTTTTAAAATTAAGAATCCAATTAAGATGTTTTCGCTTTCGCGGAACTAATAAAGACACAAAATCATGTTAGATAAAATAGGTATAGCAAAGCGCATTGCAAAAGAAGTTCAGGATGGTTATTACGTTAATTTAGGAATTGGTATTCCAACGTTGGTAGCGAATTATGTTAGAGAAGATATAGAGGTCGAATTTCAAAGTGAAAACGGCGTTTTAGGCATGGGACCTTTCCCTTTTGAGGGAGAAGAAGATGCCGATGTTATAAATGCAGGAAAACAAACTATAACGGCTTTACCTGGGGCTAGCTTTTTCGATTCGGCTTTGAGTTTCGCAATGATTCGTGGTCAGCATGTCGATTTAACTATTCTAGGTGCTATGGAAGTGGCCGAAAATGGAGATATTGCAAACTGGAAGATTCCGGGGCGTATGGTTAAAGGCATGGGAGGAGCGATGGATTTGGTAGCAAGTGCCGAAAATATTATTGTTGCCATGATGCATACTAATAAAAAAGGTGAGTCTAAACTTCTTAAAAAATGTACGTTGCCGTTAACAGGTGTTGGATGTGTTAAAAGAATTGTAACCAACCTTGCTGTGTTAGAAGTAACAGCGGTAGGGTTTAAACTTTTAGAACGGGCTCCAGGTGTTTCTGTAGAAGACATAAAGAACGCAACAGAAGGCACTTTAATTATTGATGGAGACATACCAGAGATGCAATTTTAATAAGTTGTTTTTAGGTAGTTTGTGGGTGTGAGTTGACTTAAATGTTAAAATTTAATGTATTTCATCGATAATATATGTTTTTAAACTGATTTATTCAAAGAAAAGAATATCTTTACAGAGAACAAAGAAACCAAGTTTAATTATAGATTTCCCCCAAATCTACCATAACCTAACCCTTATGAATTTTGCACCAAATCTACCTGAACAACCTACATTTAAAACAAGTAAATTTCAAGAATCTGTACAAGGAAACTTGCAATTTTTAAAAGGCCTACTTTACTTGACCAAGAAAATTTTCATGCTATAACTTCCCCAAGTTATAGCGTGAATCTATTTCACAATTCTTATTAAATCCCTTTCGGAATAGCTTCAATAAGCTTTTTTGTATAATCCTTTTTTGGAGCTTTGTAGATAGTATCGGCATCGTCCAATTCTTCAATTTGACCTTTATTCATAACTAATAATTGGTCGCTCATATACTTTACAACGGCTAAATCGTGTGAAATAAAGATATAAGTAAAACCGAAATCTTTTTTTAGCTCATTTAATAGGTTTAAAACTTGTGCTTGTACTGATATGTCAAGTGCAGAAACAGACTCGTCGCAAACAATAAGTTTGGGTTGTAAAGCAATGGTGCGCGCAATACCAATACGTTGGCGCTGCCCGCCAGAAAATTCGTGAGGATATCTATTAAAATAATCTTCAGATAGACCAACACGGTTTAAAATATCAATAACTTTTTCTTTCCTTTCTTTAGTAGAGTTGAATAGTCCATGAACTTTCATAGGTTCCATAATGGCTTCTCCAACTGGCATTCTTGGATTTAATGAGGAGTAAGGATCTTGGAATATAATTTGAATATCTTTTCTAAGTTTTCTAGTTTCAGTTTTATCTAATTTTGTGATATCAATACCGTTATACAAAATTTGTCCTGCCGTGGCTTTATCTAATTGAAGGATAGCGTTACCAAGTGTCGATTTTCCGCAGCCAGATTCACCTACTAATCCTAATGTTTCACCAGGATATAATTTGAAACTTACATTATTTACGGCTTTAAAAGATGTCGCTTTTTTAAAGAATCCAGCACTAGATAAATATTCTTTTTCAACATTAATAACTTCTAATAACGGTGTTTGGCTATAAATTTTTTCATGATTTACTTGCCTGTCATGGTCGGTTACAATTTCGGTAGAGGTTGTGTCTTCCAAAAAATCTTTTATTGTTGGTAAGGTTTTTAGGCGTGTATCTAATGATGGACGCGAGTTAATTAATGCTTTGGTGTAATTGTGTTGTGGGTTTTTGAATATAGTTTTAACTAAGCCTTCTTCAACTAAGTTCCCTCTAAACATAACCAAAACATGGTTCGCTATTTCGGAGATTAAAGCCAAATCGTGAGTAATGAAAATAATACTCATTTTGGTTTCAGCCTGTAGTTCTTTTAGAAGTTTTATTATATCTTTTTGTACGGTAACATCTAGTGCTGTTGTAGGTTCGTCGGCAATTAAAACATCGGGTTTACATGCAATAGCCATCGCAATCATAACGCGTTGTTTTTGGCCTCCAGATATTTCGTGTGGATATTTGGTGTAGGTGCGTTTTACGTCGGGTAGCTTTACTTTTTCGAATAAAGATAGCGTTTCGTTTTCGGATTCTTTTTTAGATAAATTGGTGTGCTGTAAAAGAATTTCTTGTACTTGCTTGCCACAAGTCATAGACGGATTTAAAGAACTCATTGGTTCTTGAAAAATCATGGCTATTTTTTTACCTCTTATATTTTGAAATGCTTTGGATGATAGTTTGGTTAAATCTTCATTATTAAAGAGAATGTTTCCTGAGGTTATTTTAGAAATTTTCTTCGGAAGTAAGCCTAAAATGGCTAATGAGGATACCGATTTCCCTGAACCCGATTCGCCTACAATACCTAAAATTTCATTTTCCTTTAGGTTGAAAGATATGTTATGGATGACTTCGTTGCCATTAAATGCAATGGATAAATCGGTTATGCTAAGTATGTTTTTCTTCATTAAATATGAATAATTTCGTCGTTTGTTAAAATGGCATCACCTCGTAATCGTAAAAATATCTGTGCCACAGCAATGGTATCTTTTTCGCAATATGTTACAATTCTATCAATTTCTTTTTCTTCGTAAAATACACGATAAACCTCGCTACCATCAATATCATCTTTTGGAGACGGAATACCTAATACGCTAGTTAATAGCTTTAAGGAGGTATAGGTTTTATAATCACCAAATTTCCATAATTCTAGAGTATCTAGATGTGGTACTTCCCAAGGTTTTTTACCAAATAAATTTAATTTTTGTGGTATTTCAATATCGTTTATAATCATGCGTCTAGCAATAAACGGAAAATCGAATTCTTTACCATTGTGACCGCAAAGTAAGTGTTTTGCTTGATTAAAATGAGTGTTTAATAGGGTTTTAAAATCAGTTAAAAGTTTAACTTCTTCGCCATGGAAAGAAGTTGTTCTAAAACTTCGTGACTCATCCGTGATTTTAAAATAGCCCACCGAAATACAAACTATTTTACCAAACTCTGCCCAAATTCCGGCGCGGTTATAAAATTCTTCGGCGGTTTCATCTTCTTTGCGCTGGTATTTCGATTTGTGTTCCCAAAGCGCTTGTTTTGTTTCATCTAAATCAGAGAAATATTGTGTTTCCGGAACAGTTTCAATATCCAGAAATAAAATGTTTTCTAAGTTAAGTTTACGTATCATTTTTCTAGCATTTTATAGGCTTCGTTTATATACACAGAAATATCGTCGGTAAACGTAGCTACTGTTTTTATTGGCCCTTTAGAGTGTCCTAACCTTACTATTATTAAATTATCGTTTGGTTCTACAATAACGTACTGCCCTAAGTGGCCACGCATCATAAAAAAGTGTTTATCTTTTATTGTTCTTAGCCACCAACCATAACCATATTCCGGACTGTTTTTAAAGCGTGGTTTAATTGATTTTGCCACAAAAGCGGAGTCTAAAATTTGTTTGCCGTTCCATTTTCCATGGTCTTTGTAAAGTTTACCAAAGCGCGCAAAATCTTTAGCATTACTCGCTATACAGCAATAGGCTTTTACTAAATCGTGAGTTTCGCTATCGACCTGCCATAAGGTTGAGTTTTCAGAATTTAAAGGTTTCCAGAAGCTTTCGGTTAAATAATTATAGAGTTTTTTGCCCGTAGCTTTTTCTATCACCATGGCTAACATTTGTGTGTCTCCACTAGCGTATATAAAAGACTGTCCAGGAGTATCTACAACCTTTAGACTGTTTGTTACTTTCGCTAGGTCGTCATCAAAATAAGCACGTGTTGTAATAGATAGAGGCGAGTAGTAGGCTTCGTCCCAATTAGTGCCAGAAGCCATACTAGATAAATCTCCAACCGTCATGGTTTCTGCTAATCCGTCACAAAATTCAGGTAAAAAATCGCAAACTGGTTGGTCTAAATTTTTTATATAACCCTCTTGTATCGCTTTACCTAAAAGTCCCGACACATAGCTTTTGGCCATCGAAAAGGAATTTGATGGTGAGTTTGCGCTAAAACTGTCGTAGTAATTTTCGAACCAAATACTATCGTTTTTAATAATCACGTAGGCAATGGTTCCGTTTTGCGAATTGATTTCAGATAGCGTTTCGGTCTCTTTTACAGAATTATAATCTGTATGGTTTGGCCAAGGGATAGGTGTGTCCGTTTCAATCACTCTGTTATCTAGTTCTTTATAATCTTCTAGAAAAGCTGTGGTGTGGCCTTTTAGATATATGGTTCTAACGGCTTTTATTAAGTAGTCTGTATCGGTGATATAAAGTACAGCAATAAGTAGAACGATTATTATGGCGAGCCATTTAATAAGTTTTTTAAGGAATGTCATTTATTTGGTTTAGTATAGAAACTAAAGATAATAAAATTCTATACTAATAAAAAAAGAAGGTTTGTTTTAAGCGGGAGAATTCGTTTTACGTTTTCGTTTATTTTTGTAAAATACTTTATCGGCAACATAAATAGTTTTTGATAATTCGGCGATAATAGTACCGTTTTTATCTACAATGTTTGGGGTTTTTACCAAGTTGAATTCTCCATTTTTAGAAACTTCAGTTTTAATAAGATTTAAATCTTCTTCGGAAAAAATAAATTCTGCAAACACGGTTTCTTTTGCAGGGCGTTTAAAATTTATGGTGGCGCTTTTATCCCAAACTACATAGTCGTCTCCAAGAATATTCATGAGCTGAATCATGTAAATCGGGTCGGTTGCCGAAAATAGGCTACCGCCAAAAATAGTACCTACAAAATTTCGGTTTTTAATACTTAACGGGATTTTAATTTTAACGTACATTAAATCTTCCGAAACCTTAAGTAATCGACCTGTAGATCTTCTGTACATTGGAGACCAGTTGAACCCGTATTTATAAATTTGAGCATCGGTAAAAAAACGTTTTGCAATCTTTGTTATGGTTCTGTACATTCTAAAAAAGCGATTGTTGTTTGTATGGGCTTTCGTGTTCTATGAGCCATTTTTTTCTGTGAAGTCCGCCTGCGTAACCTGTTAAGCTACCGTTACTACCAATAACACGATGGCATGGTACAATAATCCAAAGCGGATTTTTACCGTTAGCATTGGCAACTGCTCTAATGGCTTTTACATCTCCTAGCTCTTTAGAAAGGTCTAGGTATGATGTGGTTTTACCATGCGGGATTTGCTCTAAGGCATCCCAAACACGCTTTTGGAAATCAGTGCCTTGTGCGTTTAGTTTTAAACTGAACTCTGTGCGTATGCCTTCAAAATATTCTTGAAGTTGCGTTGCACATTCTTCAAGCTCTATAGGGATAATATCGGTTTCTTTTTCTTCAGAATTTAAAACCGTTACCTGAGTAATACCATCTACATCGCCAACTATTTTGGTGAAACCCAAAGGTGATTTGATGATGCAGGTTTCCATTAGTTTTTAGGGCTGTCTTCGTCAAGGATACCAAGTTTTTTAGCTCGTGCTTCCCAACTTTTTCTGGCCATAGATTGTAAATCAGATACGTTATCACTCTCGTCCATAATCTCTAAACCTAAAAGTGTTTCAATAACATCTTCCATAGTCACCAAACCACTAACAGATCCGTACTCATCTACCACTAAAGCCATATGGTTTCTAGTTTCTACAAGTTGTTCAAAAAGTTTTGGTATTGGTAAATTACGGTCTACAATTATTATATTTCTTGTAAGTTCAGATAGTTTTTTTGTGCCGTTTCCTAGAGCCATTTCTTTAAAAACTTCATCTTTTAAAACTAAGCCTGTAATGTTATCTGGGTTCTCAGAAAAAATAGGAATTCTAGAAAAACGTAAGTTTAAGTTTCTGTTAAAAAACTCTTCTACTGTAGCGTTTTGATCTTCGGCAAGCATAACCGTTCTTGGTGTCATCACGTTTTTAGCAAAGACTTCCTTAAAGGTTAATAAATTCTTTATTATTTTACTTTCATTTTCTTGAAAAACACCTTCTTCTTGAGCCATATCGGCCATTACTAAAAAGCCTTCACGGCTTAAAACGCTACCATGGCCTTTACCGCCAATAAGTTTTGTTGTAAGTTGAAGTACCCATAAAATTCCTGTCCATTTTAATGGGAAGATTAAAACAACTAAAGCTTTAGAAGTAAAATTTGCCAATTGTTTCCAGTACATGGCACCAATTGTTTTCGGGATAATTTCCGAAGCCACTAAAATAAGCAACGTCATAATTGCCGAAACAACACCTACGGTATTAATACCCCAGAACTCTATTTTGTATGGTAAACTTTCTGCTTGAATCCCCACCATCATAGCGCCTAAAGTATGCGCAATAGTGTTTAATGTTAAAATTGCAATTAGAGGTTTATCTACATCTTTCTTTAAAGTTTCTAACGTTAAAGCGTAATCTTTGCCTTCTTGCTTTTTAACATTTATAAAGGTGGGTGTTACACTCAGTAAAACGGCCTCGAGTATAGAACATAAAAAAGAAAAGAAAACGGATATGGTTGCCCAGAAAATTAATGCGCTCATTAATGATGATTTTGTTAAATGCTAATTTACAAAATCAAATCAATTTAAAGATGAAATAATACAAGTACCACTAGATTATTATAAAAGCAGGCAATAAGGCGGATAAAAAAGAACAAAAACAAAAAAAATCGTCAACCTAAATATTAACTTATCTAAGTTGACGATTTGTAAATTTATTGGTTTTTGAAATTATCCATTCAAAATTTTCACGACATCTTTAGCAAAGTAACTTGCTATAATATCGGCACCAGCACGTTTAAAAGCCATGGTAGTTTCCATCATAACTTGGTCGTGATTTAACCAGCCTTTTTCAGCGGCTGCTTTTATCATAGCATATTCGCCAGAAACTTGATATACTGCTACAGGAACATCTACTTCATTTTTAATATCTCTTAAAATATCAAGGTAAGATAAGCCCGGTTTTACCATAACAATATCCGATCCTTCATCAATATCCATTAGTGTTTCGCGTATAGCTTCTATTCTATTTCCGCAATCCATTTGGTAGGTTTTTTTATCTTTTGGTACATCAACCAAATCAACAGGAGCCGAGTCTAGAGCATCACGAAAAGGCCCGTAAAAAGCCGATGCGTATTTTGCTGAATAACTCATAATCCCCGTATTTTTAAAACCTTCGTTTTCTAATAGTTGACGAATTTGTAAGGTTCTGCCATCATTCATATCACTAGGCGCAACAAAATCGGCTCCTGCTTGTGCATGTGTTAAAGCCATTTGCGATAATACAGCAGCAGACTCATCGTTTATAATCATACCATTTTGTACAATACCATCATGTCCAAAAGAAGAATAAGGATCTAGTGCAACATCCGTCATCACTAACATATCCGGACAAACGTTTTTTATAGTTTTAATGGCGCGTTGCATTAATCCGTTCGGGTTTAAAGCTTCAGTGCCTTTATTATCTTTTAAGTTATCTGGCACTTTTACAAAAAGTAAAACCGATTTTAGTCCAAGGCTCCAAAGTTCTTTTATTTCACCTTCTAATAAATCTAAACTATACCTAAAATAGTTTGGCATCGATGCTATTTCATCTTTAATACCTTTCCCTTCAACCACAAAAAGTGGTACTAAAAAGTCGTTTGGAGTTATTACAGTTTCACGAACTAAGCTACGAATAGCTTCATTAGTTCTCAATCTTCTATTTCTTCGTAATGGATACATAGTTTTTATTACTTTTATCGAATACAAAGTTAATAATTTAAACCCTTTTTATCTTGCTCGAATCGTTTCGATTTTTAGAATTTAACTTTCCTTGGCGAAGTTATCAGGCTAATTTGCTAAAACACTTCAATACTCATATTGAGGATAATCATTTTCATGTTATTGCACCTCCAGGATCTGGGAAAACCATTCTCGGTATTGAAATTATTAGAAAGTTAAACAAGAAAACCTTGGTTTTAGCACCCACCTTAACCATTAGAAATCAATGGGAAAACCGCTTACAAACCTTTTTTACTAGAGATGAAGATTTTGAGCCGTTTTCTTTCGATTTAAAAGCGCCTAAAGATATTACCTTTTCTACTTACCAATCGTTACATGCTTTTTACAAAACGTTCGAAGATAAAAATGATTATTACGCCTTTTTCAAAAAGCATAATATTCAAACATTGGTTTTAGATGAAGCGCATCATTTAAAAAATGCATGGTGGACCTGCTTAATTGATTTAAAAGAAAATATTCCGTTTCATTTAGTGGCCTTAACCGCCACGCCACCTTATGATAGCGATAGAACGGAAGTTGCTAAATACTTTAAGCTTTGTGGAGACATAGACGATGAAATTGCGGTGCCGGACTTGGTTAGAGAAACCGATTTATGTCCTCATCAAGATTTTGTTTACTTTTCTAAACCTGAAGATTTAGAGATTAATTTTATAGTTGAATATAGAGAGAAAATAGCAAGGTTTAAGGATGAATTAATAGAGGATGAAGCTTTTATATCTTTTCTGAAAGCTCATCGTTTTTATAAAAGCCCGAAGTATCATTTAGAAGCTATTTATAGCAATACTGAATATTTTTCGGCGATTCTTATTTTTTTAAATGCCTGCGGAATTAGTATTGAAAAGGAAAAACTTGAACTTCTTGGTTTTGAGAGTGATGAAACAATTCAGTTTCCAGGGCTACAATTAGAATGGTTGGGTGTTTTATTTCAGAATTTATTAGTGTCCGATCGAGAACTTTTGATAGATCACGAAGTTTATTTAATGAGATTGGAAAAGAAACTCCGCCAATTAGATGTGTTTCGAAAAAGAAGAGTAGATTTTATTGGTGAAAATTTGCTGTATAAATCACTCTCAAACAGCCCGAGTAAATTAAAAAGTGTTGTTGATATTGTAAAGGCTGAACGCGAAAATTTAAAAGAAGATTTACGATGCGTTATTTTAACCGATTACATTCGGAAGGAATTTTTAAACACGCAAAAAGAACTTATAAATAGTATTGGTGTTATGCCAATATTTCAATTTATAAGGAGTAGCTGCTCGCATAAAGAAGACCTAGCGGTGCTTTCAGGAAGCTTAGTTATTGTACATAAAAATGTGTTGAAGGCTTTTGATAAGATTGAAAGTTGCGATGATTTTTCATTTTCTTCTTTAGAAATTGATGTCGATTTTTTAGTGGTTTCATCTAAAATTAAAACAAAAAATAGCATTGTAAGTATTATTACAAAACTTTTTGAAGATGGAGATATTAAAGTTCTGGTGGGTACAAAATCGTTGCTTGGTGAAGGTTGGGATGCGCCTTCTATCAATAGTTTAATTTTAGCTTCCTTTATTGGTTCGTTTGTTTCATCTAATCAAATGCGTGGTCGTGCTATTAGAAAAGATGCCGATAAGCCAGATAAAACTGGGAATATTTGGCATTTGGCTTGTGTAGATATTACAGATGCAAGCGGTGGGCGAGATGTTGAAGTTTTAAAGCGACGTTTTGATGCTTTTGTAGGTGTTACTAATAATGATGTTCCGTTTATTTCTAACGGCATTGATCGTTTAAATTTTCCTGAACATTTTTTAGAAGAAGATATTGATGTTTTAAATGAAGTGACTTTAAAACGTGCAAAAGATAGAAGTGAAACAACCAAAAAATGGCAAGACTCTATTGGTAAAGGAACAAGATTAGCCAAAGATGTGAGGCTGTTTTATATAGGCGATAAACCTTTTACTAGACAGCGCCAATTATATTACTTTGATGCCATTCGCTTTTTTGTAGTCGAGTTAATGCTTGCTGTTTCTGTGTTTTATGTCGAGTTTATTCTAAGAGGTATAAACCTTGTTGTACAACGTGGTGTGCTATATTTTATTTATGCCTTTCTAGCTGCTTTTTTATTTTCGTTTGGACTTAAATTATATCGCGCTATAACGCTTTATGTAAAACATGGGTATCTGTATAAAAAGATACAAAATATGGGGCTTTCCATATTGGATACTATGGTTGAATTGAATTATATGACAACGAAAAAAGATGAGCTAATTGTAACATCCAGTCTTGTGAATAAAGGCGATGTATCGTGTAGTTTACTTGGTGGGAATGCTTATGAAAGTACTGTATTCTCTAAAGCATTAAGTGAAATTATAAACCCGATAGATTCACCGAGATATCTTATTATTAAAAGTAGTTTCTTCAGAAAGCGATTAGATATTGAAAACTTTTACCCGGTTCCTGAGATTTTTGGAGATAAAAAAACGAAAGCTGTAGTTTTTCAAAAACATTGGAACACGCATATTGGCAAAAGTAAATTGTTTTACACAAGGCATAAAGAAGGCCGGAAATTACTGTTAAAAGCGCGATTGGCACATGTGCATCAGGCTTTTAAAAAAGTATCAAAAGAGGTGATGGTTTGGAAATAATTAAGTTAAAAAAACTTAGTCTAAATTTCTAATAAATTTATCGACATTAATATAAACATCATCTTCACCTTGCTGATCGAAAGGATTTTCTAAGTGTGATTGTATATTGTCTAAAGCGACTAAAATAACACTGAACATAATAGGAACAGCAAACTCTAAGCCGTAGTTATAACTAGTTACGTTGTGTGCAAAATGTGGTCCGTAGATAATTGGTAAAAGGACAATAAAAATATCACTATAAGTACGTAGTGTTCTTGGTGTTCTGTATTGGTAAATATGTTTGATGCGCTCGAATGAAATCATCATTTTGCTTAAAAACTGGTTAGAACGAGATGCTTCGCCAGAAGGTAAACCATGTGCACGCATACTTTTTATAAACTTAGAAAGATCTTCAAAGCTGGTATATACACCTTTTTCGTTTTCTTCTAGTTGTTCTTTAGGATTACTAAAAACATGCTTACATGAGTTTAAAAGGTTTCTCAGATTTTCTTTTAATTCATCTTTGAGTTCTTGGGGTGGATTTTCTACCCAGTCTGAAACTGCAAAAAACAACGCGCGACCATGAGCTTTTATCGAACCATATTCATCTAAAGCAACTTCACGACGTTTGTAAGCGCCACCAATAGAAAAAACAATTGGGAACACAATGGCAGTACCAATTAGGGTTAATGGGAAATCTGCTTTAATTTCAAAATGTAAACAAAACGCTGTGGAAGCAATAGATAAACCCGTGATCAAGAGTGTTTTAAAATTAATAATTAAAAACACGCGTTGAAATATTTTACTCATAATGTTGTAGTATGTTTTCTATTTACTTAGTCCTAAATACGACCAATGATTGTTTTCTCGTACAAAAGCCGATTTTTCGTGTATCATATCTACTTTTCCGTTTTCGAAAAAGTAAGCGTTAAATGTAACTGTACCTTTGGTATCGTTTTCTTGTCCTTCGGAAGTTTCTAGAACTTCTAATTTTATCCATTTTACAGATTTCGCCCAGTTTACTATCGCTTTTTTTTCTTTTATTGGGCGTGTAGATACGTGATGCGTAGCCATTAAATAATCGCCATTGGCTAAAACAAAAGCACTGTAGCGCGAGCGCATAAGTTGTTCGGCTGTTTTAGCTTCGGCAATATTATGGTGCGCTTTTTGGCAACAATCTGTATAAGGTTTTAAATTTCCGCAGTGGCAATTCATAGTAAAAACATCAATATTTTAAACCCAGTCAATCGGATTTTGTAAAACTTCAATTAGTTTTTCTTCTTCACTGCCAGCTTCTGGATGATGATCGTAAACCCATTGTACATGCGGAGGTAAGCTCATTAAAATACTTTCTATACGTCCGTTGGTTTTTAATCCAAAAAGGGTACCTTTATCATGTACTAAATTGAATTCTACATAACGCCCTCGACGAATTTCTTGCCAATTACGTTGGGCTTCGGTATATGGTAAATTTTTACGTTTTTCAACAATTGGCACATAAGCTTCTAAAAAACTATCGCCAACTTCGGTTACAAAATTGTACCAGTTTTCCATGCTCATGGTTTCGGTTTCTTTACAGTAATCGAAAAATAGACCGCCTAATCCACGACCTTCATTTCGGTGTGCATTGTAGAAATATTCATCGCAGCGTGCTTTGTATTTTGGGTAAAATTCTGGGTTGTGTTTATCGCAGGCTGTTTTACATGTTTGATGGAAATGTTTAGCATCTTCTTCAAATAAATAATAAGGCGTTAAATCTTGTCCGCCACCAAACCAACTACCTACAATCTCTCCAGTTTTATCATACATTTCAAAATAGCGCCAATTAGCATGCACGGTTGGTACCATTGGGTTTGTAGGGTGAAGTACCAAACTTAAACCACATGCAAAAAAATCGACATCGCCAACTTTAAAATAGTCTTGCATAGACTTTGGTAATTTGCCGTTTACACCTGAAATATTTACACCACCTTTTTCGAAAACATTTCCATGTTCTATTACTCGGGTGCGTCCGCCACCGCCTTCTGGACGTTTCCAAATATCTTCTTGAAAGGTTGCTTTACCATCAATAGCTTCTAGTTTAGAGGTGATACTATCTTGAAGGTTTTGAATATATTGGTAGAATTTGTTTTTCATTTTAAATTATTCCATTTCATAATACAACTCGTAAAGTTCCATATCTAGTGGGCTTTCGTTTGGAGGTGTATGTTCGTTTTTTAATGTTTTTATCCAAGTGAAGCTGTTATTCATTGCCACAGCAACACTTGCAAGATTGTCTTTATGTACTATAATTTGAAGCGTTTTTAAGCCTAAAGTTTCAAAAGCATAATCGGATAAAACTCCAACAGCTTTAGTTGTAATGCTTTTGCCTTCAAATTGATAGCCAATGCAGTAAGCGAATTCGGCTTGCTTGGTTGTCCAATCGAGTTCTTTTAGATAGATCAAACCTGCAATTTCGTTAGATCCATTTTCTTTTATGGTGAATAGAAACTCCTTTTTTAAATCAAATTGTTTCACCTTTTTATCGCTGAAGCATTGTGCTAAATCGGGTGTTAAATTTTGCTGTAACGTTTTAGGGAAATACCGTTTTAGGCGGTCGTCGTTTGCGGCCATAAAATTACATAATGGCCAAGCATCTGTTGCTTTTATAGCGTTAATGGTGAAGTTGTTAAAACTAAGCGTTACCATATGTTGTATTGTTTTTTAATTCTAATGCATGAACTGTTTTTGCAGTAGCTGCGGTTACCGATAAAGGTAGCACTAAAATAACACCAATAATTGGAATTAATAAAAATAGAATAAAAACAATACCATTACCAATAGCTAAACCACGATTATTACGTACAAATTGAACACTTTGTTTGTATTTAAAATGACGCTCTAAGGTGTAATCCATATTACCAAAACCTGCATAGTATGCTTGTAAAAGGAATAGGAGTATGGCTGAAAAAATATTTACAACAGGTATGAATTTTAAAATAAGTAACGGGATAGTTAATAGAAGTTCCATTAACAAATTTCGTCCATTTATTTTAATACCACGCATTAATTGTTCTAAAAACGTCGTGTCTCGGTGAGAATGTGGAGCGTTGCCTGTTAGGTGTGCTTCAATTTTTTCCGAAACAGGACTCATAAATGGCGCAGATAGAGCCATTATAATGTGTTTAAACAATATTAGACCTATAACTAGAATAACAAGCCCGCCAATAAAAGTACTGATAGAGGTGAAGGTTTCTTTGCCCCAATCCCAGATCCAAATTTTAGAGATGAAATTACCGACATTATCAGATAACCCATAAGCTGAACCGAATATAATGGTTGCTGTTACCACGCTAATTAGCATAGGTACTGCAAAGAATTTCCAGAGTTTGAGTTTTGATATTAAGCTGAAAGCACCGAAGTATGCTTTTATTCCTGAAATTATATTTTTAATCATGACGTTTATCTTGCGTTAGCGATTGAACGGTCTGTTTAAGCTCCCCGACCTTTTCGGGAGGGAGCGAGTAGTAAAAGCGCGACCTACTTTTTTTACAGCTATATGTATACTGTTTAGGTAAAATGTTACTAAAAAAGTAGGTAACGCCCAGGAAACTTTAAACTTTATATTCTTTCACTGCATCGATAAACGCGCGTGCATTTTCTATTGGGATGTTTGGTAAAATACCGTGCCCTAGGTTTACAATGTATTTGTCTTTACCAAATTCGTTAATCATTTGGTGTACCATTTTCTTGATTTCTGCTGGTGGCGAAAACAAGCGTGTTGGATCGAAATTCCCTTGAAGCGTGATGTTGCCTCCTGTTAAATAACGTGCGTTTCTAGCCGAACAAGTCCAATCGATACCAAGTGCAGAAGCACCAGAATTGGCCATTTCGTTTAGGGCAAACCAACATCCTTTACCGAAAGCGATAACTGGAGTTTCATCTTTTAAAGCATCAATAATTTGTTGGATATATTGCCAAGAAAACTCTTGGTAATCTACTGGTGAAAGCATGCCTCCCCAAGAATCGAAAACTTGTACAGCGTTAACACCGGCTTTCACTTTTTCTTTTAAGTAAGCGATAGTTGTGTCTGTAATTTTTTGCAATAAATTATGTGCGGCAACTGGATTTGTAAAACAAAATTCTTTGGCTTTATCGAAGTTTTTGCTGCCTTGGCCTTGTACGCAATAGCATAAAATGGTCCATGGAGATCCGGCAAAACCTATTAAAGGAATATCGTCGTTTAATTTTTCTTTTGTTGCTTTTATAGCTTGATAAACGTAGTCTAGAGCTACAGTAACATCTGGCACTATAACGTTGTCTACATCTTTTTGTGAACGAATTGGGTTTGGTAAATATGGGCCAAAATTGGGTTTCATTTGTACCTCGATGTTCATGGCTTGTGGTATTACCAAAATATCGCTAAATAAAATGGCAGCATCCATACCAAAACGGCGAATGGGTTGTACGGTAATTTCACTTGCTAATTCTGGAGTTTGGCAACGTGTAAAAAAATCGTACTTTGCTTTAATCTCCATGAATTCTGGTAAATATCTACCGGCTTGGCGCATCATCCAAACTGGAGGGCGCTCTACGGTTTCACCTTTTAATGCTCGTAAAAATAAATCGTTCTTTATCATGTTATATGTTTTTATTTCTTAAATCGTATTCTTCTTGTCCAATACAGTAATTTTCGATGTCTTTGTTGTTGCCATAAACAACTAAAACATCGTTTTCGAGTACTAAGGTTTCCGAAGTAACACGGCCAATACTTTCTTTTATTATTTGTTTTTTGCCTAAAATACTATGTTTTTCTCTTTCTCTAATTATGGTAATTAGTGTAAGCTGAAATTTGTTTGTTGTATCTAACTCTTTTAATGTTTTTCCGAAGAATGCTTTTTTTGCTTTTACTTCTGAAATGGTGAAATTATTATCTAATTGATAGTTTTCTAAGGTAGATTTAAAGTTTATTTGTTTTGTTAATCGTTTTGCTGAATCTTGTTCTGGATGAATAATGCTATGCACACCCATGGCTTCTAGAACAGTATCGTGAATAGGGGAAAGGGCACGACTAATAATTTTTACATCGGATAATTTTTTTACAATGGCCGTTGTAATTATAGCAGCGCCTTCGTTTTCACCAATGGCTACCACAACCTTATCTGCATCTTTTAAAGGTACGGCGTTGTAGGCAAGTTCGTTTGTGGAATCCATACAAATGGCATGAGAAACTTGATCTTTTAGCAGGTTAATTTTCTCCATTTGTTTGTCTATGGCAATAACTTCGTTGCCTGTTTCGGTAAGGCTTATTGCTAAGGCATGTCCGAAATTACCAAGTCCGATAACGATTATTTTCATTTTTAAAATTATTTGTTTTTGATCAACTTCTAGTTAATCAAAATATTTTCTTTTGGATACTCGTAAAACTGATGGTTTATTTGGCGTAATAAACCAATCATTAAGTTGAGCATACCTATACGACCAATAAACATGACTAAAATAATAACATATTTACTAGGTTCTGTTAAAGTTGGTGTAAAATTTAAACTTAAACCAACGGTGCTGTAAGCTGAAAAACATTCGAAAGCGACCGTTAATAAAGGTGTGTCTTTTGGCTCGAATATTAATAATGCCATTATAGAAAAACCAATAACGATAAGCGAGATACATAAAATAGCAAAGGCTCTCGATGTGGACTCTGATGAAATTCGTTTTCCAAAAATTTCAATACGGCTTTTTCCTCTAGCGACTGCAAATATATTCAATGTTGCCAATGCAAAGGTACTTGTTTTTATACCACCTCCGGTCGATGCTGGTGAAGCTCCAATCCACATTAAAAAGATAACGAACAGTAATGATGGTATAGTCATTTCACTGTAATCTATAACATTAAAACCTGCCGTTCTTGGACTTACCGAGCTAAATGCTGCATTGGTTAGTTTACCAATTAAAGTGGTGTGCTCTACCATGGTGTTATTGTATTCTGTTATAAAGAAAACAACCCAACCCACAAATAGTAAAATGGATGTAGTATAAATTACAATTTTGGTATTTAAAGTAATTATAGGCACACGTTTATGGATGGCTTTTTCTTGAAATAGCTCTAAACAAGAGATCTTTAATTTTTTATAGAAATTGAAAATAATATTGTGCCCCAAACCTCCAAAGATAATAAGCATCATTATTATCCATTGGAATCCGTAATTAAAACGAATGCTCTCCTCAAACAATCCTGATGGTAAAATGGAAAATCCTGCATTACAAAATGCCGAGATAGAATGGAAAACTGAAAAGAACAGTTTGTCTTTTATTACCTCATTATCGAGTACAGAAAAATATATAAATGCCATGCCTACAAGTTCTAATGCTACCGTAAATGTTACGACGTTTAGTGCAGCTCTAAATACATCTTTTAAACCTTCTTGAGCAATAAAATCTTTAGTGTTTAAGCCTTCTTTAAATGATGAGCTTCCTCTGAAAAAAAATGCGAAAAAAGAAGTAAACGTTAATATACCTAAACCACCTAATTGAATCAAAACAAGTATAATGGATTGACCAATAATAGTAAAATCTTGACTTGTATCTAAAACGGCTAAACCGGTTACACATACTGAGCTTGTTGCTGTAAAAAGCGCATTTGTGAAACTTATGCCGTTTGTTGTTGCACTTGGTAGCATTAATAAAAAAGCGCCTAAAATGGCTAGTATAAAAAAGCTGCCGACAAAAACAATTGCGGGATTAAAGTAGACCTCGTATATATAGCGTACAAAAACAAGTAGCCTTAATAGGAAATATAAAATAAGCCCGAGTTCGAGTATGGGTTTTATTTTCTGTAAAACAACATGATAATCGTTACCGCTGTGCACTAGCCAAACCACCAACGAACTTAAAAGTAAAATGGAGATAATGGCTATATTAACTATGGCTACACGCTTATTGTTTTTATACTTGTAAATAAAAAGTTTTACCGTATTAAATGCCAACAATAAAACGGATAGCGTAAGTAAGCCAAATACATGTGGTGACGTGTAATTATCTGCATGATCGTAGCCGAAATCGAAAACAATAAAAAATAATACGATAATATCGAAAAAGCGATACACGTAATTTAATAATGATTGTTTTTTTAATTTAGGCATTTTAAATGTACTGGTTTAAAAAGAAAACCTGTTTTTAAAATAAAATCTTAGGTATTAAATATAGTGCTCGTTTACTAACTCAATAACACTTTCTACCGTTGGTACTTTTGCTATACGTACATCATCAAAATGCTTTTTAGCTTCTGCTGCTGTAGTTTCCCCAATACAAAAAGCAATAACTTCTTTATTGTTTTTTTGAGTAAAACTCTCAACCGTAGAAGGGCTATAAAACATAACAGCTTCTACCGAGTCGTTAACTTTTACACCATCGTACTTGGTTTGATAAGCTTCAATTTCGTTAACTTTCAAGTTGTTTTCACTTAAAATAGTTGGTAAAGCATCTAATCTAATATCGCTACAGAAATAAGTTGCTTCTGTACCTTCCATGTATTCTACTAAGTATTCCGCTAGTTTTTTAGCGTTGTTTTCGGCATGTGCTACTTTTCCAATTTTATTTTCAACTAAACGTTTGGTTCTACGACCTACACAGTAAATATTTTTAAACTGTAATTCAATAGCTGAATAATTTGTAGTAAGTGATTCTACTGCGTTTTTGCTAGTAATTATTACGTTTTGTATTTCTTGTTTTAAAAATCTTGGGTGAATACGGTTTAAACTAATTTTAACCACATCTGTACTTTCAGATTTTACTTTTTCATGAAACAATAAACGTTGATCTTCTGTTAAAGATTTTGTAGAATATACATTCGTTTTTCTATCAGCATCTTTTATGCTATCCATTAAGCGTTTTCCGCCACGTTCAATAACAAAATCGGCACAATATTGAGCAACATCATTATGTTCGCCTAATTTTTTAACACGAGATACGTCGATACGTTTTGTTCCATCAGGACTTAGTAAAACACCTGTAAAGGTTATTTCTTCGTCTTTAATAAAGGCTAAAGCTCCAATAGGTGCTGTACATCCGCCTTCTAATTTATTTAAAAAATCGCGCTCTATGGTTGTGCAAATTTCAGTTTCTTCGTGATTTAATTCTGCACAAATAGCTCTTATGTTTTCGTCTTCTTCTAAAGCAGTAATCATAATTGCTCCTTGTGCTGGTGCAGGAACCATCCAATCTAAATTAATAGCATCTTCTGGTCTAATACCAATACGTCCAATACCGGCAGCTGCAAAAATAGCACCGTTCCAATCGCTGTTTTCGAGTTTTTCTAAGCGAGAATTTACATTACCACGTAAATCGGTAATAGTATGCGTTGGGAAACGATTTAACCATTGTGCACGTCTACGTAAACTCCCCGTTGCAATAACGGCGTCTTTAGATCCTAAAAATTCTTCATTGTCTTTAAAAACCAAAGTATCTTTTACATTACCACGTTTTAAAACGGCAGCTTGTACAATACCTTTAGGTAAAAGGGTAGGCACATCTTTTAAGGAGTGTACAGCAATATCGATATCGTTATTTAGCATAGCGATATCTAATGTTCTTGTAAAAATCCCGGTAATACCTAACTCGTAAAGAGGTTTGTCTAAAACTAAATCACCTGTAGATTTTACAGGAACTAATTGTGTTTTATGACCTAAATGTTCGAGTTGACTTTGCACTATTTTGGCTTGCCATAACGCTAATTCGCTATCGCGAGTACCAATTTTTATAATTTTAGACATTTTTTGTAGAAGGTTCTAATTGGAACACTTTTTTAATAAGTTCAAGACTTTCGTCTGTAGAAACGTCATCATCTTTTAAATGATGCGCAAAATGATTTGTAATTTTCTGAATGATATTGTTGCTGATTATTTCGGCTTGCGATTCGTTAAAATCGGATATTTTTTTACGTTGCGTATCTAATTCTGCCGTTGCAAAATCGTTCAGTTTATGTTTAAGAGCTTTAATAGTTGGCGCAAACTTTCTGGTTTCTAACCAACCGTTAAATTCTTCTTTTACTTCTTCTATAATCGCTTCCGCGGAAGGAATATGTTGCTTTCTAGCTTCTAGAGTTCTATCAGTAATTTGAGATAAATGATCTAAATGTACCAGTTTAACACCTTCTAGTTCTAATACGTTTTCGTCTACATTTTTAGGAATTGATAAATCTAAAATTAAAAGCGGTTTGTTGCTTTGTATAATATGTTTATCAATAGTAGGGCGTTGCGCTCCGGTAGCTACAATTAAAATATCCGAGTCGGTTATTTCTTCTTGTAAGTTAGAATAATCTTTAACTAATAAATTGAATTTTCCGGCTATTTGTTCAGCCTTCGTTTTCGTTCTATTTATTAAAGTGATATGTTCGTTTTTAGTATGTTTAACTAAGTTTTCGCAAGTGTTTCTACCAATTTTCCCTGTTCCGAAGAGTAGAATGTTTTTATTGGTAATATCTTCAACTTCATTAAAAATGTATTGTACCGAAGCAAAAGAAACCGAAGTGGCTCCAGATGAAATTTCAGTTTCATTTTTAATACGTTTGCTCGCTTGTATTACAGCATTTATTAATCTTTCAGAAAAAGGATTAAGTAATCCGTGTTTTCTTGAAAGTTTAGCGCTAATTTTTAATTGACTTATAATTTCGAAATCACCAAGAATTTGGCTGTCTAAACCAGAACCTACACGAAACATGTGCGATATAGCTTCCTTGTTTTTGTATATGTAAGCAACCTCTTGAAATTCTTCAACAGTACCACGTGTATTATCGCAAAGCAATTTAATAAGTTGAAAGGGATGTTGTGCAAAACCGTAAATTTCAGTTCTGTTACAAGTGGAAGTTACCACCAGACTTTCAATGTTATTTTCTTTGGCTTGATTTAAAAGTGCAAGTTTACCTTCTTCGCTTAGACTAAAATGTCCACGAATATCTGCATCGGCTTTTTTGTAACTTAAACCAATAGCATAAAAGTAATTACTTTTCGAAACGTTATACTTGTGCATGCGCTAATTAAAAATGTGTGGCAAAAATATACGGATGCCGACTTAAAAAGTAACGCTCAAAGAACTTTTAGTGTCGTTTGTGGTTTTTTAACGTTGTTTTTGCTCGAAATGTGATAAATATCATATTTTTGTAGCGATAGAGGATGATTTGGAGTGATTAATTTAGAACCAATCTAAATAAGATGAATAAAAATAACGCTGAAGACACCAGTAAAAGTAACGCTCAAAGGTCGTTTTTGGAGACAGAAGTTGGCGAGGGGTTTGTGGTTTTAATGTATAAAAATGATGAGAGCGAAACGCAAAACATTGTAAAAGATATACATAGCGACTTTATACAATTTCACTTTTGTGTAAAAGGTTCTAGCCAGTTTGTTTTTAACGAAGGGCGCTACACTTTAAATATTCTAGAAGAGAACTCTTTGCTGTTATATAACCCACAGCGCGATTTACCAATTAATCTTAAAATTGAACCAAACTCTTGGATGGTTTCTATATTGATTTCAATTAAGAAATTCCATGGTTTGTTTTCTCAAGAGGCTGGTTATATCACTTTTTTAAGTGATGATAATAAGGATAAAAAGTATTATAAAGATGGTGTTATTACGCCTTCTATGGCTATTGTTTTAAATCAGTTGATAAATTATAATCTCAACCTTTCAATAAAAAACTTATATTTCAAAGGTAAAGCGTATGAACTTTTAAGTTTGTATTTCAATAGGAATGAAGATGCCGATGTTGAGCAATGTCCGTTTTTGGTAGATGAAACTAATGTTATAAAAATTAGAAAAGCAAAAGATATTGTGATTTCTAGAATTGCAGAGCCGCCAAGTTTACAAGAACTTGCTGATGAAATAGGATTAAATATTAAAAAATTAAAAGAAGGCTTTAAGCAAATTTATGGCGATTCAGTTTTTAGCTTTTTATTCGACTATAAGATGGAAGTTGCTAGAAAGTTGTTAGAAGCCGGTAACGATAATGTAAATGAAGTTGGTTTAAAAGTAGGTTATAGCACATCGAGTCATTTTATAGCGGCTTTTAAAAAGAAATATGGCACCACACCAAAAAAATATGTGATGTCTTTAACAACGTAAATAATGGAAGTAATTATTTAAAAAGGGTTTCTTCTGAAAAAAAATATAAAAATGAAATATTTAACACCAGAAATTGCAGCTTTAGCGAAATTTGCAAACACGAAAACTTTAGCAAGGTCAAGTACATCTTGCGGAATTTTTCAAGATTGTGATTATACCGAAGCGCGACCTAAACTATACCACGAACAACTAAATAAAACCAAATAAAAGACAAACTAATGAGAATATTATTAATTACATTTTTAGCATTTTTTACAATAAGTACTTATGCTGCCGACAAGGTGCTAATTTTTTCAAAAACAGCGGGATTTAGACATAAATCTATTGAAACAGGTGTAAAAACTATTGAGGCTTTAGGCTTACAGAATAACTTTACAGTAACGCATACTGAAGATGCTGCAGTGTTTTTAGATAAGAAATTAAAAAAGTACGATTTAATTATTTTCTTAAATACCACAGGTGATGTTTTGAATACTGAGGAGGAACACGCTTTTAAAAAATATATTAATAAAGGCGGAAGTTTTTTAGGAATTCATGCGGCTACAGATACAGAGTTCGAGTGGGCTTGGTATGGTAAGTTGGTTGGTGCGTATTTTATAAGTCATCCAAAGCAAACGGAAGCCACAATGCATGTAAAAGATAACAAGCATGAGGCTACAAAACACTTACCTAGTCCTTGGACGCATTATGATGAGTGGTATAGTTTTAAAAATATTAATGAAGACTTGCATGTGTTATTAGAGCTAGATGAATCTAGTTACGAAGGTGGTGAAAATGGTGATTTTCATCCTATAGCTTGGTGTCAGGAATTCGATGGTGGAAAAATGTTTTACACCGGAATGGGGCATACTATAGAATCTTACTCAAATCCAGAATTTAAGCAACATCTTTTAGGTGGGATCTTATATTGTTTAGATAAATAAAATAAATGAAAAAAGGTATATTACTTGTCAATCTTGGTTCTCCGGAGAGTCCAGAACCAAAAGACGTTAAAAAGTATTTAGGTGAGTTTTTAATGGACGAGCGTGTTATAGATATTCCGTATATAGCAAGAGCAGCCTTAGTTAAAGGTATTATATTAAAAACGCGACCAAAAGCATCAGCCGCAGCGTATAAAAAAATTTGGTGGGAAGAAGGTTCTCCGCTTATTGTACTTTCAGAAAGACTTCAAAATAAAATTCAAAAAGAAGTAGAATATCCTGTTGCTTTGGCAATGCGTTATGGAAGCATGACTATTAAAAAAGGACTTCAGGAACTTGTTGATAAAGGTGTAGAAGAGGTTTTGCTTTTTCCGCTTTATCCACAATTTGCGATGGCAACGACTGAAACTATTACTGTTTTAGCAGAAGAGTTACGTCAGGAGTTTTTTCCTAGTTTAAAAATAGAATCGGTACCTGCGTTTTATAATAAGGCTGATTATATCGAAGTGCTTTCAAATTCAATTAAAAGACATTTAGAAGGTAAAAAATACGATCACGTTTTATTTTCATATCACGGTGTTCCTGAACGTCATATTAGAAAAAGTGATGTAACGCAGTCGCATTGCAAAATAGATAAAAGTTGTTGTGTAACGCCTAGTAAGGCACATGAGTATTGCTATAAACATCAATGTTTAGAAGTAACAAGGTTGGTAGGTGAAAGACTTCAGTTTAAAGAAGGTGCTTTTTCTACATCCTTTCAATCGCGTTTAGGTTTCGATCCATGGTTGCAACCATATACAGATAGAACGATTGAGCGCTTAGGTAAGAACGGCGTAGAAAATATGGCGATTATTACTCCAGCATTTGTTAGCGATTGTTTAGAGACTTTGGAAGAAATTGCAATGGAAGGTCAAGAAATTTTTCATGAAATGGGTGGTAAAGATTTTACAACTGTGCCGTGTTTAAATGATGACGATGAGTTTGTGGCTTTACTGTCTAAATGGATAAATACTTGGGCTGAGTCTAAAACCACTGCTTAACAATGGCAAAAGTATCCTCCGATGGTTTTGGTGCGCAACCTATAAGTAAATTATTGGTAAAGCAAGCTGTTCCTGCATCTATTGGTTTGTTAGTAATGTCACTAAATATTTTAGTAGACACTGTTTTTGTGGGTCAATGGATTGGGTCTATTGCTATTGCTGCCATAAATATAGTCTTGCCTGTTTCGTTTTTTATAGCGGCTCTAGGTATGAGTATTGGCATTGGAGGTGCTTCAATAATATCGCGTGCGCTTGGCGCTTCAAATTACGAAAAGGCTTTAAAAACCTTTGGGAATCAAATAACACTTACGTTGCTAATTGTGGTTTCTATGGTTGTTTTGGGGTTGCTCTTTGTAGACGATATTATTTTATCCTTTGGAGGGAAAGGTGCTATTTTCGAACCAGCAAAAATTTATTACAAAATTGTACTTTATGGTGTGCCGTTTCTGGCATTTTCCATGTTAGGTAATAATGTAATGCGGGCAGAGGGAAAGCCTAAATTTGCTATGTATGCCATGATGTTGCCTTCTGTAGGTAACCTGGTTTTAGATTATGTTTTTATTAATGTAATGGGCTACGGCATGGAGGGTGCTGCTTGGGCAACTAGTATTTCTTACCTATTTTCTTTCGTTTTTATTGTTTGGTTTTTTAGTTCTAAAAATTCAGAATTAAAAATTAGCGTTGCACATTTTGGTTTAAACCGTTATGTTGTAAAAGAAATAGGTTCTTTGGGTTTTGTTACTCTTGCACGTCAAGCGGTGGTTAGTGTTACTTATTTATTTATGAATAATATTTTATTCGATTTAGGTGGTGAAACATCGGTTACTGCTTACGCCATTGTTGGTCGAATGCTTATGTTTGCGCTATTCCCTGTTTTCGGCATTACTCAAGGTTTTTTACCTATTGCAGGTTTTAATTATGGTGCTAAAAATTACGAACGGGTCAGAGAGAGTATAAATATTGCTATTAAATATGCCGCTATTTTGGCAACACTTATTTTTATCTTACTGATGGTTTTTCCGGAGACAATAACAAGAATATTTACAACAGATCCAGATGTTATTGCGCAAACCCCAAATGCTATGCGTTGGGTTTTTGCAGCGACGCCAATTATAGCTTTACAGCTTATTGGTGCTGCTTATTTTCAGGCTATTGGTAAAGCTACGCCAGCATTATTACTTACATTGTCTAGACAAGGTTTCTTTTTTATTCCGCTTATATTAATTTTGCCGAAATTTTATGGAGAATTAGGGGTTTGGATGTCGTTTCCGATTTCCGATGTGTTATCAACACTGGTTACTGCATATTTTTTAAATAGGGAAATACGAAGAGATTTAATATTAAAAACTACAAAATAATGCACTTATGGAATATTACAATTATATAAAATCGTTTCACCTTATTTTTGTTGTCACATGGTTTGCTGGGTTGTTTTACATTCCAAGGCTTTTTGTGTATCAAATAGAAGCATATCATAAACCATCACCAGATAAAGAAATTTTAGGTAAGCAATTGCAAATAATGGCAAAGCGATTATGGTATATTATAACTTGGCCATCGGCTATTTTGTGTACTATTTTTGCTGTTTGGTTAATGATTTTACAGCCGTTTTGGTTGCAGCAACCTTGGATGCATGTTAAGCTTACTTTTGTGGTATTGCTTTTTGTTTATCATTTAAAAACACATCAATATTTTAAGCAGTTGCAAAATGGTATAGTGAATAAAACATCCAGTTTTATGCGTATTTGGAACGAAGGTGCCACGTTTATACTTTTTGCTGTTGTGTTTTTAGTTATTCTGAAGAGTGCAATTAATTGGGTTTGGGGTGTAGTAGGAATTGTTGTTTTAGGTGTTTTAATTATGCTTGGCTTTAAAGTTTATAAAAATATAAGGAGTAAAAATCCTGATGCCTAATTAAAAAAAAACGATCTGCCTTAAGTTTTATTAAAGCAGACTGTTTTATGTTTTTAAATTTTGAAAGTAATTACTGGGCGTTTCGCGTGGTTCACTAAATCTTCGCTAATACTGCCATTGAAAAAGTGTGAAATACCTTGTCGGCCATGAGTGCTCATACCTATTAGATTTGCAGAAATAGATTCGGAAAAATTCATAATTCCACTTTCAATACTAATGTCGTTATAAATGTTTTTGCTGAGTTCTGGAAAATCGAAAGCGTCTAAAAATGTTTGCATTCTACCGTTTGCTTCTCCTGAAGTCATAAAATTATTTGGAGTGTTCACTAAAAGTAAATGCACCTTAGCATTGAAAATTTTGGCAAACTGGAGTAGTTTTTCATAACTAGGTTTGCTTTCATCTTTAAAATCGGAAGCAAATACGAAGTTGTCAACTTTAAACGCTTTGTGTTCGTTTTTAATAACTAAAACTGGAGCTTCTGAAGTTCTTACAACCTTTTCAGTATTACTTCCAATAAGCATTTCTTTTAATCCGCTTACTCCATTAGATCCCATAATAATTAAATCGATATCATGCTTTTTGCTTACATGAAAAATGCCTTTAAAAATTTCGTGAAAATCAACTGTTTCATGTACTGTTATATCTTTTAGGTAATCTTTCTTTTTTAAGGCTTCAAATTTATTGTGAGCTAACTTCATGAAAAACAAAGCTTCAGGAAAATCGCTATGCGAGTTTATAGCATCATCTTGGTCTATAGGTAATTCAATAATATGCAATAAATAAATTTCGCAATCATAAGTTCGGGCTAGTTGTGCGGCAACCTTTAGTGCGTTCTCAGCTTGGTCGGAAAAATCTGTGGGTACAAGAATTTTTTTCATAGAATTATGGGGTGTTTAGTTATTTGGTAAGGCATTATCTGCAGAGCAGATATAAAGCTTAAATGTACACTTATTTGTTTGTAACCTAAGCTGTGGCATAGCTAAATTTATGAAATATTCCTTTAAAAATCAATAAAATGTTATATATTTGCACCGTTGAAAGGCGAATTAAGAAAATGAGGGGACGGAAAGTCCCCTCTTTTTATACTAGAAAATGTTAAAAACTACCGTAAAAAACTTACTCGAAGAGGCATTAACAGAGCGACAAGATTTATTTCTTATCAGCTTAACTATTAGTGCAGAAAACCATATAAACATTGTTATCGATGGTGATAACGGCGTTTTAGTTGAAGACTGCATTTTTATTAGCAGATTTGTTGAGAAGGATTTAGATAGTGAAGAGCATGATTATTCTATCGAAGTGATGTCGGCAGGAGCAGCAGCCCCATTGACAGATCGACGCCAGTATGTGAAAAATATAAATAGAACGCTTAGTGTGCGTACAAATGCCGAAGACATAGAAGGTGTTTTAACAAATGCTACCGAAAACGATATTCAACTAGAATGGAAAGCTAGAGAACCTAAGCCTGTAGGTAAAGGGAAAGTGACGGTAAATAAGCAAGCGAAAATAGCTTATCAAGATATTGTAGAAGCAAAAGTTGTGATAAAATTTTAAATCGAAACCAGTTATGGAAAATATTGCGTTAATTGATTCTTTTTCAGAATTCAAAGACGATAAGCTTATTGACAGAGTAACGTTAATGGCTATTTTAGAAGATGTTTTTAGAAGTGCTTTAAAACGAAAATTTGGAGATGATGATAATTTTGATATTATTGTAAATCCAGATAAAGGCGATTTAGAAATATGGAGAAATAGAGTCGTTGTTGCTGATGGTGAGGTTGAGGAAGAAAATCAAGAGATTTCGTTATCGGAAGCTCGCAAGATTGAACCTGATTTTGAAGTAGGTGAAGATGTATCGGAAGAAGTAAAACTTATCGATTTAGGTCGTCGTGCTATTTTAGCATTACGCCAAAACTTGATTTCTAAAATTCATGAGCACGATAATACAATTGTCTTTAAGCATTTTAAAGATTTAATTGGCGAGATTTATACAGCAGAAGTTCACCATATTCGTCATAGAGCAGTAATTTTGCTTGATGATGAAGGGAATGAAATTGTACTTCCAAAAGACAAACAAATTCCTTCAGATTTCTTTAGAAAAGGAGATAACGTTCGTGGTGTAATTGATAGTGTAGAGCTTAAAGGAGCAAAACCAACTATTATTATGTCGAGAAGTTCCCCAGTATTTTTGGAGAAATTATTCGAACAAGAAATTCCAGAAGTTTTTGATGGTTTAATTACTATTAAAAAAGTAGTAAGAATTCCAGGTGAAAAAGCAAAAGTAGCTGTAGATTCTTATGATGATAGAATTGATCCAGTTGGAGCTTGTGTTGGTATGAAAGGTTCTCGTATTCATGGTATTGTTCGTGAATTAGGAAACGAAAATATCGATGTAATAAACTATACTAGTAACTTACCATTATTTGTTACTAGAGCATTAAGCCCAGCTCGTGTAACTTCGGTTAAATTAAACGAAGAAACAAAACGTGCTGAGGTAATATTAAAACCAGAGGAAGTAAGTAAAGCTATTGGTAGAGGCGGTCATAACATCCGTTTAGCAGGGCAACTTACAGGCTTCGAGATCGATGTATTTAGAGAAGGCGCAGAGGAAGATGTAGAATTACGTGAATTCTCTGATGAAATAGAATCATGGATTATCGAAGAATTTAGTAAAGCTGGATTAGACACCGCTAAAAGTATTTTAGAGCAAGAGGTGAAAGATTTAGTGAAAAGAACGGACTTAGAGGAAGAAACCATTAACGACGTTATTAGGATTTTAAGAGAAGAATTCGAAGAATAATATCGATTTCATAAAAATTATAAGAAATTATCGTTAGATGTTTCTTAATTTTATGATAGAATTGGTATAATATATATATTTGAGTATTTTAAAGGCAATTATGGCTGAAACAATTAGATTAAATAAAGTATTACGCGAGCTTAACATCTCTCTAGATCGTGCCGTAGAATTTTTAGATTCTAAAGGTGTCGAAATAGAGAAGCGTCCGACTACGAAAATATCAAAAGAAACCTATAAGTTTCTTTCTGATGAGTTTCAAACAGACGCTAGTAAAAAAGTGGCATCTTTAGAGGTTAGTGAAGCAAAACTAAAAGAGAAAGAAGTGTTACGTGAGCAACGCGAGCGTGAACTTGAAGAAAAGCAAAAAGCAGCTGCCAAAAGAGAGGAGATTATCAAAGCGACTAAAACACTTAGCGGACCTAAACAGGTTGGTAAAATTGATTTAGACGGTAAAAAAGAAACTCCAAAACCAACAATCGAGGAGAAACCAGAAGTGGTTGAACCTAAAGTTGAAAAACCAGAGGTTGTTGAAGAAGTTACTAAGGAAGAGGTAAAAGAAGTTGTTAAGGAAGAAGCAATTGTTCCTAAAACAGAAAAACCTGTAGAAGTAGCTAAAAAGGAACCTGTTAAAGTTGAAGAAGCTAAGCCAAAAGTTGTTGAAAAACCTGCGGCAAAGGTTATCGAAAAACCTAAGGTGGAAGAAAAACAAGTTGCTACAGAAAAAATAGAAAAGCAAGAAAGCATTATAGTTGATGGTGAGATTGTTACTCCTGAAGAAAGAGTAAAAACACAATACCAAAAACTTACAGGTCCAAAAATAGCAGGTGATAAAATTGATTTATCTCAATTTAATAAACCTAAAAAGAAACCTGTAGAAAAGAAACCAGCAGCAGGTGCAGCGGCAAACAAGAAAAAACGTCGTCGTATTAGTAAAGCTGGAGCTCCTGGAGATAATAGACCTGGAGGAAATAATAGACCAGGCGGAAACGATCGTTTTAAAGGAAAACCAGGGACTGGTGTAGGACGTCGTAATATTGTTAAAGAAGAACCTAGTGAAGAAGATGTAAAGAAACAAGTGCGTGAAACACTTGAGAAACTTCAAGGGAAATCTAGCAAAGGTCGTGGTGCTAAAAACAGAAGAGATAAAAGAGATAAGCATAGAGAACAAACTGAAATTGATCAGCAAATAGAAGCAGCTGAAAGCAAAATCATTAAAGTTACTGAGTTTGTTACGGCAAGCGAAATGGCGACAATGATGGATGTTGGTGTAACTCAAATTATTTCGGCATGTATGTCGTTAGGAATGATGGTTACCATGAACCAACGTTTGGATGCTGAAACATTATCTATTGTAGCCGATGAGTTTGGTTATCAAGTAGAATTTGTTACTGCAGATATTGAAGAATCAATTGAAGAGATTCAAGATAAACCAGAAGATTTAAAATTACGTGCGCCAATTGTTACGGTAATGGGTCACGTAGATCACGGTAAAACCTCACTTTTAGATTACATTCGTCAAGAAAATGTAATTGCTGGAGAGTCTGGTGGTATTACACAGCATATTGGTGCTTATGGCGTAGAATTAGAGAACGGTCAAAAAATTGCCTTCTTAGATACACCAGGTCACGAGGCCTTTACAGCCATGCGTGCTCGTGGAGCCCAAGTTACCGATATTGCTATTATTGTAGCAGCAGCAGATGATGATATTATGCCGCAAACAAAAGAGGCTATTTCGCATGCGCAAGCTGCCGGAGTACCAATTGTATTTGCTATTAATAAAATAGATAAGCCAGACGCTAATCCTGAAAGAATTAAGGAACGTTTAGCTCAAATGAATTTATTAGTAGAAGATTGGGGTGGTAAAATACAATCACACGATATTTCTGCAAAAGTAGGTACTGGTGTTAAAGAATTACTAGAAAAAGTATTGCTAGAAGCTGAATTATTAGAGCTAAAAGCAAATCCTGAAAAAGCAGCTGTAGGTACTGTAGTAGAAGCCTTTTTAGATAAAGGTAGAGGTTACGTATCAACTATTTTAGTACAAGCCGGAACACTTCGCGTTGGTGATTATGTTTTAGCAGGTAGAAATAGTGGTAAAGTAAAAGCTATGCACGATGAGCGTGGAAACGATGTGATTGCCGCAGGGCCATCAACACCAGTTTCTATCTTAGGTCTAGATGGTGCTCCACAAGCAGGTGATAAGTTTAATGTATTTGAAGATGAACGTGAAGCGAAACAAATCGCCTCTAAACGTGCACAGTTACAACGTGAGCAATCTGTTAGAACACAACGTCATATTACATTAGATGAAATTGGTCGTCGTATCGCACTTGGTGATTTCCAAGAATTAAACATTATCCTTAAAGGTGATGTGGATGGTTCTGTGGAAGCATTAACCGATTCGTTCCAGAAACTATCTACTGAAGAAATTCAAGTTAATATCCTTCACAAAGGTGTTGGAGCCATTACAGAAAGTGATGTATTGTTAGCTTCGGCTTCCGATGCTATTATTGTCGGCTTTAATGTACGTCCTGTTGGAAATGCAAGAATGATTGCTGACAAAGAGGAAATCGATATCCGTACATATTCTATTATCTACGATGCTATTAATGATCTTAAAGATGCTATGGAAGGTATGTTATCTCCAGAGTTGAAAGAAGAGATTTTAGGTACTGCAGAAATTAGAGAAATGTTTAAAGTATCTAAAATTGGTACTATTGCAGGGTGTATGGTAACTAATGGTAAAATAACACGTAATGCAGGTATCCGTTTAATACGTGATGGTGTAGTTGTTTATACTGGTGAATTAACATCGTTAAAACGATTTAAAGATGATGCTAAGGAAGTTACTAAAGGTTATGACTGTGGTATGCAGATTAAGAACTACAACGATATTAAGGAAGGCGATGTAATTGAAGCGTTCCATGAAGTAGAGGTTAAGAAAAAATTGAAGTAATTCAATATTAACTTTATAAATTATTAAAAAAGCCAGAACGTAAGTTCTGGCTTTTTTTGTTTTGTAGGCTGGAGTAATAGCACTACTTTTATTAATATGGAAACAATTGGTTTAATTGGAGGCATTACTCCCGAATCTACAATACTATATTATCGCATTTTAAATCAATTAGCAGCGTCTAAATATGGCGAATCACATTCAGCGAAAGTTATCATTAATTCAGTAGATTTTGGTGAAATAGCCCAATTACAGACCGAAAACCGTTGGGATCTATTAAACGACATAATGAGTAAAACAGCATTGAGTTTAGAGCACGCAGGAGCATCTTGTATTTTAATTTGCGCCAATACCATGCATTTGTCTATTGAAGCCGTTAAAGCAGTTGTAAATATTCCTGTAATTCATATTGCAGAAGCAACTTCAAAACAAATAATAACTAAAGGTTTGAAAAAAGTAGCGCTTCTTGGAACGAAGTACACTATGGAAAAAACATTTTTTATTGATGTTTTAAAAACCTTCGGGATAGAGGCTATAATTCCTGGTTTGGAAGATCGAGACGACGTACATGGTATTATTTATAACGAGTTATCCAAAGGGATTTTAAACCCAGAATCTAAGCTTATTTACCAGGAAGTCATTAAGCGCTTAATAAGTCAAGGAGCAGAAGGTGTTATTTTGGGGTGTACTGAAATACCTTTGCTCATTAAGCAAGAGGATGTAAGCGTACCTGTTTTCGACACCACAAGTATTCATGCAAGTGCAGCTTTCGATTTGGCTTCTAATTAGCTAGAAGTTTTATAAGAAATCAAGGCTCTCGGGCCCTCCAAAACATCTTTTATAATTTGTAGTGTGCCATCATCTTTGGTGGCTATGCTCCATTTTATAAGCGATATTTCTCCATTTTCAATTTCTATACCCGTAATACTTCTTGGGTGTACACAGCTTCCGTCGTTAAAAAAAGCAATATCTCCGGGTTCAGGAAAACGAGGTCTGTGGGTATGCCCAACTACGGTTACCAAGTTATTATTATCCGTAATCCAGTTTTTTGTTTTTCGTTCTACTTTTATAAGTTCAGTATAGTTTTTAGCAGGACTTGTTGGATCTGCAATACCCATAACATTTAAGGGTTTCCAAAGCACACGAACCAAAAACCTGCTCCATTTCCAGAATAAATAATTCCACCAATCGGCTTGGTGACCATGCGTTAAAAAAACTTCTTGATTTGTAGAACAGTGTTTTAAAATTATGCCTTCATGATAAGTAATGTCTTTAAACAACTCTTCATCTTTACCTGTTTTTGCGTCGAAATAAGTCGATAAATGCTTTTTAACATAGTTGGGATCTCTATATACCATATCGTGATTGCCCCAAATCATGTGAAGTCGCTCTTTTTTATGAAATGCTTTCAAAAGCATATAAACGTTTTTGTGAGCGTCTAGAATAGATTTAAATGATAGGTTTTCCCATAGTTCATCACCATCTCCAATTTCACAGTACTGAAAACCTTCATCAAAATAATGCTTTAAAGCGTGATAATAGATGTTTCTGTTGTTCGAGAAATCGTCAGCGAAACTATTGTCACCGCGATGACAATCACTAAAAAGTATAAATTTACTATCGTCGTCGAACTCAACAACCTTAGCGTTGATATAAGCGTTATCTAATCTTTTTTTAGCTGAAAACATAGGAGTAAATATAAACAAAAAACGATGGCAGTTTATTTATGCAAACACGGATTTTGAAATATTTTTATTTTTAAAAGATAAGAGTAGAACAAAAATAATTTTATTCTACTCTTAAAATTATTTTCTGCACAATGGATCTGCTCCTATAGTACCGATTAGGCTATTCAAGTAATTTTCAGATTTAGACTCACTATACAAAGCTTTTACTCGGGTTAATCGATCTTCAATTTTCATGTCATCAACTAAAATTTTATTATTTGGTTTTGCGATAAAGCCTTCTAAATAGTCAATTTGCGAGTCATAAAAATTAATATCCTTTTGTTGTTTTATAGACAATCGTTCTTTGTACCAATCGCTACTTAAAACATAATCTCTATCGAAGTATTTTCGTAATTCTAGATCACTAATTTGTTTACCTTCATAAGAACCATAAGCCATAATATTTAAAAGAATTTTTAATGGTGGTATGGCAGAATTAATACTTCCGTCTTCAAAATAACGAAGTGCTACTTTTTCTTGAGCTTCAACTATATTATTAATACCATCGACATAATCTTCTAAACCTTGAAGTTCTGGTTTTAGCATTTTTTCGTTAAAAACAGCTGTAGGCTCATCAAATAAGCGGTTTAAACATCTCAAAGAAAATATTTTAGTAATTCTATATCCTAAACGACTGGCTAAAATAGTTTTACCATCATGCTCGAAATCTTCAATTTTTTCAAGAGCGCCATGCTCAATTAATTTTTTAGGATCTCTATCTTCTGGAGTTAAACGCGACCAGATTTCTGGAATTAATAAGCTGATGTCGTGGTCTACTTTATTCTCGCCACCTACATAACCTGCCGCCGTGCTAAAGGCATCATAACCTGTTAATATGTGAGATAGTAAAGCGTTGTTTAAATCGGTTGTTGGTGTTAGCATATTGAAAGGGCCTTTAGTTAAAGCACCTTCTGAGCCAGCTCCTGTTGTTGATGGCGATTTGCCTGTTAAACTACAAATAAAATCCATAAATAATTCTGGAGTTTCTTGGTAGTGTATTGGGTTATAAACAGCCAACGGACGGATACCAGATACTCTATCGGCAGGGTTGTTTCTTCTGCCTGGTAATACAGCATTTACAACTTGAACTACAGGGTCTGTAGATTTTATTTTTCTGAATAAACGAATACCAATTTCACCTAAATAGCTTTCTCTTGTTTCTTCAATATTAATATTTCGTTCTAAATATCGTGGGTTTTTGGTAGGCTCACCATCTACAATTCTGGTATGCGATGGTAGTACAAAATATTCTTCGTTATTTGGGCTTTCAATAACACTTGTAATTAAATCTTTTACAGGTTGTGTGTATTTATCAAAATTAATAGTGTCTTCGAATATCTCAATAGCATCTTTCTTTTTTAGTAATTCGTAATTGGTTAAATATGTGTTGTCTGAAACAATATCACGCTCTGCATTTTTATCATATCCTCTTACAATGGCTTCGTCGGGACGTTGAAATAAATAAGATTCACAATTTGCCACAACTTTTAAACTCTTGTTTTGGAATTTAGGACTCATATTATTGAACCTTTCTCGAGGCAAGGTGATAGATGCAGAAATATCATCTTCAGTTTGAACTTTTATACTTGCAGAAAAATCGGATCTTAATTTATTTAATAACCAGTTACCATTTTCATTAAAACCAATTCGTACATAACTACCAACCACACGTGTATTGTGATATAATAAACCTGTTCCTTTTTTGCCATTAATAAATTCTACCGACATGCAATCTTTCCAGTTTAATTCAGCATGATCTTGACGGTATAGTCTTTTTACAAATAGTACCAAGGATCGAATATGTACAGGTATATTAGATACAAACGCGTTGTACTCATCTGTGTTTTTGTCCGATGGTGTTAATAATTTAACGGCAGAGCCTAACGTTCTTCCTTTACTCAAAAAAGATCGAGAAGGTGGTAAAGTCGGGTCGTAATTTGCCCATCGCTTAGCGTAATTGTATTCTATTATTTCGTCTGCTTTTTTAAAATCTTCATCAATATCTCTTATGTTAAATGCACTGTAAGTAATGGCATTCAGCATAGATTTAGATATTTCAGATTTACCACCTCCAGAAACTGTACATGGTTTATGGCAAAAAATCCCTTCTGCCATGGTATTAACTATACGCCATAGTGGTATGGCCGGATGTTTCTCTAATGTGAATTTGTTTCCCGTTGGGTGAACGTATTTTTTCTTTGGATTTAATTTTAGTTTTTGTTCCTTCCCATTATGTTTCCAAGTGATGCTATTGGTGTTTGTGTTGATGTAAGCCGACTCTGGAATGTAAATAATATTTGGATATTTTTTATCTAGAGCATAGTATTCTGGCATCACTTCAATTCTGTCTCCTAAAAGGGTTTTAACATCTTCAAAAGAAAACTTATCTCCGTGTTTTTTAGAGAACGACACACCGTCTACAATATCTCCCATCACACCACGAGGATAGGCAATGGCTCCACCAGAATGTTCTTCTTCTACTAAACCAAATAAATTAGCAGAATAGCTTATTTGTGTTTTTATTTCTTTTTTAGAATAGCCGTAATAGTTATCTGCTATAATGGTAACAACAACCCCACGATCATCTCTACAAGTAATTTTGAAGGCACCACCATCATTGTACAGTTCGTCTTCATTTTTCCAGCACATACCATCTCTTTTTTGACGGTCTGTAGCATCATCAACATGTGGTAATCCTACATCTTTCTTTTTTAAAGTTCTTAATTGAGGTGCTAAAATTATACAACCTGTGTGGCCTGTCCAATGTTCCGTATCTAATCCCGCATCGTTTTGAGCCAAATTTGGGTTGCCAGCATTTCCAAAAATAGACTCCACAAAGTCTAAATTACTTACTAAACTTCCGGGTGCAAAAAAGCGTACCTCTAAAGATTTTCTAGAAATAATTCCTTTTACTTCTGGACAAACCATGGGTCTTAATAACATGGAGACCATAGTTTTTGCTTTCTCTTCTTGATTAGATGTAAAGGGTAAGGTGTTTAATTCATTAGAAGGATTAAATGCCGCATGTAAAAAATGAGGAAAAACAACCTTCGGAACCTCTTGTTTATCTAAAGGAACAGGTAGCTGGCCTTCAACAATATGAAAGGTGCCTTTTGTTGTTCGTTTATCATGTAAAGGATTATTTAAAATCCCTTGTTTTATTCTATGAGACGTTACATTCTCACTTTTAAAAGAGTTACCATTAGGAGGTAAACTAACCTCTCTGGCGTGCCCTTTTTTTGATAAAATTAAGGTGTTGTTGGGTAATACATAAGTTTTATCAATAACGATGTCTTTAAAATAATCGTTTATAAAACTCTGAATTCTAGAATCGACAGGAGAATGATGCGAGGCTAAAAGTCTCGATTGCTCGCGTAATGTTTTTATTAAACTACCTGTTAGTTCTTCAAATTTAGGATCGCAAAACTTTTCGGAATCCTGAGTTTCATCATGGTAAGTTGGCAGTCCTAATGATGATAATTGTAGATTGATAAATTGAACAACGTCTTTTCTAGATTCTTCCATGCTTGTCTTGTTATTAGTCCTAAATTTATAAAATAGGATTATTATTCAATCCAAATTTACAATTAGATTAATTTACAAAACATGCTAAAAGTCAGTAATTCTAAATATTTCGTTTTTTATTAAAAATAAATAAAAAGTGTAGTTACTTAAAAATTAGTTATTTAAATGCATTTAGGCCTGTGATATCGAAACCGGTAATCAATAAATGTATATCGTGAGTACCTTCATAAGTAATAACACTTTCCAAATTCATGGAGTGACGCATAATCGAGTATTCGCCAGTAATCCCCATGCCGCCTAGCATTTGTCTAGCCTCGCGAGCAATAGTAATTGCCATATCTACATTGTTCCGTTTAGCCATAGATATTTGAGCAGATGTGGCTTTATCTTCATTACGTAAAACCCCTAAACGCCAAGTTAAAAGTTGGGCTTTGGTGATTTCTGTAATCATTTCGGCTAGTTTTTTTTGCTGAAGTTGAAATTGTCCAATAGGTTTTCCAAACTGTATACGCTCCTTACTATAGCGTAGCGCTGTATCATAACAATCCATAGCGGCTCCAATAGCTCCCCAAGCAATTCCATACCTTGCAGAATCTAAACAACCAAGAGGTGCGCCTAAACCAGATTTATTAGGTAATAAATTTTCCTTTGGAATTTTAACATTATCAAAAATTAATTCACCAGTAGCCGAAGCTCTTAACGACCATTTATTATGGGTTTCGGGAGTAGAAAAACCTTCCATGCCACGCTCTACAATTAAACCATGAATACGTCCACTTTCATCCTTAGCCCAAACAACTGCAATCTGTGCAAAAGGCGCATTCGAAATCCACATTTTAGCACCATTTAATAAATAGTGATCGCCTTTATCTTTAAAGTTAGTAACCATGCCTGAAGGATTACTGCCATGGTCGGGCTCGGTTAAACCAAAACAACCAATCCATTCGCCACTAGCTAGTTTCGGTAAATATTTTTGACGTTGCGTTTCGTTACCATATTTCCATATTGGGTACATCACTAAAGAGGATTGTACGGAAGCTGTTGAGCGCACGCCAGAATCGCCGCGTTCAATTTCTTGCATAATTAAACCGTAGCTTATTTGGTCTAAACCGGCGCCACCATACTCTAAAGGAATGTATGGCCCAAAGGCTCCAATTTCTGCTAAGCCACCAATTATTTGTTTAGGAAACTCTGCTTTTTGAGCATATTCTTCTATAATTGGAGAGACATCGCGTTTTACCCAAGCACGAGCCGTATCGCGAACTAATTTGTGTTCGTCGGATAGTAAATCGTCTAAATTATAATAATCGGGAGCTTCAAATAAATCTGGTTTCATAGCTAAGATTTAAGTTTTATTCAAAACAGAAAGACTATCAGAAATAGAATTCTAATAACCACGGTGTACATATAAAAAGCAAGCGTGATTATAGGTTCTTTACTAAAAAACTTCTTTTTTTAAGAATAAAACAAATTATACTATCAAATTTAAAGAATAATTAGCAAATGGATTACATTTTTAAGTAGAAATCTTTAGTTAAATTAATGTAATCTTGGGTGTATTGATGTCTTTTGGTTTCAATAATAAGTTCTGTAGTAGTAGTTTCGCTTTCGCGGAAGGAAAACGCTAGCATACTTCGTTTAACTTCAGTTTCAGGATTACCTTTAACACGACAGATTCTATTAGGGAATAAAAGGAAATTATTTGCTAGTTTGATAAATTTTTCTTCCTCATTAAAGGGAATAATAACATTGAAACTACCTTCTGGAGCCAGTAAAACAGATACGCTTTCTAATAAATGATGAAAAGGCATAGCGTCTTGAAAGCGTGCTAAATCGCGGGATTCATTTTCGGTTTTATAATCTTCGGCATAAAATGGCGGATTGCAGATTATTAGATCATATTCATCATCAATTTCTTCGGCAAATTCTTCTAAAGAGGCATGGTAGCAAAATAAACGATCGCCCCATGGAGATAGCTCGAAATTATCCACACACTGCTCGTAAGCATCATCATCAATTTCTATAGCATCAATAACTTCAGCATGGCTGCGTTGTGCTAACATTAAGCCCAAAACACCTGTGCCTGCACCAATATCTAGAATAGCAAACGGATTTGCCTCTAAGCTAGCCCATGCGCCAAGTAAAACAGCATCTGTGCCAATTTTCATAGCACATTGATCTTGATTAACGCTAAATTCTTTGAATTTGAATGGCTTGCTCATAAAAAATGTTCCTTTTAAAAAAAATAATACAGAGTTTATTCTTCTAGGTATAAATCAATTAAACCTTCTGGAGTGTCTACTATAATGGTTTTGTTTTTACGATCAACTTTGTTGATAAACTCATCGTTCATTGGTATTAGAATTTCAATACCATCTCTGTCTATTTCAAAAAGTGATTGCGCTGTAGAGTCGTTAATAGCCTTAATAATCCCAACGGTTCCAAAGTTTACATCTTCAACAGTAAAGCCCATAACTTCATGAAAATAAAACTTATCGCCTTCTAGTTTTGGTAACAAATCTAAAGGTAAGTAAAGACCACTTTTCATAATAGCATCGGCATCGGCTTCTTCATCTACATCTTCAAACTTAATACGAAGTAATTCAGATTTGTGTAACTGCGAGCTTTCAATAAAAAAAGGCACCAAGTTATTACGAAGCTCTAAAAATATAGCATCTAAGTTTTCGTAAATATCCGGTTCGTCGGTATCTAGTTTGGCTAAAACTTCTCCTTTAAAACTGTATTTTTTCACAATTTTACCTAAGTAAAAACAATCTTCTTTTTTCATGGAATGCTTGGTTTTTTTCTATTTACGCGTAAGCGTAAATCTCATTTAACAAATGAGAGTCAAAAGTAATTAAATTTTACAATTAATAGTGTGCGTAATCTAATAGGGTTATTTTCCGAAACCTTAATTTTAGAAAATAAAAAACTCCGATATTGCTATCGGAGTTTAAAAGTATAAAAAATTTTGTTTTTTATTCTTCTTCGTTTGATGCTTCTGCTTCAACTTCAGGAGCAGCTTCTTCAGCTACCTCTTCAACAGCAGGAGTTGCCGCAGCAATTCTAGCTTCGTTAACCGCTTTTTCTGCTGCAAATGCATCAGCTTTCGCTTTTGCTTCTACTTCAGATAAACCATCAGCTTTCGCTTGAACTTTTCCTGTTTTCTCTTCTAACCAAGCTGCAAATTTTGCTTCTGCTTGCTCTTCAGTTAAAGCTCCTTTTCTAACACCACCTGCAAGGTGATTTTTTAGTAAAGCGCCTTTGTAAGACAATAAAGTTTTAGCTGTATCGGTTGGTTGTGCACCGTTTTGTAACCATGTTACAGCACCATCAACGTTTAATTCAACAGTTGCTGGGTTTGTGTTTGGATTGTAGATACCTAATTTCTCTAAGTATTTACCATCTCTTTTTGATCTTGCATCAGCTGCAACAATCCAGTAAAAAGGTTTTCCTTTTTTACCGTGTCTTTGTAATCTAATTTTTACTGCCATAATAATTAATTATTTGAGGTTCGCGACCTCGGTTATTAATAAGGGCGCAAAGATACTATAAAAATTTAATTATCAGCTTATTATTTCTTTTGTAATTACTCTAAAACAAATTCTTCTGTTAGAAAAGTAAACAAACCGGCGTTGGTACTGCGTAATCTTTTAAAAATGTGAGTTTTCCGGTGTCCGAATCAATGTTGTAAACGGAGATGTTATTACTTCTTCTATTAGCTACAAGTACAAATTTACCGGTAGGGTCTAATGTGAAGTTTCTTGGCCAATCGCCATGCACGCTAATATTTTGAATTTTATCGATTGTTCCTGTTTTAATGTTTCTTTTAAAAACAGCAATGGAGTTTTCTCCACGGTTAGAGCCATATAAAAAACGCTCGTCTTTAGATAAATGAATGTCTGCACAAGAATTTTTTCCGTTATAGTTTTCGTCTACAGTAGAATCGTAATCTATTTGTTTAAAATTATTTTTTGTTCTTTTTACTGTTGTTATCGAACTTCCATATTCATTTATTATATAAATATACTTTCCGTTTTTACTAATAGAAAAATGTCGAGGCCCAGGGTTGCCTTCCATTTTTACAATAGCAGGAGATTTTAATTTATACTCGTCTTTCTTTAATTGATATTGGTATACGGCGTTGCGACCTAAATCGGCAACAAATAAATCTTTTTTGTAGAATTGCGCAGAATGGGCATGCGATTTTTCAGAAGGAGTATTGTGATCGAAAACTTGAGAAGCTTCATTTAAACTTCCATCTTTATTGATATCGAATAAAGAAACCGTGCCGCCTGTGTAATTTGAAACCACAGCTTTTTCTCCTTTTTTATCGATAGAAATGTGGCAAGCGGCAGCACCATGAGCTTTGGCGGTGTTTATGATAGAGAGCGTGCCGTTGTCTAAAATTTTATAAGCCGAAACATAATCGTCTTCAGTTTTAGTAGCAGCTCTATTTACGCTGTAAATATATTTTCTATCTGCAGAATATGATAAAAATGAAGGGCTGGATGCCTTAACGACTAAAATTTTATTAGTAAGTTCTCCTGTTTGGGTGTTAAATTGAAGTTGATAAATACCTTCGCTTTCCATGTCGGTAAAAGTGCCCACATAAAGAGGCGTGTTTTGCGCGTAGAAGCTAAAGAAGGAAAGAAATGTGAGTAACAAAAATATTTTTTTCATGTGCAGTTGGTATGTTTTTCTGAACTTAATTATGCTAATTTATGATAAAATAAGTTGTCTTTTGTTAATCAATCATAAAGTAATTTAAAATACTGTTAAATGGTTTTACAAAAGGTGTTTACGAGATTATATTCGTGTATGCGATGCCATACAATAAGCATCTTTAAATAAGTTGTTGAATTTTTAAATGAAATATAACTATGCATTATTCAGAAAAAATATCGAAGCAGTTAAATAAATTATTAGTTAAAAATTACGATGCCGAGAAAAGTTATCTTAGTGCAGCGGAAAATGTAGAAAATAGAACGTTAATAGAGTTTTTTGTTAGAAAATCTGTAGAACGTAGATTGTTTGCTCAGGATATAAAAAGAGAAATTTTACGATATGGCAAAGAGCCAAAAACTTCAGGGAGCTTAATGGGAGATTTGCATAAAATTTCTATCAGTTTAAAAGCCATGTTTGCATCAAATAATGTGGATTTTATTTTGCAAGAAGCAGTAAAAAGAGATGTTGCTAATTTAGCTAAATATAACGATGTGCTTAAAGATAGAATTCTGCCAACACGTATTGTAACGTTGCTAGTAAATCAAAAAAACGCTATCGAAATTGCTATAGCTTCGCGCAAATTTGAAATGAAACTTGTAACCTAGTGGGTATTGTATTCTGTAAGTGTAATTTATGGATAGATTCCAATTTGTTCAAAACTCTTTAGGGTATCAAGCCAAAAAAGAAAATATTCTCTGTATTTTTATAAACTTTTTCTACTCAAATCTTCTTTGTAAAAATAAAGAAGATTTTAAAGGTTAAATAGCTTAATTTCAAAAGACTAAAACACGGCATGTACTTAATTTTCGATACAGAAACTACCGGATTACCAAAGCGTTGGGACGCGCCTATAACAGATACTGACAACTGGCCAAGGTGTATTCAAATTGCTTGGCAACTGCATGACGATATGGGAAACTGTATTGAACATCAAGATTATTTGGTGAAGCCCGCAGGATTTAATATTCCCTATGATGCCGAAAAAATTCACGGTATTTCTACGGAATTAGCAGAAGAGCAAGGTATTCCGTTAGCCGAAGTTTTAGAGAAATTTAATGAAGCTTTAGGTAAAACTAAGTTTGTTGTTGGGCAAAATGTAAAGTTCGATTTAAATATTATGGGCGCCGAGTTTGTGCGTGGTGATGTAGAAAACCCATTGCAAGAACTTCCTGTTTTAGACACTTGTACCGAGCATACTGCTAAGTTATGTGAAATTCCTGGTGGACGTTACGGTAAGTTTAAATTACCAACATTATCAGAATTACACGCGCATTTATTTGGTGTAGGTTTTTCTGAAGCGCATAATGCCACAGCCGATGTGGAAGCAACTACGCGTTGTTTTTTCGAATTGGTTCGTTTGGGACAGTATACCAAAGAGCAATTAGATGTTGAGCCTGAGTATTTTCAGGATTTTAATGAAGCAAACCCGGCTAGCATTGATCTTATTGGTTTAAAACACATAAACCTAAAACGCGAAAGTTCTAAGATTCTTGCGCGTATAAAGAAAAGTGAAAGTAGTGGTTTATCTTCCGAAGATATTAAGCAAAACGTTTCCGCTTTAGCCGATGTAGATTTTGTTCATTTACACAATCATTCGCAGTTCTCGGTATTACAATCTACAATGGGGGTTGCCGATATTGTTTCCGCAGCAGCGGAATATAATATGGAAGCTGTAGCACTTACCGATCATGCTAACATGATGGGGGCTTTTCACTTCGTGAACGCAGTTAATAAACATAACGGAGGCGTAAAAGCTAAAAAGAAGGAAGCCGAAATTACTGGAGCGACAGTTACTGCAAAAGAAATGAAACCTATTATAGGTTGTGAGTTTTTTGTATGTGAAAATCACTTAGATAAGTCGAGAAAAGATAACGGTTATCAAATTGTGATAATCGCCAAAAATAAAAATGGATACCATAATCTAGCAAAGTTATCATCGCATGCCTTTGTAAATGGATTTTATTATATCCCTAGAATTGATAAGAAGTTAATTGAAGAATATAAAGAAGATTTAATTGTTTTAACAGGAAATTTATACGGTGAAGTACCAAGTAAAATCCTGAATATTGGTGAAAATCAAGCCGAAGAAGCTTTGCTTTGGTGGAAAGAACAGTTTGGCGACGATTTGTATGTGGAGCTCATGCGCCACAATCAAGAAGATGAAGATCGTGTAAATCCAACATTAATTTCATTGGCAAGAAAGCATGATGTAAAATTAATAGCTTCTAATAATACGTATTACAGAAAGAAAGGTGATTCTAATGCTCACGATATTTTATTGTGTGTAAAAGATGGAGAAAAACAAGCGACACCAATAGGTCGTGGTCGTGGATACCGTTACGGTATGCCAAACCAGGAGTATTATTTTAAATCTCCAGACCAAATGAAGGAGCTTTTTAAAGATGTTCCAGAGGCCATTTCTAATGTGCAGGAAGTTGTTGATAAAGTTGAGGCTTATCAATTAGCTCGTGATGTATTATTGCCTGCCTTCGATATTCCTGAGCAATTTGTTCATGAGGAGGATCAAGTGGATGGAGGTAAGCGTGGTGAAAATGCATTTTTACGTCATTTAGTTTATGAAGGAGCTAAAAAACGTTACGGAGAAGAACTTTCGGAGGTTGTTATAGAACGCCTCGATTTCGAGTTGGGTGTAATTGAAAAAACAGGATACCCTGGGTATTTCCTTATTGTAGAAGATTTTATTCGAGAAGCGCGGAACATGGATGTTTCGGTTGGTCCTGGTCGTGGTTCTGCAGCAGGGTCGGTTGCTGCGTATTGTTTATGGATTACAAATATAGACCCGCTTAAATACGATTTACTTTTTGAGCGTTTCTTAAATCCCGATCGTGTAAGTATGCCCGATATCGATATCGATTTTGATGATGAAGGTCGAAGTCGTGTTATGGATTATGTAATCGAGAAATATGGTTCCAACCAAGTGGCACAAATTATTACATACGGTACCATGGCGGCAAAATCGTCTATTAGGGATACCGCACGTGTGTTGGATTTGCCATTATTTGATGCCGATAGAATTGCGAAGTTAATTCCGAATATGTCTAAACTAGGAAAGATTTTTGGTCTTTCGGAAAAGGAACTCGGACAAAAATTTAGAGCAGAAGATTTAGAAAAAGTTAATGAACTTTTAAATATTGCAGATGGTAGTGATTTGCAAGCCGAAACTTTAAATCTAGCTCGAACGCTAGAAGGGTCGGTAAGAAATACGGGAATTCATGCCTGTGGTGTTATTATTACTCCCGATGATATTACCAAATTCGTACCGGTTTCATTAGCGAAAGATTCCGATTTATACGTTACCCAGTTTGATAACTCGGTGGTGGAAGATGCCGGATTACTAAAAATGGATTTCTTGGGGTTAAAAACATTAACCCTGATTAAAGATACTGTTAAAATTGTAAAAGCGAAACATGACATTCTTTTGGACCCTGAAACGTTTCCTTTAGATGATGCAGAAACTTATGCGTTATTCCAGCGTGGTGAAACGGTTGGGGTGTTTCAGTATGAATCGCCTGGTATGCAGAAACACTTACGTGATTTAAAGCCTACTGTTTTTGAAGATTTAATTGCCATGAATGCCTTATATCGTCCGGGGCCAATGGAATATATTCCTAGTTTCGTTCGTAGAAAGCACGGTGATGAAGATATTGAGTACGATTTACCAGCAATGGAAGAGTACTTAAAGGAAACTTATGGTATTACCGTTTACCAAGAGCAAGTAATGCTACTCTCGCAAAGTTTGGCTGGGTTTACCAAAGGTGAAGCCGATGTTTTGCGTAAGGCGATGGGTAAAAAGCAAATTGCCGTTCTTGATAAAATGAAACCTAAGTTTATTGAGCAAGCCAGCGCCAATGGACACGATGCTAAAATTCTAGAGAAAGTTTGGAAAGATTGGGAAGCCTTTGCGAGTTACGCCTTTAATAAATCGCACTCTACATGTTATGCATGGATCGCTTACCAAACAGCTTACTTAAAAGCGCATTACCCTGCCGAATATATGGCGGCTGTTTTATCGAACAACATGAACGATATTAAACAGGTTACATTTTTTATGGAAGAGTGTAAGCGTATGAAGCTAGATGTTCTTGGTCCTGATGTTAATGAGTCGTTTTATAAGTTTTCTGTTAATAAAGATTACGCCGTTCGTTTTGGAATGGGAGCTATAAAAGGAGTAGGGCATGGTGCTGTAATGACTATTGTAGAGCACAGAGAAAAAGATGGTTCATATAAGTCTATTTTCGATTTAGCAAAACGAATAGATTTACGGGCTGCAAATAAAAGAGCTTTCGAGAATTTAGCTTTAGCTGGTGGTTTTGATGGTTTAGCCGATACACATCGAGCTCAATATTTTCATGATGATGGTGATGGTATTACCTTTTTAGAAAAAGCAATTAAATACGCACACAAGCACAAAGAAAATGAAAACTCAGCACAAGTGAGTTTGTTTGGGGAGGCTAGTGATGTACAAATACCAGAACCCGAAGTTCCGCCTTGTGAAGAGTGGGGAACTATGGAAAAACTGAGTAAGGAACGTGAGGTTGTTGGGGTTTATATTTCTGGACATCCGTTGGACGACTTTAAAACAGAGATGAAAACTTTCTGTAATGGAACTATTAGTATGTTTAATGATTTAAACCTTTACGTAAACCGAGAAATTGTTTTTGGTGGTGTGGTTACCGATGTGCAGCATCGTGTAAGTAAGCAAGGTAAAGGTTGGGCTATGTTTACTATTGAAGATTATACGGATAGTTTTGAATTTAGAGTTTTTGGTGAAGAGTATTTAAAATTTCGACACTTTTTTATGATTAATAGCTTTGTGTTTGTAAAAACCTTTGTTCGAGAAGGTTGGACTAATAAAGATACTGGTAAGAAAAGTGATCCACGATTGCAGTTTAATAGTTTTCAATTATTGCATGATGTTATGGAGAATTACGCCAAAAAACTATCTATTCAATTAGATGTTAGAGATTTAACAGAACAAAAAATTATAGCTTTAAAGGAGTTGCTTAATGAGCATCCAGGAAGTCAAGCACTTAATTTTTTGGTTTATGATATGAAAGAAAAAATTAAGTTACCCATGATTAGCAGAAAACAAAAA